>DATARX010000318.1:0-9733 GCA_036263955.1 Rhodopila sp.
CTTGAGACCTCGACCAGCGTAATGGCAGGAGCCGCGGGCGGCGTGACCGCGGCAAAAAAACGGTCACGGGCTTCCCTGTACGCAGCGAGATCATCCATGTTTCGCAGATAGACCGTCAGCTTGACCAGATCACCCGCGGAGCAGTCGGCGGCCTGAAGAGCGATGCCCAGGTTCCGGAACACCCGCGCCGCCTGCGCGGCAAAATCATTTTTTCCGACCAATCCACCATTCTGGTCGACGGCCGTTTGTCCCGCGATAAAAATCAGGCGCCGCGGTCGGACTTCGACAATCTGTGAGTAGCCACGCGGCGCATCGAGTTCGGGCGGACTAATGCGCCGGACAAAAGCCTCTGATTTTTCGAGCATTATAGAGATCCCCGCACCATAACGAACGGACAACGCAAGGACCGCCGATCCACGCCCCCTCCCGGCGAAACTCCGTGCGAACACCGTGCAACTCCGTGTCCGCTTGATGACTTAGCGAACCGCACTAACCCACCAGCCTTCCCAACCCAAACCCTCAATCGAACTCCGTCGCCAACCCCGGCTCCCGCCAATGCGCGAACATCCGGCCGATATGATGCGGCAACGTCCGCCGCACCGACAGATCCGCCGGCACGTCTGTCTCGGCAAACCACCCAACCTCGCTCGTCTCCAAACTCGTCGCCGGCGCCCCACCCTCTAGCGCACAAACGAAAAACATCCGCACGATCGAGAACGCCATCGCAGGTTGCGCCTGCCGCGCCCGATCCCACACCGCGGCCAGCTTCACCGCCCGAACCCGGTAGCCCGACTCCTCGAACACCTCCCGCACCACCGACTGCGCCGGCGTCTGGTTCACGTCCGCCCATCCGCCCGGCAGGGTCCAGCGGTTCTCGTCCACCACCTCCCGCACCATCAGGATCCGCCCCGCCGCATCGAACACCGCGCCCCGCACCCCGATCTTCGGCGTGGCGTATCCGATTTCACCATCGAACAACCGCTCGACCCGCCCCAGATCCGCCCCGGTGTGCTCTGCCATGATCCGCGCAGCGAGGCGCCGCAGCGCCGCATATCGCTCCAGGTCATAAGGATCCTTGCCGAACGCCAGGCCGGTCTGCGCCAAGGCCTGGATTTCCCGCGCCCAGACCAGCCAGTCAGGCTCCGGCATGCGGCACGCAACTCAAACAGCGGATTCCGTCACCATCGCCACGTCGCTGGAATCGCCGCCGGCGATCTCCCCGTCCGTCAGCAACCGCCACGTGCCGCCCACCAGCACTTCGCTCGGTTTGAACCGCGCCTTGTACGCCATCTTGCGGCTCTGCGGCACCAAGTAGCCCGGGTAAACATACGGCAACCCCAACGACCGAGCCCGCTCGATCAGCCAAAGCACCGCGAACGTGCCCAGGGACCGCTTCTCCAGCGTCGGCGCGAAGAAGCTGTAGACCGCCGATAACCCGTCACCCAGCTTGTCCGACAGACAGGCCGACACCAGCCGATCCTGCTCGTCGCGGAACTCGATGATGAACGTCTCGATCGGCGTGTCCTCGACCATCGCGCGATAGTCGTAGAAACTCATGCTCGCCATGTCGCCGTCGCCATGGCGCACCTGCTGGTAGCGCTGGAACAACTGGAACTGTTCGGCGGTTGCCCGCGCCGGCACGCGATACCCCTCCAGCCCGGCATTCGCCCGCGCGATCTTGCGCAAAGTCCGGTCCGGCTGGAAGGTCTCCACCGGAATGCGGATCGGCACGCACGCCTGGCAGGATGGGCAGACCGGCGCGTACGCGATGTTGTGGCTGCGGCGGAACCCGGCCCGCGACAGCCGGTCGTGCAGCGCCTCCGCATCCGGACCGATGATCTCGGTCACCACCTTGCGTTCCGTGCGTCCCGCCAGATAGGGACAGGGCAGGGGGGCTGTCGTATAAAAGAACTGGGGTCGGCGAGGCGGCTTGTACATGCTCATGGGGCGGACGCTCCGCCGTATATGTTCCAGTCTCCGCCGTCCGCGGTCAACGCCTCAACCCGCACCACGACCAGCCCACTCACGAGGTCGTGCAACGCGCGGTGCCGCACCGTGAACAAGGCCACCACCAGCAGCACCCCGCCCGAGATCGCCATCGTCGCGTAGAACAGCAGCACAGAGACCAGCGCCTGCAGCCCCGTCGGCGGCCCGAAATCGCTGTCCCGCCGCACCGTCAAGCCCAGCATCCGTTGTCCCGGCGTGGCGCTGGCGGCACTCAGCAACGACAGGAATTGGTAGCTGAACGGCACCCACGGCAGGATGCTCATGGCGCCGAAACCCAGCCCGAACGTCAGCAGCCCGAACATCACCAGGATCCACCACAGCACCCAGACCAGCAGGACGATCAGGATCCCGTCGATCACCCAGGCCACGCAGCGGCGCGACATGACGCCGCTGGTGAGGAAATCATCGTCCGGATAAGGGGTGCCGAAGTTCATGGTACCAGTCGAACCGTCCCGCCGACGCTGGCCGCCACCGGCCCGAGGGTGATTGTAGCACCGTCGCGCCAGCGAAGGACAAAATCTCTTGCATGTCCGCTGAATGGATTGCCCGATTGTCCGGGCGTGACCATGAACAGGCTGCGATCCAGGTCGGACAGGTCATAGACCCCCCGGAACGCCGCGCCATGCACCGACTGGAACGCCGCATTCGTCCCCCCGCGATCAACCGTGTTGTCATCCCCGGGGCTCGGCACGCTGATCGTGGTAAACGAGCCCAGCACCGGAATGTTACGCAGGATCGGATGCGCGAACACCGCCTGGTGCACCGTCCCCCAACGCCAGGCCGCCGGGTCGTCACCGAACCGAGCACTCAGGTCGCGCACCGCGTCACCGAGTGAATCCCGCAGCATCGGCCCGCAATCCCCATCGCACCAATGTGCCCCGGCGGGCGACAGCACCGACGCCACGAAATCGGAAACCGGCGTCCCAACCCCGTCCGGCGCCCCGGCATGCCGCAGCACCGTCCAGTAGAACGCCTCCATCCAGGCGTTGAAAATCAGCGGCGCCGGCGAGTCCATCACCGCCGATCCGTCCCACCCGCGCAGCAGCCCAAGCGCCTTGTCGGCGGCGCCGGAAACCCCCTGGACCGCCAGCACCGTGGGCAGTACCTGCCGGGCGAAGGTATCGACAGGGTCCGTCTGCATCGCGGCGAAATCGGACGACGTATGCCGATCGGACTTGCCAAGCAGTTCCCGGATGCGGTTGGCCCGCCAGGCACCGAACGTGTCCCGCCCCATGAACACGGGAAAATCCGGCGGCCAGAACGGTTCGTTCGCGTTCACGATCCGCCCGCTCTCCGGCGAGACGACGTGCGGAAGCTGCGCGCCGGAGGCCCAGCCGATCCAGTCATGCGATCCGTCGCCCGGCACCGGCGCCATGCCGTCCCCGGCCTTGCGGATCGGTACCCGGCCGGTGACGAACAATCCGATGGTCTTCGCATCCGCCACCAGCAGGTTCTGCACCGGCGAAGTGATCTGTGCCGCCGCCGCGCCCGCCTCCTGCACCGATCCCGCCCGGTTCAGCGCCAGCAGGCCCGCGGCCGCCGAGTCGTTCGGCTGCAGGTTGCCCATCGCCACCGCCATGATGGGACCGTCCGGATGGGTCAGGTCGCTGATCACCGGCCCGTGTCGGGTCTCGCGTACCGTCAGCACCACGTCGTCCTGGCCGCGGACCTTGATCCGCTCCTCCCGCACCGTGAACGGTTTCGGCCCGTCCGGAGTCTGGTACTGGCCGACCCCGGCCGGTGTCTCGATGAAGATGTCCTGCACGTCCGCGCCGGTGGTGGTGAAGGTCCAGGCGATCTTGCCGTTATGCCCCAGCACCAGGAACGGCACCCCCGGCGCGGTCGCGCCCGCCAGCACGCGTCCCGGCATGTCGATCCGCGCCAGGTACCAGATGCCGGGAAAGCTGAACGCCAGGTGCGGATCCCCCGCCAGCAGCGGCGCGCCCGTCGCGGTATGGCGGCCATCGACCGCCCACTCGTTCGACGCACTCCGCGGCAGCGTAAACGGCCCGGGAAACCGCGGCAGCACTGCCGCCAGCCGCGACGCTGCCTCGGCGAACCGGGTGGATGGCTCCTTCATCGCGTCCGGCGCCACCGTGCCCGCCTGCGCCGGCCAAAGCTGGTCGAGCAACGCCGCCGGCACGCGCCCGGCCAAGGCCTGCCGAGACAGTTCCTCCCGCCAGTTCATCGACAGCCACAGCCCCATCGTCTTGGCCCACAGCAGGCTGTCCGTCGCCTGCCACCGTTCCGGCGCACCCAGCACCAGGAATTCCGGCGCGGAGAAGCGGCCCTTCAGGTCGATCCAGGCATTCACCCCGCGGGCATAGGCCTCCAGCATCGCCCGCGTCTCCGGCGGCAACGTCGCGAAATCGGCGACCGCGCGCTGCCGCACGCCCAATGTGCGCATCATCCGGTCGATCGGCAGGGTCGCCGCCCCGGCGATTTCAGACAACCGGCCCGAAGCCGCCCGCCGCATCAATTCCATCTGGAACATCCGGTCCCGCGCATGCAGAAAACCCAGCGCCGTGGCCGCATCGGTTTCTGATCCGGCGCGAATACGCGGCACCCAGTCTGCGTCGTACGTGACGTCGACGGGTGCGGACAAGCCGGGCAGGGAGGCCACTTGCCGCGTTCCGGGTATGGTCAGCCAGACCGCCCCGATGATCAGCGCGGCCAGCAGCAGAACAAGAACGGCGATCCCTGCGAGCACGCGGGCGAAGCCTCGAACAAAGGATGTCATGCTGGGCAAGGTGGTCGGCCCAGGCGGCGTTGGGAAGAGACGAAATGGTGAAACCCCGGCACAACCGCTGAAAGCTGTGGATACCTGGGTCCGATGGGTAAGTGCCTAACGTTTTCTCCTTGCGGACGGCTCCGTACGCAATAAGATTGTCGTCCAGCCAGCGGCACGGAAACATCACTTAAAAAGTAACCATGAAGCCGCCCCATTCAGACACTCCGATCCTGCTCGACGCGATCGACCGCCGTATCCTCGCTTCGTTGCAGGAAGATGGACGCATCACCAACGTAGACCTCTCCAAACGAGCCGGCATATCGGCACCGCCCTGTCTTCGCCGGGTACGCGCGTTGGAGGAAGCCGGCATCATCCGCGGCTATCACGCCGACACCGATCCACAGATGCTGGGGTGGGAGATCACGTTCTTCGCCATCGTCGGGCTGGAAAGCCAGAAGGAGGCTGTGTTGTCAGCTTTCGAGCAACTCGTCGGCACTTGGGCGGAGGTGCGCGAGTGCCACATGATCCGCGGCGGCGGCGACTTCCTGCTGAAGCTCGTGGCGCGCGATACCGCGCATGAGAATCAATTGACGCAAAAGCTGACCGGTCTGCCGACCGTCAGCCGGGTTCAGACGCTGCAGACGATCCGAACCAGCCGGAATCTGGCGGGGGTTCCTTTCTGAAGCGCCACGTCTAGAGCCTTTTCCGTTCGCATGGGCTCGCCGGAGCGGCTCTAGCACATTGTTTTAGCGAGCATCTTCACCCGCTCAGATATGCAATCTGAGCGGGATCCGCTCTAATACCGACCTGCGCTGACGATAATTCTTTCTATCCGTCGTGTGTGGATGGCCCCCGGCCAGCAAGGGATATTCTGCGTTCGGCCGCAGGCCGCTACGTGCGGTCATGGCCGGGCTTGACCCGGCCAGCTCCGCGGCAAATGCGCGGGTGGCCGAACCGAGCCTGACCGTGGCGGTGAAAAAAGCCTAGCTCGCCAACCCCCGCATCTCGGAATACAGGTCCGACTTCCCCTCGAACCCAATCCCAGGAAGTTCCGGAAGCGTCACGATACTATCTTGCACCTTCGTCCCATCCGGGAACCCGCCGTACGGCTGGAACACGTCCGGGTAGCTCTCATTGCCACCCAGGCCCAGCCCCGCCGCGATATTCAGCGACATCTGGTGCCCCCCATGCGGGATGCAGCGCTTCCACGACCACCCGTGATCCTTCAGCATCGCCAAGGTCCGCTGGTACTCGCACAACCCGTAAGATAACGCGCAATCAAACTGCAGCCAGTCGCGATCCGGCCGCATGCCGCCATGCCGGATCAGGTTCCGGGCATCCTGGTGGCTGAACAGGTTTTCCCCGGTCGCCATCGACGCCGGATAGAATTCCGCCAACGCCGCCTGCAACTGGTAGTCCAGCGGATCGCCGGCTTCCTCGTACCAGAACAGATCATATTCCCGCAGCATCTTCGCATACGCGATCGCGGTCTCCAGGTCGAACCGCCCGTTCGCATCAACCGCCAGCCGGTTGTGCGGTCCGATCTCCTTCAGCACCGCCTCGATCCGCCGCCGGTCTTCGCCGATCGACTCCCCGCCGATCTTCATTTTGACAACGCTATAACCACGCTCCAGGTAGCTGCGCATCTCCGCGCACAGCGCCGAGTCGTCCTTCCCCGGGTAGTAATACCCGCCCGCCGCATAAACGAAAATGTTCGGATCGGCGACCACCCCGTGCCGTTCCGCCAGCAGGCGAAACAGCGGCTTGCCGGCGATCTTCGCCACCGCGTCCCATACCGCCATGTCGATCGTTCCAACCGCAACCGAACGCTCGCCATGGCCGCCCGGCTTCTCATTACGCATCATCGTGCCCCAGACCTTGTCCGGGTCCAGGTTGTCGCCCGTGTCATCTAGCAGCGACGCCGGATCGGCCTCCAGGATGCGCGGCGCGAACCGCTCCCGAATCAGGCCACCCTGGCCATAACGCCCATTGGAGTTGAACCCGTACCCGACCACCGTCTTGCCGTTGCGCTGCACGTTGGTGACCACCGCAACCAGGCTGGAGGTCATCTTGCTGAAATCGATATAGGCGTTGCGGATGGGCGAACTGATCGCCTTGGTAACCTCGCGAACATCGACAATGCGTAGGGACATGACAGTGTCTCCGATTAAAAGGGGCGGACAATAACCATGACGACGATAATCACCATCAGGACGGTGGGGATCTCATTCGCGATGCGGTAGAACTTCTGCGGGCGCCGGTTGGCATCGGCCATGAAATCCTTGCGCCAGCGTGACATGGCGCCATGGAACCCGGACATCAGGATCACGCAAAGCAGTTTCACGTGCCACCAGCCGGCCGACCAGTCGATGATGCCCGGCGTCAGCGCCAGCATGAGGCCGAAAACCCAGGTCGCGATCATCGCCGGGTTCATGATCTGCTTGAACAGCCGGTATTCCATCACCTTGAAGCGCTCGCTCTCGGCGCTGCCCGGCTTTACGTCGCAGTGATAGACGAACAGGCGCGGCATATAGAACGTGGCCGCCATCCACGCGATCATGGAGATCACATGGAGCGCTTTCGTCCACGGATACAAATAGCCAAACGCCGCAATGGTCATGCTGACCCGGTCAGAAAACTTCGCAGCAGGTCTGGTAGCCCGAACATGGAGGCGAAGGGAAGGGCACCCGCCGCCCGCAAATGTCCACCATCATTGTCCGGGCTGAAACCCAGGCACGTCATGCCCGCCGCCACCGCCGCCGTAACGCCGGCCAGCGAATCCTCGACCACGATGCATCTCTCCGGCGCCACGCCTTCCGCCGTGGCGGCTTCCACGAACAGGTCGGGGTCCGGTTTGCCGCGCTTGCCGCGAGCCATAAGGTCATAAGCGCTATGGATCCGCCCCTCGACCAAATGCGCCAGCCCCGTCCGGTCAAGTTTCGCCGCCATCTCCGCCCGCGAGGAATTCGACGCGATGCGGTAGGGAAGACCCAGCGCCGTCGTGCCTTCAAGTGCCTCCCGAGCCCCCGGGATCGCGGTCGCCTCGGCCGCCATGACGGTGGTGACCTGACGCACCACCTGGTCGACCCAGTCGGCCGGAAGCGGCCGACCCAGATGAGCCTCGGCCGCAAGCCGGGTGTCCGGAAACGTCAACCCGAGGAACAGCCGGTGGCATTCCGCCGCTGAAAGATCCCACCCAACGTTCGCCAGCGCAGCCGAAACCACGCGATCGCATAGCGCCTCGCTGTCGATCAGGACACCATCGCAATCGAAGATCACCAGGCGGATGGCGGTCACCAATCGTCCCTACTGCCGGAAGTTGCGCAGCCCCTCTACGTTCGGCAGCCCGAATACCTCGCCGCACCACCGTCGCGCCGCGTCGGTCAGGCTGCTGTCCCAACCGCCATACCGCGCGTTGTCCACAAACTTGGTCTCGAGTTCGCCGGTCGGCAACGGGTCATGCGCGCCGCCACGCATATAAGGCTGCCGCAACTCCACCACGCTGCCGTCGTGCAACGTCGCGCGCAGATGGCCTGTGAAGTTGGCAGGATATTCATTCTCCGGATCGATACGATAGCCGATCTTCGCGGCCAGCTTCAGCACATCCACATCGCGAATACGGTCTTCCGTGAACTGCCCGAAGCCCGCCCGGCCATCGAAGAAGCCGACCGCCATGCAGAACGGTGTGCTGAACTTCGCCGCGTAAGGTGTCTGTGGCCGCTGCTTCACCGCCAATGTCTCCCACAGCCGATGCACCGTGCCTTCACCGACATCGCACACGATCCCGGCGATGCTGTCCGCCGCCACGCCGCGCCGGGCCAGCGCGATGGCACAGTCGATGTACGGCTGCGTCATCGTCCCGCACGCATAGGGCTTGAAGGCGATCGAGGGCATCACCCAATCCTCGCCAAGTCCTTGCAACAGCTTGCTGAAATCTGGCTGCCGCGACGGCGCGAACGCCTTGTAGAACCCATGCACGCCCTCCAGCACGGTGCGCGGTCCGGCAAATCCACCCCGGGCCATCAACGCCGCCCGCAACCCGGATTGTGCCGCCCATCCGGCGTGCATCCGCTTCGTTGACGTGCCCTCCGCTAGATATTCGATAATTCCGGAGGCCATGCTGCCGGCAATCCCGATCGCCGACGTCGCCTGCGCCCCCGGCAGACCCAGCGCCGCCGCCACCGCACCGGCCGCCGACAATGCCCCGAGCGTCGCCGTCGGATGAAATCCGGCGGAATGAATCGCCTTCGGCGCCACCAGCGCCAGGCGGCACATCAGTTCGGTACCAGCAACGAGTCCACGCAGCAGCGCCTGACCGCCAAGCTTCTCCCGCTCGCAGGCCGCCAGCACCGCCGGAACGATCACCGCGCCGGAATGAACCGGACCGCCCTCGAACGTATCGTCGTAATCTTCGCCATGCGCCGCGGTGCCGTTCACCAGCGCGGCATCGAACGCGGTCATCGGCCTCGCATGCCCAAAAGCGGTGCAGCCGCCCTCGCCATCAGTGGCCTGTAAGGTTGCCAAAATATAATCTTCGCCGCGGACCGCGACGCAGAGACCAAGCACATCGAGCAACAGCTTGCCTGCCATCTCCACGGTCGCCGCCGGCAGTGCCTGTGTATCAGCAGCTGCCAGCCACCGGCCGATCTGTTCCGCCACCGCCGGATTCGTTTCGGTCTTTTTCGCGTTCATGGTTGCTGCCCCGTCATGTCTATTCTTGCTGCCACAATCGCATCAAGTTATCCAGACCGTATGGGCACCAGCACAGTGCCATACCGAACCGGCGGCGGTTTTGCCGCGGGTCAAGAGGGAGCCAGGAAATTTCGTGAGTACCATCGCGCCAGCCGAAGCGGCCGTACAGCCGCGCCATGCAGTCCTCGCCCGCATCGACCGGCTACCTCCATCGCGACACCTCATCGGCATCGTTGCCCGCATCGCGGCCGGCGGCTGGTTTGAGTTCTACGAACTCTTCATGCCTGGTTTCATTTCGCTCGG
>DATARX010000392.1:0-12529 GCA_036263955.1 Rhodopila sp.
TTCAGTTCATTCTGGCGACGCCGTCGATGACGGGGAACACCATATTTCTCGATGGTGGCGAGAGCCTCGCCGGCCGTGCTCGGGACGTGGCCTTCGATTCATCAGTCTGATTGGTTTGGAGTTGGTGCGATCCGCCATGACGTCGCGCGGCGGCCAGACCAGCGCCACGCGACATCAATTCAGGGGCACTCCGCGCCACCGGCGTTGCAGGCCCGGCGACGGCCGGGCTGCCATACGAACCAATTACGCGTCGAAGAAAACCAGCGTCCGCAACTCGATACTTTCACGCGGCAACATATCGGACGGCGCGTTCGGATCTACAAACGACGTGTGCGGCATGAACCGGGCACGTCCATCCGTTTGTGAATCAAAACACTTCAGCAGCAGCGCCTCGTCCGCCTGCATCGCCGGGGCATAATACCAGCGATGCGCCGGATTGTAGGTCAGGCCATAGATCTCCCCCCTGCGGTCGCGATAGATCAGATCCTGGGGAACCAGATCGCCGTCAGCCACCGACGTCGCGTCGCACACCGCCAGCGGCGCGTCGAACAACGGTCCCCGGATCGGCCGCCAGACGTTCACAATCGCAAAGCGGCCGCGGAGCAGTCGGTCGGCCTCGTCACCCATCAGGTCGCGCACCCGCTGCGGCCCGGACACCTCGGTGTAATCCCCGTGGATGCGCGTGACCGGCTGCCGGGGGATCCCCGGCGTGCGGTCCTCCACCCCCGGCGTCCGGCGCCGGATCGTATGATCGAACACCACAACCCGGCTGCCTCCGGTCGCCTGTTTCACCAAGTCCTCCGCTTCCCGGAAGTACGTCGCCTCCAGTTGCGCCTCATCGTAAAAGTCCGTCACCGCGGTCGGCGCCGGCACCAGCGCGAACCCCTGCACATCCAGCGTCAGGCTGTCGGCAATGGTGCGCATGTCGAAAATCGGCACGGAATGCGGCTCGTTGACGATGTTGGTTTTCGCCACCCCGTCGGGCGGGTCATAGGTGTAAGTATAAGGCTTTTCAGGGGTTTTCGCGAGATAGACGACTTCGCCGGTAACCTCGGGCCCGGTAACCTTGGGCCCGGTAACCTCGGGCCCGATAACTTTGGGCCCGGTAACTTTGGCCAATGACGAAACGACATCCATGGTGCCTGTCCTCCTTGTCGATCGGCCGTCTTGTCAATCGGCCGCCTTGTCAACCGCCCGCCTTGTCAATCGCCCGCCTTGTCGATCGCCCGCCTTGTCGATCGCCAGCCTTGTCGATCAGTTGCGGCACACCGATCTGTGTGGAAACGCACGTGGGATGCAATCCCGGCTTTGGCAAGCTAAATAAATTCCTGACCCAGGAGTACGATCGGAAGTGAGCGACCGGATGCCCATGGCGGAGCGGATCATGCAGGCTGCAGACCGCCTGTTTTACCAAAAAGGCATCCGCGCGGTCGGCGTGGACACCGTCGCCGCCGAGGCCGGAATCAGCAAGCGCTCCCTCTACGACACGTATCCGTCAAAGGACGCGCTGGTCGCCGCGTATCTGCGACAGCGGGTCCTGCCATTACCCGCGTCCGACCAGCCGCCCGATGCCCAGATTCTGGCACTGTTCGACCAGCTTCATGCCCGTTTCGACAGGGGCGACTTCCGGGGCTGCCCGTTCGTCAACGCGGTCACCGAACTGGCCGACGATTGCGAAACCGCCCGCGGCATCGCCCTGGCGTACAAGGAAGAACGCCGTCGGCACATCGCGTCCCTGCTCCGCGAGGCCGCGGCAGCGGCCCCGGATTCACTCGCCGCCCAGATCGCCCTGCTCTACGAAGGCGCGATCGCGTCGATGCTGGTGCATCAGGATCCCGCGGTCGCCCTCCAGGCACGGGACGCCGCGTCTATACTGATGCGGGCGGCCGGCGTATCGGCTTAAACCGCACGCGTCCCGGTCGGGGCCGTCTCTCGCAGCAAGCGCGCGAATGTCTGAAACGAAGCCAGACGAGGGTCGCTCCCTCGCCAGGCCAGGCCAACCGTCCGGCCAACATTCGGATCGTCGATCTCGCGTGTCCGCACCAGGCGATCGTCCCGCACCGCCAGCGACGGCACCAGCGAGTGTCCCTCCCCCGCCGCGACCATGTGCCGCAGCATTTCCAGGCTGCTGGCGAACCGAGCGTCGCCACCCGCATGCGCGAGGCGGCACAGCGACAAGGCCTGGTCGCGCAGGCAATGCCCCTCCTCCAGCAGCAGCAAGCCATCCGTCGCCAGATCCGCCACCTTCAGCCGTGGCACCTCCGCCAGGGCGTGCCCCGCCGGTATCAGCGCGCGAAAAGGCTCGAAAAACAGCGGTTCGGCGATCAGTCCGTCGGCCAGCGGCGGCAGTGCCAGCAGCACCAGGTCCAGCGCGCCCGACTGCAACTCCTGTAGCAGCGGCCCCGTCAGCCCCTCCTGCAGCCGCAGTTCCAAGGCCGGAAACCGCGTCCGCACTTCCCACAGCACGCCCGGCAGATAATACGGCCCAAGCGTGCTGATAACCCCAAGGCGGAGCGGCCCGGCGAGCGGATCGGTACGGTTGCGGGCCATCTCCAGCAGCACCCGCGCAGCGGCCAGGACCTCCCGCGCCTGCCGGATCAGGTCGGCGCCTTCGGGCGTCACCGCGATGCGGCGCGTGGTACGCTCGAACAGGACGCAGCCGAACAGCGCCTCCAGCTTGCGCACCTGTTCGGATAATCCCGCCTGGCTGACCCCGCAGCGATCCGCCGCTCGGCCGAAATGCTGCAGATCGGCGACGGCAACCGCGTATTCGAGATCCCTGAGCGACAAGCCTGCAAGGCTACGATACGCCATAATTAACAGGTCCTGCCGAACAATATCTCCATAAAGATCGATTTTACCAAAATAACCCTCGGGCGCAAGGTTCCTCTGCGCCGAAACGCAGCGCAGTTTGAAAGAGGGACCCATGACCGATCATCAGCCCAACCCGACGATGACGACCACCGCCGGCGCCCCCATCGCCGACGACGCGAACAGCCTGTCCGCCGGCGCCCGCGGCCCACTCCTGCTGCAGGACTATCAACTGATCGAAAAATTGGCCCACCAGAACCGCGAGCGCATCCCCGAACGCGTGGTGCATGCCAAGGGCAGCGCCGCCTATGGGACGCTGACGATCACCAACGACATCGCGAAATACACAAGGGCGAAAATCTTCGCCGGCATCGGCAAGCAGACCGAGGTACTGGCGCGCTTTTCCACCGTCGCCGGGGAACGCGGTGCCGCCGACGCTGAACGCGACGTTCGTGGCTTCGCCCTGAAGTTCTATACCGAGGAAGGCAACTGGGACCTGGTCGGCAACAACACGCCGGTCTTCTTCATCCGCGACCCGCTGAAGTTCCCGGACTTCATCCGTACCCAGAAGCGCCACCCCCGCACCAACCTCCGCAGCCCGACGGCCATGTGGGATTACTGGTCGTTGTCGCCGGAAAGCCTGCACCAGGTCACCATCCTGATGAGCGATCGCGGCCTGCCGCAGGGTCACCGCTTCATGAACGGCTACGGCAGCCACACCTACTCGTTCTGGAACGACGCCGGGGAACGGTATTGGGTGAAATTCCACTTCAAGACCATGCAGGGCCACCGCCACTGGACGAACGAGGAAGCGGCCGCGATCGTCGCCAACGATCGGGAAAGCGCGCAGCGCGACCTTTACGACGCAGTCGAGCGCGGTGATTTTCCGAAATGGCGGATGTACGTGCAGATCATGCCGGAGGCCGACGCGGACAAGACTCGTTTCGATCCCTTCGACCTGACCAAGGTGTGGAAACACCGCGACTATCCGCTGATCGAAGTCGGTATCATGGAACTGAACCGCAACCCCGATCATTACTTCGCCGAAGTCGAGCAGGCATCGTTCTCGCCGTCAAACATCGTGCCCGGGATCGGCTTTTCGCCCGACAAGGTGCTGCAGGGTCGGCTGTTCGCCTATGCCGACGCACACCGCTATCGCGTCGGCACCCACTACGAGTCGCTGCCGGTGAACAAGCCGCGCTGTCCTATGCACAATCACCATGCGGACGGATCGATGCGGTTCGACTCTCCGAAAGGCACCGACGCCTATTACCAGCCAAACAGCTTCGGCGGTCCGCAGCCGGAGCCGACGATCAAGGAACCGCCGCTGCGCATCAGCGGCAACGCGGATCATTACGATCATCGCGACCGCAACGACGACTACAGCCAGGTGGGCGACCTGTTCAGGCTGTTCGATGCCGGCCAGCGGCAGCGGCTGTTCAGCAACATCGCCGCCGCCATGCAGGGAGTCCCGGCGGAGATCGTCGCCCGCCAAGTCGAGCATTTCCGCCGAGCCGACCCGGCTTACGCGGAGGGTGTAAAGCGGGCACTGGCCGCCGCGGCCCCGCTCGTGCGCGCGGCAGAGTAAAAAGCAGCAGAGTGAGAAGCGGCAGAGTAAAAAGCGGCAGAGTGAAAAGCAGCAGAGTGAAAAGCAGCAAGGCCGGCGCGAAAACGCCGGCCTCACCTACTATCCGCGGAGCTTGCCTCCCCGGCCTCTTCTACCAATCGCCATCGATGCGGACTCTGGGAGGGCCGTCATGGCCGGGCGCGCGCTATGCGTGTCCCGGCCATCCGCGCTTCGTCGTCGCCGCGCAGACGGCCGAAACGCCCAGACACGCGCCCAGACACGACAAGACCGCAATCGTTACGGTCAACGTCCCGACCCATCACTCACGAGCCGAGGCCGACTGCATCGGGGTGTCCTGCCACCCGCCGCCAAGCGCCTGGAAAAGGCTGACCAGCGCCTGCACATGCGCAAGTCTCACCTGCACCAACATATCCTCATCCGGGAACAACGCATTTTCCGCCGTGAGCACGGTCAGCAGGTCAACCGTCCCGCCATGATACTGCGCGTCGGAGATCTCATACGCACGCCGCGCTGTCTTCACCGTCGCCGCCTCCGCGGCAAGTTGTTCACCGGTCTGCTGCACGCCCGCCAAACCGTCCTCGACGTTGCTCAGCGCCGAAACGATCGATTTGCGATAGTCGTCCAGCAACTCGGTATAGCGGGCCTTGCTGTATTCGAGCTGGCCCCTGAGCAGCCCGCCCTCGAAAATCGGCTGGGTGATCCCGCCGGTCAGCCCATACACCGCCGCCGGCGGCGCGAATCCCGCCATTGCCAGGCTCTCTATGCCGCCCTGCGCGGTCAGCGAAAAGCTCGGGAAGAAATCGGCACGAGCCACCTTGATATTCGCATTGGCGGCGATCAACGTCGCCTCCGCTTCAGCCACGTCGGGGCGCCGCTCCAGCAGTTCCGCCGGCAAGCCCGGCGCCACCGCCGGCATCGACAGGTCCAGCAACGTTTCCGGCGCCAGCTTTACATTCTCCGGCGGCTCGCCAATCAGGATCCCAAGCGCGTCGATCGCCTGCGACAGTTGTTGTCGCAGCGGCGGTATCAGTGCGCGCAACCCGTTCACCACGGTCTGCTGCTGCGCGATATTGAGCTCCGTCACCGTGCCATTGCTGAACTGCGTATCGATACCGACGAGCATCTGCTCCGCCGCCGCCACATTGTTCTCCGCGACCTGGATTCGGTCTCGCAGCGACAGCGCCTGGAAATACGTGGCGGCGACGCTGCTCACCGTCGCCAGTGCGATCACCTGTTGATCGTAGCGACTGGCGATCGCGGTTTCCTTGGCGGCCTCCAGCGCCGCATGGTTCTTGCCCCAGAAGTCGAACTCGTACGAAGCGTTCACGCCCAGATTGAACTGCTGGTAGTCGTACGGTTTGCTCGTGGTCGTCAGCACCGAACGGGCGGGGCCGCCGCTGGCGGTGGCGCCGACCGAGGGCAGCAGCGCCGCGCCGGCGATCCGCGCCTCGGCATCGGCCTCCCGCACCCGCGCGACCGCGGCGGCGATGTCGAAGTTCTGCGCCTCGGCATCGGCAATGAACGCGTCCAACTGTGGTGAGCCGAAGCCGCGCCACCAATCCGCCGCTGGCCAGACAGCCCCGCCTGTCGCGCCCGCTTCACGCCAACCGGCAGGCAGCGCGACAGCTTGATGCCGATAGTCCGGACCAACATCGCAGCCCGACAATGTGGTGATGGCGACCGCGAGCGATGCCATCAATCGTAAGCGTAGATTCATCGGTTTCCCTTGGTATAGCAGGTCGGCAGCAGCGGTAACGCACCGCGGTCCGGTAGGTGAAGTGAATGGACGTAATGGGCACATGCGGTGCGATCGTTCCCGGCGCATCGTCGTTGCCGTCGCCGCGCCCCCGGATTAGCCGAACGCCCCAACCTCGTGCGTCACGGCGGTCGCAATCTCCCGCACCAGCGCGAACAACCGGCCCATCGGGGCAAAGATCTCTTCATGCTCACGCACATAGGCAGCGGTACGACGGTTTGGAACCGGTTCGCCATAATCATAATCCGCCGCCGGGTCGCTCGCCGACGGGAAAATCTCCGCCAGCACATCCAGCGACGCATCGATATCCAGGCGCAAAATCGCCGCCTCCAGCGCCAGACGGGTCACCCCGTGGCGCGGCGAGAAATCCGGGATCTCCGTCGCCAGCAGCCAGATACGGTGGATCAGCGCCAGTCGCAGCGCATGCAGCAGGATCTCCCGGTTCGCCATATGCGGCACGTCCGGCCACGTCACCCGCAGCGCCAGATGATCGGCCGAGATCCGCCGGAACATCGATTGCGCCGCCGCCCAGATATCCAGCCGCTCCAGCGCTCGGGCCACCGCGACCAAAGCCTCCCGCCGGCCCGGCCGCCTGGTATGCGCGGCGCGATCCAGCCACGTGCCGGGATCCAGCGAGGCGATCACGGCCCGCAACACCTCGATATCGGAATGCGCCAGAGCGTGGCTGGCCAGGTCCATCGCCCGTTTGAACCGCCTGCTTTCCCGCCGCAGATGGGTAAACGTTTCGGGATGGCGGGCGGCAGCGGCGCCGATGCCCTGCAACGTATTGGCGCACCAACCTATCTGTTGCAGGATCGCGTTGTTCGGAATCGCCCGCAATTCGCTCGGATGGCGAATGCGCGTGGCGCCACCCATGCCATCGGACTGCCGCGCGGATGGCCGCGATCCGGTCTTGTCGAGCAATGCCGGCCCGAACGCCCCCAGCAACGCGGCGTAGCCGGCGTCCTCTACCAGATCGGCCATGTTGGCACGGATGGTGGCGAAAAAATCCGCGGCGAAATCGGGATCCGCATAGACCGGATCCTCGATCGGACCGGCCGCCGGGTGGAACGTCTGTTCGGCAATCCGGGTAATCGTTGCCAGTGCCAATTCCGCTGTGCCGAACAGCAGATATCCGTCGCCGCCCTGAAACGCCGATTCCTCGCGCACCTTCAGCCCGGCACGCCCAAGCGCCTGGCGAGACGCCGTCGGCGACAAATACTTCAGACGGTCGGCCAGCGAACCGGGATGCGCGCCGCGACCGATACTTTCGCCGTGCGTATCGAACAGGATAACCTCGACACCGGTCACGCCGTGATGCTCCAGCGTCTGGCCGATCTTCAGCCGCAACCGTTCGATCAGGTAACTGGCCGCGAGCTGTCCGACATAACGCCCGGAATCCGAATAGCCGAACTGCAGCGCCAGCCTGCCGGTCTTTTTCAGGTAGGCGCGGTAGTGCGGACTGCGCAGCGCCTCTTCCAGCACATTCGCGCCCTGCTCCAGCGCCTCCGCCGTTTCAAACAGCGGCGAGATTTCGACATGTTCCTCGATCCCGAACAACCGGGCGAGCCACAGGGCGGCGAGCAGCGTATAGCCGGTCTCGGTTTCGGCAATCAGGAACCGGACCGGCACCGATCCGTCCACGTGCTTGACGATCTGCGCAACCGTCATCATCAGCTTGGCCGCCGACGCCTGTTCGCCGATCAGCGCGCCGAAATCCACCGGTTCGGCCGTCACGCTGTCCAGCGCCGCGTTGATCTTGGCGAACAATGCCCGCCGGCGGGACGGGTCTTCCGGCGGATCGGCGATGCCCAGCCGTTGCCGGACCACGTTGTGCAACTGTGCCGCGTTCAGCCGCGTGTGCGTATGGGCAAGCGCCATGCCATGCGACACCACCCCGGCCCGCGCCACGGCCAGCGCCAGTTTCTCATGGTCCTCGGCTCTGGCGATGGCCGCCTGGAACAACGGCAGCAGCGGCGCGGGCGAGGTCAGCGCGGTTTCGCGCGTGCCGACCAGCGCATGCGCGAAGGCAGCGACCTTGGCCGGCTCCGGCTGGTCCGGGCACAGTTCGATCTGCCGGTCCACCGCATCCAGAGCCTCCGCCACCCGTTCGACGAGCGCCGCCGTACTCGGCAGGACGCTGACCTGTGCATGTAAGCGCGCCAACTGCAGCCGCTTCATCTCCAGCCGCAGCCGCAGCGTGTCCCACCAACCGATATCGGTGCGGCCGTCGGTATCGTACCCGACCCAGCTGGACAGAATCACCGGACTGGGCGTCAGTTCGGTCCACCGATCCGGCCACGCCCCGCGGGCAACGGAAATCAGCGCGGCATTGAACCGGTCGATCGCGTCGCGCCCATTGGCGATGGCGGCAACCGACTGGTCGAATTCGCTGCGCAAGGTGATGGGCGGCGGCCTGTGGGACTTGAAGGACGGCGCCGGCCGGCCGCACGCCGCCTCCGCCAATGCCCGGTTCACCGGCAGCGGCAGCGAGAACGTGGGGTGCGCGGTAAACACCGCCGCGAACCGGGTGCGTTCGGTCAGCGCCCTGTATTCCGCCCAGCGCACCGGGCTGTCGTTCGGGTCGGGCCGCAGCAGGTGCTGCGCCAGGCTGGCCAGGATGCCGTCATTCGTCGCGGTATCGACGCCGCCGACATAGGCAGCGATGCGGGCGGCGCGATCGGTGAAGGCGGCATCGCGCAAATGGCGAATCAGCGCCGATAGATCGGCCTCCTTCAGTTCGCCGGCGTCCATCTGCCGGGTGATCGCCAGCGAAACCAGCAGCACCGGATTGCCGAACGGATCCTCATCGGCTCGGCCGCCGACGCGGGCGGTCAGATCCAGGAGTTCCTGGGCCAGGGCGGAGGTCTGCGGTGACGCTGGCACATCCGGCATGGATCCAGTGTGGCCCGATTTGTGCGCCGCAGCAAGAGAGTTAACGTTTGGTTAGGCGGGAACCGCCTCGTCCACCCGGCCATCGGACATATGCACCTGCCGGTCGCAACGCGCCGCCAGGCCGCGGTCGTGCGTGATCAGCAGCAGCGTGGTTCCGGTGCGCTCGCGCAGCGCGAACAGCAGGTCGATCACCGTCTCCCCCGTCGCGTGGTCCAGGTTGCCCGTTGGCTCGTCTGCCAGCAGCAGCGCGGGTTCCGGGGCGAAGGCACGCGCCAGGGCCGTGCGCTGCTGCTCGCCACCCGACAACTGGCCAGGAAGATGGGTCAGGCGATGGCTGAGACCCACCGACTCCAGGGCGGCGCGGGCGCGATCATTCGCATCCCGAACGCCGGCCAGTTCCAGCGGGATCGCCACGTTCTCCAACGCCGTCATCGTGGGGATCAAATGAAACGCCTGGAACACGATGCCGACCCGTTCCCGCCGCAGTTTCGCCAGCGCATCTTCATTCAGCCGCGTGATGTCCTGTCCATCCAGCGAAACGCTTCCGGACGTGGCGCGTTCCAGGCCGGCCAGCACCATCAACAGGCTGGTCTTGCCTGATCCGGACGGTCCGACGAGTCCGACCGCCTCCCCCGCGGTGATGTCCAAATCGACACCCCGCAGGATGTTGACCGGTCCGGCAGCGGACGGCACCGTCAGGAACAGGTTTTTGACGCGCACGAGCGGATTGGCTGGGAGTGGAGAGATGGCATCCATCGGGTGTGTATATTGGGATCGGGCATGGTGGCGAAAGGCCTGGTACGTTGCGATTGCATTAACCATCGCCGCGCCGACCTGCGCCGCACCGGCCTGGGCCGCCCCCCTGCGCCTGCTGGTGCTGGGGGATTCGCTGTCGGCCGGCTACGGCTTGCCGCATGACGACGGCTTCGAGGTGCAACTGCAGAAGGCGCTGAAGGCGCACGGGCACGACGTCGCCATCATCGACGGCGCCGTCTCCGGCGACACCAGCGCCGGCGGCCGTGCTCGCTTGGACTGGACGCTGGGTGACGGCGCCGATGCGGCGATCGTCGAACTGGGCGCGAATGATGGGCTGCGCGGACTGGACCCGAAGGCCATGGAGGCCAATCTGACCGCCATCCTGGATGGACTGGCCGCCAAACACATCCCGGTGCTGCTGACCGGGATGTACGCGCCGCCCAACCTCGGCCCCGACTACCAGAAGGCGTTCCGCGCGGTGTACGACACGTTGGGGAAGCGCCCCGGCGTGCTGTACGATCCGTTCTTCATGGAGGGCGTGGCCATGCACCCGGAGCTGATTCAGGCCGACGGCTTGCATCCGAACGCCGAGGGCGTGAAACGCGAAGTTGCGCGACTCCTGCCGCTGGTGGAACAGTTGCTTGCCAAGATCCACCCTGCATGAGGTGACGGGATGAGACTATTTGTCGCCCTTGATCTGCCATGGGTCCTGCGGGAACGGCTTTCGACCCTGGCCGGTGCCGGCATCCCAGGCGCCCGCTGGGTGCCGCCGGAGAATTATCACCTGACCCTGCGGTTCATCGGTGAAACCCCGGGACACCGCGCCGAGGATATCGACACCGCGCTGACCGGGCTGCGGGCACGTGGGTTTTCACTCACGCTGGCGGGTGTCGGCACCTTCACCAAGGCCGGGCGCAGCACCGCGCTTTGGGTCGGGGCGGAGCGCAACCCGCAATTGGATCACCTACAGAACAAGATCGAGACGGCCTTGCAACGCTGCGGCCTGGAACCCGAACGCCGCCGGTTCCAGCCGCACGTCACGCTGGCTCGGTTGGACAATGTTCCCGAGGGCAAACTGGTCTCCTACGTCCAGGCCCACAACCTGTTTCGATCAGAACCGATCCCGGTCGAGCATTTCACCCTGTTCAGTTCGCAACTGGGAAAAGAGGCCTCTGTGTATACGCCGGAGGTGGAATACGGGTTGGCGTGAAGCCGCCTGGACAGGCGCCATCGTTTTCCCACGGCAACACCGGGATCCAGGCCGCCCTTGCCCTGGACCGCGCGCCATGATCCTGTCCGGCCGCTGAAAGGAACCGGACCATGACCAAACCGCTGGAAGGCCTGCTCGTCGTCTCGCTGGAGCAAGCCGTCGCCGCGCCATACTGTGCCGCGAAGCTCGCCGACGCCGGCGCACGCGTGATTAAGATCGAACGCGCGGAGGGCGACTTCGCCCGCGGTTACGACACCGCCGTCCAGGGCCTGTCGAGCTACTTCGTCTGGCTGAACCGCGGCAAGGAAAGCCTGGTCGCCGACATCAAGCAACCCGCCGACGCCGCCCTGCTGCACGGGCTATTGTCCAAAGCCGATGTCTTCATCCAGAATCTCGCACCCGGCGCCGCCGCGCGATCCGGCTTCGGGTCGGAGGCGTTGCGTGCGCAACACGACCGCCTGATCACCGTCGACATCTCCGGCTACGGCGAAACCGGCGACTACGCGACGATGAAGGCGTACGACCTGCTGGTACAGGCCGAATCCGGCCTCGCCATGGTCACCGGCCATCCCGCCGGACCCGGCCGCGTCGGCATCTCGATCGCCGATATCGGCTGCGGGATGAATGCCTATACAGGCGTCCTCGAAGCCTTGATCGAGCGTAAGCAAACCGGCCGCGGCAAGGGCCTCAAGGTCAGTCTGTTCGATGCCGTCGCCGACTGGATGAACGTCCCGTTGCTGTATTTCGAGGGCACCGGAAAAGCCCCGCAACGCCTGGGTCTCGCGCATCCATCGATCTGTCCATACGGCGCCTTCGCCACCAGCGACGGCGCCCTGGTGTTGATTTCAATCCAGAACGAACGCGAATGGGCGACGTTCTGTGCCCACTTCCTCGATGATCCCGATCTGCCGAAGCAGCCTGGTTTCGAAAGCAACAATATCCGCGTCGCCAACCGCGCCGTGGTCGATCATCGCGTCGGGCAAACCTTCGCCACCCTCACGCGCGACCAGGCAGCGGCAAAGCTGCGCGCCTCCAACACCGCGTATGGGTTCGTCAACGACCTGGCCGCCCTCGGCCACCACCCTGCCCTGCGCCGCACGCCCGTGGCGCTGCCCGGCGGCGGCGTCGCACAAATCGTCGCGCCGGCGGTGATCCGGGTGGGCGAGACGGTCAGCCTCGGCGCCGTCCCCGCGACCGGGCAGAACTCCGACGCGATCCGAACGGAGTTCTCAAACAAGCGCCCTTAGGGTGGAAAGCAGACCTTGCAGACACAGGGTCCCACTCACTGCTCGAAAGGAAAGACCCGTCGCCAGTCGATCTTCATATCGACGACCGTCCATCCCTTCTCGTTGGCTTCGTCGAGCGCTTTGTCGAGACGACCAACGTCTGAAAGCCGGTCATATTCCCATTCGCGGATCGCGTCGGTGTGGCGGACAAGCAGCGCAAACCGTGCGCCATCACCGCCGGTCGTCCATTGCAGCATCTGAAGGTCACCGTCCGAATTGCCGAACGC
>DATARX010000396.1:0-2009 GCA_036263955.1 Rhodopila sp.
ATGCCCTTCCAGGCGGGGAAGTTTCCGGCCAGCGCGGTCGTCGTCATCGCGATGGCGAGGGCCACGAGGACCACAACCGCCGAGTGACCGACCGAGAACCAAAAGCCGACACCCACCGGGCGTTTGCCGTCCTGCATCAGCTTGCGGGTGACGTTATCGATCGCGGCGATATGGTCCGCATCGACGGCATGGCGCAGCCCGAAACTGTAGGCCAGCAGGGCCGTCCCGAGCATCACGGGCTGCTGGCGGAAGGCAAAGAACGCCCACGCCCAGGCCAGGAGATTGGCCAGGATCAGGAATGTGTAAAGTCCAGCGAGGCGGCCACGCAGGCCATGGGCACGATCGGCAAAAGTCTGCTGGATAGGAGTCGGCATCATCGTCTCCATGCCCCCGGTCATCCCGCCCGGCAGCGGTTGGCGCGACGATGGCAGGTCTCCTGGCTCGCGGGTCATCGCCTCTGGCCCTGCCTTCCCGAACCCGTGTCGGGTCCAGTGGCTCGCCCTCTTGGTGGGGCGAATGGTCCAGCAACTCGCCGCTGACAGTTGCGGGCGCAGCCGCCGACTTGCCCCCGGACACTTGGTCCGGCCGGAGCGCACGGCGTTCCCTATTCACCCGCTCGCGCGGGACCATCGACGCCCGACGGTAGCCTCAGCGCCCAGACGTTGGCAACCAGTTCGCCATTGCCTGCCCGACGCCCCCGGGACCCAAGCCAACGCCCCGGGACCCAGGCAAAGCCCGGGACCCAAGCCAATGCCCGGGACCCAGGCAAAAGCTTGGGACCCAAGCCACCGCCCGGCACCCAAGCCAACGCCCGGGGACCCGGACAAAAGCCCGGGACCCAAGCAAATCTTATTTTGTTCTTGCAATGCGTGAACATTTTATATAAGAACGTTCCACGAACTCCAGCAGAGCCAACCCGCCCCAATGTCCCAACACCCTGACCATGCGCCTTCCACCGCCGAACAAGACATCCAAGGCGCCCTGGTCATCCGCCTCGTCGACAAACTCGTGCCGCTGTTTCGCGGTCCGCGCGTCGATCGGCTGCAGGCCGGCAACATGGCGATCCTGGCGATGGACGCCTACAACCCCGAAAGCTGCGCCGATTTCGTCAGCGCCGCCCGTACCATCGCCTTCTCGATGGCCGCCCTCACGGTGCTCGGTACCGCCGCCGCCGATGATCTGGCAATGCCCCAGAAACTGCGGATCTACGGCCGCGCCGTCGCCCTCAACCGCTCCGCCGATCAGGCCGAACGCACCATGATGCAGCGCCGCCGCCACCTGAACGCGGCCCCGTCGGCCGATCAAGGCGGCCAAGCCGCCGGCCGCCCGACCAAAGCGGAACTCGCCGCCATCGAAGCCGCCGTCGCCCTCGCGAACGCCGCCACCAATCCCGAAGCCATGGCCGAACCGGCCCCGGCGACATCAGCCCCCACAAGCCCGAACCCGGAAGCCGCCATGCCCGCGCCCCCGCCGTTCCAGGTGCAAGCCCGGCAGCCTGCCCAAAGCGCCATCCACCATCCGGCGCCCACCGGCTCCCGCCTCGCGTCATTCAAGGATGCCTTGCTCGCCAACAGTGCGATGCAGCCGATCCCGCCGGAAATCGCCCTGCGCCTCCGCGCCTGAAGCCCCCGCGCCTGAAGCCCCCGCGCCCGAAGCCCCCGCGCCCGAAGCCCCCGCGCCTGAAGCTTTAGCCGCCGTTCCCCAGCCGCAGCGCAATACTCCTGGCATGCGCCTGTAACCCCTCGGCTTCCGCCAGGGCCACGCCCGCCGGCCCGATCATCTCCAGCGCCGCCTGCGTCGCTGAAACGAACGTGGTCCGCTTCAGGAAGTCGAACACCGACAACCCCGAGGCAAATCGCGCCGTCCGTCCCGTCGGCAGCACATGGTTCGGCCCGGCGACGTAATCGCCCACCGCTTCCGGGCAAAACCCGCCCAGGAACACAGCGCCCGCATGCCGCACCCGCGCAAACATCGCTTCCGGATCGCGCAACATCAGTTCCAGGTGCTCC
>DATARX010000458.1:0-3646 GCA_036263955.1 Rhodopila sp.
CCACCGCCGTCCGCCACGCCGCCAACTGTTCCGGCGTCAGCGTGTAGACCTCATGCCCCGGTTCGGCCGCCAGCTTGGCATGGCCGGCGTGCTCGAAATCCGCCCACGGGCTCGCCACCTTTTCCGCCCATTCCGGCGTGCAGTGATGATCGATCACCGTCCGCTGCGCCGGCGACAGCGACTCATACCGATCCTTGTTCATCGCCCAGACAAACGTCGTGGAGAACAGCGGCACATCCATGTGATACTTGACCACCTTGTCGATGCCGAACAGCGGAATTGACCCCCACGGAAAACCGATCGTGTTGGCGACCCCACGCTCCAGCACCTCCCGCGCTTCCGGCGCCGAGGACTGCACGTTGGTGCCCCCCAGTAGCGTCACCATCGCCCCCATCGTGGCATTGCCCGGCCGCACCTTGTCGCCCTTGATATCCGACGGCAGCACGATCTTGTGGCGCGAGTGAAACGTGCCGGGATCGTTGAAGAAGACGAAGCAGACATGCACGTCCTTCATCTCCTTCGCCGCATACGGCCTATACCATTCGTCCAAGGCCGCAGACCCGCCCTTGGCGTTGCTGATCAGGAACGGCAGCTCGCCCGCCGCGATGATCGGAAACCGGCCCGGCTGATACCCCGGGTTGACGTAGGCCAGGTCGGCGATGCCGTCCCGCGCCATGTCGTAATGGTCCATCGCCTTGCCGAGCTGTTCGGACGGAAACAGCGTCGCCTTGATCGTCCCGCCCGACTCCTTCTCGATATCCGCCGCCCACGCCACCAGCGACGGATTGAGCGGATGCGCCGGTGGCACCCAGGACGACATCTTCAGCGTAACGGTCTTGTCTTGCGCCATCGCCGGAGCGGCCGCCAGCAACAGCGCGGCGCCGATCGCGGCAAGGTATCGGATCTTCATGCACGTTCCCCTGTATTGCCGGTCGAGCCGGCTATTATGGCGACCTTCATAGCGTGCCCCCCTTGTATTGGCTACCGGCCGATCACCGACCATCAAGCAAAGTCGATCCCTGCCTTGGAACAGTTTGGCGATCCACCGCGCCCGCCATCGCGCCGCCGCGTCCACATATTTCTTTCCCCATCCGATCACATCGCGTCTTGCGGCCCGCTCCGCCCGCCCGCACAATCGCGGTAACGGAACAGCCAGAAACGAGCAGGGATTCGGCACATGCACCTTCGCTTCCTGACAGCCTGCCGCACAGCCCTGTGTGGCCTAAGCCTTCTCGCCGCCCAGCCGGTTGCCGCCCAAACCCTGCACATCGCCCTGCGGGAGGACGGTGACATTCTGGATCCGACCCTGGCCCGCACCTATGTCGGGCGCATCGTCTTCGCCGGCCTGTGCGACAAGCTGTTCGACATCGACGAGAACCTGCACATCGTGCCGCAACTCGCCCTCGGCTACGAATGGGCCGACCCGAAGACCCTGGTGATCCACCTCCGCCCCAACGTGACCTTCCAGGATGGCGAACCGTTCGACGCGGACGCGGTGAAATTCACCCTGGAACGTCATCTGACGATGCCCGGCAGCTTCCGCCGCGCCGAAATCAGCGCCATCGACCATGTCGAGGTCATCGACCCCCTGACCGTCCGCCTGGTGCTGAAAACGCCCTCGTCGCCGCTGCTGTCGTTGCTGACCGACCGCGCCGGCATGATCGTCGCCCCCAAGGCCGCCGCCGCCGCCGGCAAGGATTTCGGACTCCATCCGGTCTGCGCCGGCCCGTTCAAGTTCACCGAACGGGTGGCGCAGGACCGCATCGTGCTCGACCGCTATCCCGGCTACTGGGATGCCAAGGACATCCATTTCGACCGCGTCATCTACCAGCCGATGCCCGACAGCGCGGTTCAGGTCGCCAATCTGCATACCGGCAACATCGACCTCGCCGAACGCGTGCTGCCCACCGACGTCGCCGAGGTCAAGGCCGACCCGAAACTGCGCGTCGTCACCTCGCCGGCGCTCGGCTACCTCGGCATCACCTTCAACCTGGCGCACGGCGACCAGTCGAAAACCCCGATCAACCAAAGCGCCCTGCTGCGCCAGGCCTTCGATGCCGCGCTCGACCGGCAGGCACTCAGCCAGGTCGTGTTCAACGGCATGTACCAGCCCACCGTGCAGGCGGTCCCGCCGTCATCGCCGCAATACGTCAAGGGAGTCGAACCGGGGCCGCGCGACATCGAAAAGGCGAAGGCGCTGGTGAAGCAATCCGGCGTGCCGACCCCCATCCCGGTGACCATGATGGTGCCGAACACGCCGGACCAGGCACAGTTGGCCGAAGTCATCCAGTCGATGGTGCGTGACGCCGGCTTCGACCTGAAGATCAACCTCGTCGAGTTCGCCTCCACGGTCGCCGCCGGCTCCGCGGGCGCGTTCGAGAGCTACATGATCGCGTGGTCGGGCCGCACCGACGCGGACGGCAATCTTTACATGTTCCTGCACAGCGGTTCGCTGCAGAATGACGGCCGTTATTCCAACCCGGTCGCCGACGCCGCGCTCGACGCCGCGCGCACACTGACCGACCCGGCCGCCCGCGTCGCCGAATACGCCAAGCTGGTCACGCAGGAACGCCAGGACCTGCCGATCATCTACGTCTACCACCCGGTCAACATCGTCGGCATGTCGGCCAAACTGACCGGCTTTCGCCCGGTCCCGGACGGGATCATCCGCCTGCAAGGCCTGGCGGTGACCAAGTGAAGCTGGGTTCCCGTCTCGCCCAGGTCGTACCGACCATGATCCTGGTCAGCGTCCTGGTGTTCTGCCTGCAGCAACTGATGCCGGGCGATCCCGCCGTCATCCTGGCCGGTGAGGAGCGTGGCGACCCGCGCGTGCTGGCGCAGATCCGCCAGGAACTATGGCTGGATCGCTCGCTGCCGGTGCAATACGCGCATTGGGTCGGCAACGTCGTCCAGGGCAACCTGGGCTATTCCTGGCGCACGCGGGAGCCGGTGGCCCAACTGATCGGCGAAAAACTCCCCGTCACCGCCCAGCTTGGCGTCATGGCGTTCGTCATCGCGATCCTGATTGGCGTGCCGGCCGGCGTCGACGCCGCCGTCAAGCGCAACGGCCCGTTGGACTACATCGCCAACGCCATCGGCCTCGCCGGCCTGTCGATGCCGAATTTCTGGTTCGGCATCATGCTGATCCTGCTGGTGTCGGTCGACCTCGGCTGGCTGCCGCCCTCCGGCTACGTGCCGCTGACCGAGGACCCCTGGCAGTCGCTGGCCACCACCATCATGCCCGCCTTCGTCCTCGGCAACGCCATCGCCGCCATCCTGATGCGCCACACCCGCAGTGCCATGTTGTCGACGCTCGACCAGGACTACGTCCGCACCGCCCGAGCCAAAGGCCTGTCGAAAACCAAGGTCATCCTGCGCCACGCCCTGCGCAACGCCCTGATTCCCGTCGTGACCCTGGGCGCCCTCGAACTCGGCACCCTGCTGTCCGGCGCGGTGCTGACCGAGCAGGTGTTCTCCATCCCGGGCTTCGGAAAAATGATCGTCGACGCCGTCTTCAACCGCGACTACCCGGTGGTGCAAGGCGTCGTCCTGGTCACCGCCTTCCTGTTCATCCTACTGAACCTGCTGGCCGACATCCTGTACGTCCTGATCAACCCCCGGCTGAGGCGCGCCTGAAAATGCCAGG
>DATARX010000466.1:0-4078 GCA_036263955.1 Rhodopila sp.
CGGCGGGCGCGACCGCCCCGCCGCCGGCCGGCCCGCAGCCGAGCGTGCCGCCAGCATCGCGATCACCGGGCGGACGCCCGGGCGGCCGTCCCGCGGTTGCCGCCGGCCTGACAGAACCGGCCCAAGCGATGGTCCCTGTGAACGCCCAACCCCAACCGGCCGCAGCCGCCCTGTCACCGCCAGCCTGAAGCCCCAGTGAAGCCCCACTGGCGCGGGCGATCGCGGACGACACGAGGAAGGCTATCTAAGTCATTGAATTTGCTGGTGCCGGCGCACAAAATCGAACTGTGGACCTACTGATTACGAATCAGGCGTTCCAACCGCGACTGTCCGAGATTGCGGTGGGGACGGCGGCCTAACGAGCGCGCCTGCAGTTTTGTCGGGCTTGTTCAGATCGCGTCAGCGCTTACGACGGTGCCACCGAACGATATTGGACCCCTGATTAGACCATCCCGATGGTCACGGCCCTAACCTATTGATTTCTTTGGCGTCCCGTAGGGGATTCGAAACCCTGTTGGTGCCGTGAGAGGGCACTGTCCTGGGCCTCTAGACGAACGGGACATCGGCCAAGGCGCGCCTTCTAACCCGGAACGCCCGGAACCTCAAGCACCGGATTCTTACCGCGCCAGGGAAATCCGCCCCGACACCGCCCCGCTCGCGGGGTCGATCAGCACCACCCGGTCCGCCCCGCCGCCCTGAAGCTGCACCGCCAATCGGTCGCGCACCGCCGCGATCCCGGCGATGTGCGTCCCCGCCGGCTCATCCAGCACCGCAGACACCGAGGCCGGCAGCGCCGCCACTGAGGCCGGCAGCGCCGCCACCGAGGGTGCGGCAGACCGCCGCGCAATTCCAACCACCAGCCCGACCGTCCCAAGCACGATCAGCACCCCCATCACCACCACGGCGACCTTCAACGCGCGCATGCCGTCTCCCATCCGAATCCGATCCGCGTTATCCCACATCAACATGCCAACCAACAGCGAACCCACGCCAACCGGACCGATCCGTGTCACCGCCACCCAGGCGCACGCCGGCACGCGCATCGACCGTTTCCTCGCCGACACGCTCGGCACGCTCTCGCGCTCCCGCGTCAAGACGTTGATCGATGAAGGTCGCCTGCGCGGAGACTCCGGGCCGGTCACCCAGCCAGCCGAACCGGTTAGGGCAGGGGCAACCTATATCCTGGACCTGCCGGCCCCCATCGATCCGACTCCGCGCCCGCAATCGATCCCGTTTCCCATACTGTACGAGGACCCCGACCTGATCGTGCTCGACAAACCGGCCGGGCTGGTCGTCCACCCCGCGCCCGGCAACCTGGACGGCACCTTGGTGAACGCGTTGCTCGCACATTGCGGACCGGGCTTCACCGGCATCGGCGCCGAACGCCGGCCGGGAATCGTGCACCGGTTGGACAAGGACACCTCCGGCGTCATGGTCGTGGCCAAGACCCAGCTGGCCAATGACAAACTGACCGCCGCCTTCGCCGCCCGCGACCTCGATCGCGCCTATCACGCTTTGGTCTGGGGCTTGCCGCAGCCGCTTAACGGCGAGATCGAAGGCAATATCGGCCGCGACAAGCGCGACCGAAAGCGCATGGCGGTGGTGGACCACGGCGGCAAATTCGCCCTCACGCGATACCGCACGATGCGCGCCTGGCAGACCAGCCTCGCCCTGCTGGAATGCCGGCTGGCGACGGGGCGCACGCATCAAATACGCGTGCATGTGGCCGACAAAGGGTATCCGATCGTTGGCGATCCGTTATACCTGCGGCGTGTCCCAGCGGTCGCCAAAACCATAAATCAGCCGCTTCGCGGCCAACTTCTCGACTTCCCCAGGCAGGCGCTGCATGCCGCCAGTCTGGGCTTCAGGCACCCGAGATCGGGCCAGTCGTTGCAGTTCGAAACGGCCTTGCCAGCCGATATGCAAACACTTTTGGGCGATATCGAGACCGCCCTATCCGGCTGTTAACCTTACGTTAACCTTGACAGGACTATTTCAGTCCTGTATACGATGACCCATCAAGGCGGGCGGATGCCCTTCCTTGCTGGGAACGTCCGGATACGCCGCCGCCAAATGGGGCGGGTCACCGGGACTTGATTTCCCGACCTGCATCCAGACTGGCCTCAGTCACATTCATACCGCGATCTTGCGCCATGTTGGGCAAGCACCAAGCGGATTGACGAAAGGAGTCTACCCCGTGGCCTCTGCCGTCCTCAACATCGCCCCAGAGGGCAACCTGTCGCGGTATCTCCAAGAGATCCGCAAGTTTCCGATGCTCACGCCGGAAGAAGAACTCTCGCTCGCCCATCAGTGGCGGGACACCCAGGATATGGAGGCAGCACATAAGCTTGTCACCTCACATTTGCGACTCGTCGCAAAAATTGCCATGGGCTATCGCGGCTACGGCTTGCCGGTGGGTGAGCTGATCAGCGAAGGCAATGTCGGCATGATGCAGGCGGTCAAGCGCTTTGATCCCGACCGCGGCTTCCGCCTCGCCACCTACGCCATGTGGTGGATCCGCGCCGCGATCCAGGAATACATCCTGCACTCCTGGTCCCTCGTAAAAATTGGCACCACCGCCGCGCAGAAGAAGCTGTTCTTCAACCTGCGCCGCCTGAAGGGGCAGATGCAGGCCATCGACGATGGCGATCTGCAGCCCGAACAGGTCGCCAAGATCGCCCGCGTGCTGGACGTGCCGGAACAGGACGTCGTCAGCATGAACCGCCGGCTCGCCGCTCCCGATCACAGCCTGAACGCCCCGGTGCGCCAGGACAGCGAAGGTGAGTGGCAGGACTGGCTGGTCGACGAATCGGAGACCCAGGAATCCGCCATCGCCGACCGCGAGGAACTCACCGGTCGCAAGGCCCTGCTCACCAGCGCCCTGAAATCGCTGAACGAACGGGAACGTCACATCCTGATCGAGCGGCGCCTGAAGGATAATCCGACCACGCTGGAAGACCTTTCGCAGCAGTACAACATCTCCCGTGAGCGTGTCCGCCAGATTGAAGTCCGCGCGTTCGAGAAGCTGCAAAAGGCGATGAAAGCCCAGATCGCCGAACGCCGCCTGAACGCCGGAAGCCGCGCAAACGCCCAAGCCGGCGAATTCGTCTGACACGCCGTCTTCCCTTCGTGTCATGGCCGGGCTCGTCCCGGCCACCCACGACTTTCAGATCGCGAAGCCAGAACAACCCAACCGCGCGGCGATCGCCAGCACGATCAGCCCCCAACACGATCAGCCCCCAACATTATTTGCCCTCAGCACGACCCGCCCAAAGACCGCGCCGTCTGCCCAAACAGAACCGCCCGCGACTCCGCGCTGTGTTCGCCGCTACGCCGCAAATCCCTCGCCAGATCCACCCCACGCTGCACCGCCGGCCGTGACTTGATGCGCGCCCGCCAGCCCGAAACGTTCGGAAACGCGTCCAGCGACTGACCCAGCGGCTTCGCGATCAGCACCCACGGCCAGCAGATCATGTCGGCGATCGAGTAATCGTCCAGAATGTAATCCCGCCCCTCCAGCCGCCGTTCCAGCACGCCCAGGCAGCGATCATATTCCCCCGCGTAACGCCGATGCGCGTACAGATGGTCCCCCGCCTGCACGCTCTTGGCGTAGTTAACGAAGTGACTCAGTTGTCCCGCCATCGGCCCCAGGTTACCGACCTGCCAGAACAGCCACTCCAAACATTCCTTCCGGCCCCGGGCCGACACCGGCATGAAGCGCCCAGTCTTTTCCGCCAGATGGATCAGGATCGCCCCCGATTCGAACACCGGCATCGGCCCATCCGGGGTGTCGTGGTCGACGATCGCCGGCATGCGCGCGTTCGGGCTGATCGCCATGAATGCGGGCTTGAACTGGTCGCCGGCGCCGATATTCACCGGCTTCAGCGTGTACGGCAGCCCGGTCTCCTCCAGCATGATGGAGACCTTCCAGCCGTTCGGAGTCGGCCAATAATAGAAGTCGATCAACGACGTGCCCCCTCGTGGTCAGACCCTCGATCTCCGCCCGGGACTCGTTGATGTGCAACCGGTGCAGCCGTCCCGACCGGGAAACACGCCGATCCAAAGGCGATCGCCCCGC
>DATARX010000508.1:0-2126 GCA_036263955.1 Rhodopila sp.
TAGCCATCGATCATCGCCAGGAACGTGGGCTGGTCGCAGTTGTGGAAACCGAGCCACAGGCCGAACCGGTCGGAGAGGGAGACTTTTTCCTCAATCGATTCGTTCGGGTTGATCGCCGTGGAGCGCTCGTTTTCGATCATGTCCCGCGGCATCAGGTGCCGCCGATTGGATGTCGCATAGAACAGCACATTTTCCGGCCGCCCCTCGATCCCGCCGTCCAGCACCGACTTCAGCGCCTTGTAGTCCGCGTCCTCTTTCTCGAACGACAGGTCGTCGCACAGGATCAGGCAGCGTCGTTCCTGCTCGCGCAGCAAATTCAGCAGGTCCGGCAGCGTGCGGATATCCTCGCGATGAATCTCGATCAGCGCCAGGCAACCGGGATTTTCGGCGTTCGCCACCGCGTGCGTCGCCTTCACCAGCGACGACTTCCCCATCCCGCGCGCGCCCCACAGCATCGCGTTGTTGGCCGGCAGTCCCCGCGCGAATCGCAGCGTGTTCTCCGCCAGGATGTCGCGTTGCCGGTCGACGCCCTTCAGCAGTTCGATCCCCACCCGCGACACGCGCCGCACCGGGGACAGATGCGCCGGCGACGGGTGCCAGACAAACGCATCCGCCGCCGTCAGGTCCAAGGCCGCGGGCGGCGGCGGCGCCAGGCGCTCCAGGGCATTGGCGATACGCGTCATAAGGTCGATCGAACTCTGTTCCATACGGCGGGATTCCCAAGGCGGCGTGCCGAAAAAAGACGGCGGCTTGACGAAAGAGGGGCGGAAACTATGGTCCGGCCCGCCGTATCGCAAGGACCCGCGCCGACATGAACCCGTTTACATTGATTTCCCCGGCCTACGCGCAGGACGTTTCGGGCTATCTGGGGAGCGCGACGCAGTTCGCGCCGCTGGTCCTGATCTTCGCCGTCTTCTATTTCCTGCTGATCCGTCCGCAGCAGCAGAAGCAGAAGGAAATGCGCGGCATGCTCGCGGCGCTGAAGCGCGGCGACAAGGTTGTCACCGGCGGCGGCATCCTCGGAACCGTCCAGCGCGTGCCGGTGGTGCAGGACAAGGATGGCAAGCAGGTCGCCTCCAGCGAGATCGAGGTCGAAATCGCCCCCAACCTGCGCGTCACCGTGCTGCGCGAGACGATCACCAGCGTGATCAAGCCCGTCGCCGCGAACGACGCCAAGCCGGTGAAAGAAAAGGCGTCCTAAAGCGTCGCGCCATACCATCACGCGTCGCGCCCTATCGCCGCGCGTCGCGCCCTGTCGTCATGGCCGGGCTTGTTCCGGCCATTCACCCCCGGCCGTCCGTGCGCAGATGGCCGGAACAAGCCCGGCCATGACGGTGGCAGCGGGCGCGCACCTGCGATCGCCCCAGCCTCTGCCGCAGAGGACCCTCACGCAGAGGCCCCTCCCGCAGAGGACCTCCCCGCAGAGGTAGCCATCCACCCAAACCCGGTCTAGCCTCCCTCCCAATACCTGTCAGCCAATGGAGCGGCCAGGAATGGGAGGAACGACACACGTCGCCGCACACGGCGGCATCGCGAGACGTGCCCACGGCAGGGTGCGGCGGCGCATGGGCTGGATCGACCGCAATTTCCCGCGCTTCGCCGTCCTGCCGACCACGCTGCTCATGCTGCTGGTGTTCGGCCTGCCGCTGCTGTTCTCGGCCTGGCTGTCGCTGGAGGCCTGGTCGCCCGACCAGACCCTGTTCGGCGGCAAATATGCCGGCACCGCCAACTATGAAGACCTGCTCACAGACCCCGATTTCGCCGCCAGCCTGATCCTGACGCTGGAATACACCGCCGGAGTCGTGGCCGCCGAACTCGCTGCCGGCCTCGGCATCGCCCTGCTGCTGAACATCGACCTGCCCTGGATCGGCCTGTTCCGCACCCTGCTGATCGTGCCGATGATGATCACCCCGGTGGTCGCCGCCTTCTGCTGGAAACTGCTGCTCGACCCCGACCACGGCGTCGTCAACTATTTCCTCCACCAACACATCGTCTGGCTTGGCCGGCCCGACACCGCGCTGCTGTCGGTCGCCGTGGTCAACGTCTGGCAGAACGCCCCCTACGTCGCGATCCTGCTGCTCGCCGGCCTCCGCTCCCTGCCGCACGAACCGGTCGAGGCCGCCCGC
>DATARX010000509.1:0-2820 GCA_036263955.1 Rhodopila sp.
CGTCCGCGCGGTTCGGCCGAACGCAGGACATTGGCTATTTCCAGCGGCCAGAGCCCGGGTGCCGCGCCGCCGACATCGCCAACACCGCCAATGGCAACGAGCAGCGCCGCGGTGGCCGACGACCTGCTGCACGATTTCCTCGTGCGCTACGACGATCAGCCCGCCGCGGCGACCCCCGTCGCCAGGCCCGCTATGCCGGACCGGCCGGCGGCTCCGCCGAATGGCTCGACCGTTATACCCAGGCCGGCGCCAGCCATCGGGTGCTGCGCTTCGCCGGGGATCACGACCGCCATTTGGCTGCGGCAGCAAAATGCGCCCTTGCGTAGGCAAGTTATTGCCCACTGGCGCGGTCCGGCGTAAAGGCACGCCATGCCCGACCTGAAACGTAAGCCCGCCCACGCCCGGACCAATTTCGACGACCGCCTGAGTGCCGCCGCCGCCGCCAAACAAGCCCTGCTGGAACGCTTCCGCGCCAGGCCGTCCCCCGATGATCCCTCGGAGATCGCGCGTCAGGCGGCCCTGAAGGCGATCGCCGATGCACGGGACGCCCGCGCTGCCGAACGAAAGGCCGCGAAGGACGCCGAACTCGCGCGCCTGGCCGCCGAGGAAGCCGCCCGCAAAGCCGCGGCGGAAGCGGCGGTGAAAGAAGCCAAGGCGCGCGCCGCGGCGTTGGAAGCCGAACGCAAGGCCGCGCGCGACGCGCGCTATGCCGCCCGTAAGGCGCGGAAGTAACACCGGCGGCCCGAAGGGGCAGCTGGTATGTGCGTGGGGTCGGGGACGGCCGCGCGCGCAATCGATAAGCCCAACACCCGCCAGCCGCCGGGATCGCGGTCGCCGGCCTGCGCGTCCTGTGTGCGCGCAGGATGCCTGAATTCCACCTTCATTAACCGAACGCGGTATCGCGTCCCGGAGGCACCCAGTGGTCAAGCGTCGCAAAGAGGAAGAGATCGCCGGTATCCTGGAATTCGACGGCCGCGACGCCGAGGATCCGGAATTCCTGGAATGGGTGGCCGATCATAAGGCCCGCAACGGCGGCAAGATCCGGGTCAGCAAGGGCGGCAAGGGCGTGCGGGTGATGTTCAGCAAGGATGCCGATATGGTGCTGTGGCAGCGCCGGTCGGAGGCATCGATCAAGGGCAAGAAGTTCGTCGCCTGAGTGCGTCCGCCCCTCAGCCGCTTGCCCGCGCCAGCTTGCAGGTGCTCGCGGACAGCGGCTGGAAGGCCTGGTCGCCGGGGATCGTGCGCAGAACCTTGTACAGGTCCCAGGGGCCCTTCGACTCCGCCGGAGTCTTCACCTGCACCAGATACATGTCGTGCACCATCTGCCCATCGGGGCGGATAAAGCCACCCGCGAACACCGCATCGTGCACCCGTGTCGCCCGCATCCGTTCGCTCACCGCGGTGGCGTCGGTCGTGCCGGCGTCCCGCACCGCCTGTAGATAGTGCAGCACCGCCGAGTAGGTGCCGGCCTGGATCATCGTCGGCTCTGTCTTCCGCTCCGCCCAGAAGCGCTGGGCGAACGACCGGCTGGCGTCGTCACGATCCCAGTAATACGCCGTGGTCAGGATCAGCCCCTGTGCGCTGGGCAGTCCGATGGCCTTGATATCGGTGATGAACGGCAGGAACGCGGCCAGCTTCTGGCTATGCGTCAGGCCGAACTCCATCGCTTGCTTGACCGCGTTGGCGGTATCGGCACCCGAATTCGCCAGTCCGACGACATCCGCGCCCGACGCCTGCGCGGCCAGCAGTTGGGCAGCGAAATCGGCGTTATTCAATGGCGCCAGCGCGCTGCCGACGATCTGCCCGCCGGACCGCTCGATCTCCTGTGCCGCGGTGGACTGCAGGTTGGCGCCGAACGTGTAGTCGGCGGTGATGAAGAACCACTTCTTCGCCCCCGCCTCCACCAGCGCTCGTCCCGTCCCGGCGGTCAGCGCGTAGCTGTCGAACGTCCAGTGCACGCCGGTCGGCGAGCAGGCTTCGTTGGTGAGCGCCGTGGTCGCCGTCGACGTCACCAGGTCGATCCGGTGCTTTTCTGTCGCCAGCGCCTGCACCGCCACGGCAACCGCGGAATTGGTCAGGTCGGTGACCATGTCCACACCCTTGGTATCGAACCAGGTGCGGGCAATGGAAACCCCGACATCGGGCTTGTTCTGGTGGTCGGCGCTGATGACCTCGATCTTGCGGCCAAGAACGGTGGGCCCGAAATCCGCCACCGCCAGGTTGGCGGCGGTGACCGATCCCGCGCCGGCCGCATCGCCGTACGGGCCTGTCATATCGGTCAACACGCCGATGCGCACCGGCGGCAGGTCGTCCGCGAGCGCGGGCGAAAGCGCCAGCAGCGGCAGGCTCAGGCAGACACCGCCGAACAGCCAGGCGAGGCCGCTCGGGTCGAGGCATGTCCGGAACCGGGCGGCGATGCGCGACGTCCAACGGCGCGGTGGAACCGTCGGCGCCGTGGCTGGCGAGGCGTAAGGGAACATCGATGGCAATCCCTGGAAAGGAGCGGGAAAGCAGCGATGAATAGAACAATTTTCTGTCGATGCAATCTATTCGGCCAAAAAAAGAATTAAACTCTACCAACAATAAAGTAGTAGATAAATATTCTTCGAGGGGGGATTCCGCGAAAACAACGCCGCCGATGCCGCGGCGCGCGCCACGGCATCCGCGGCGTTGTTTTCGCGGAGTTCCCTGTCGAAGAATATTTATCTACGATTTTATTGTTGGTAGAGTTTAATTCTTTTTTTTGCTGAATAGATTGCATAGACAGAAAATTGTTCTATTCATCGCTGCTTTCCCGCTCCTTTCCAGGGATTGCCATCG
>DATARX010000541.1:0-6219 GCA_036263955.1 Rhodopila sp.
CGCATTCACCTCACGCTCACCGGTCGCGCGCTCGATCGCATCCAGTGCGGCGAGATAGCCTTCCGCCATGTAGTCCTCGAAGTTCTTCTCGGCGAGCTTCTCGTCCGGATTCACCCAGGAGATCATGAAGACGGTATGGCCCTGCGACACTGCCCAACGGACGAAGCTGTTCCGCGGCCGCAGGTCAAGAATGTAGAACTTGTTGATCCATGGGGGCGCGATCAGCAGCGGGCGTTTCAGCACTTTCTCGGTTGACGGCGCGTACTGGATCAATTGCATCAGGTCGTTCTGAAACACCACCTTGCCGGGTGAGACGCCAATGTTCTCACCGACCTTGAACGCATCGGTGTCGGTCATCTTAATGCGAAGCTTGCCCTTGCCTCGCTCCAGGTCGCCCAGCAGATTGTTCAGGCCCTTCAGCAGGTTCTCCCCACCGGTTTCGGCGGTCTTGCGCAGCACTTCCGGATTGGTCATCAGGAAGTTGGACGGGCTCATTGCATCGATGAACTGGCGCGAATAAAAATCCACCTTTTGCGCGGTCTTGTCGTCCAGCCCGTCGACATGGGTGACAACGTCCTGCACGAAGCGGGCGGACAGCAAATAGGACTGCTTGATAAAGTCGAAGACCTCGTTTTCCTTCCAGGCGTTGTCCTTGAAGCGCTTATCGCCGAAGGACGGGTCGATCACCGCATCGGTTTCGATGCCCATGATCCGGCGTGTGGTGTTCTGCCAAAGCGTTACGTAGTCCTGCCAGAAACCCAACTGGGCCTGCATCAGCCGGGCCGGGTTGGCCATCAGGCGCGCGGTCATTTCCATGAAGGCCCGACCGATATTCAGCGGATCGGCGGCATGCTCCTCTTGCGACTGTCGTTTCAACCATTCGCCGACAAGGCGCTGCGACCGTTCGGCGATATCGGCCATCGAGCGGCTGACGACCGAGGGGTTCAGGACCTTGAACCCGCTGGCGTCCGGGGTGGCGGTGGCGGTGGGCAGGGCGTTTCCCGTATTCTTATCGTTCGTGGCCATAGAGACATCCTTTGCGTCGGCGACACCAGCGGCTACACAGGCCGCGAGTAGCGGAGAGCGGAACCAGCATATGGTGGTCGGCAAAACAGGCACGCAAGCTAGTTGTGTGAAAAAGACGGGGCAAGCCGCGTTTCGAGGCTCTGCCACGTTGGTGATGGCGGGTTGGCTTCTGGCTGGCTGCTCCACGTTTTCGTCCATGAATCCAGTGAACTGGTGGCATCGTCAGGAAGGCGGAAAGATTGCCGAGGAGCGGCCGAAGCCGCCGGGGGCTGACCAGCCGTATCCCAACATGGCGACTGTCCCGGCCAAGCCAGACGCGCCGGACGCGGCGGCATTGAAGAAACTAACGGATTCGCTGGTGGCGGACCGCACCAACGCGCAACATGCCGCCCAGTCGGCCCCGTTGGCTGATCCGTCCTCACCGACCGCCTCTCCTTCGTTGTTTGGTGTGGGCACCGCGCCGCCGCCGCCGCCAACGGTCAATACGCCTGCCGGGGCGGGTGGATCAGGTGCTGCTGGGGCGGGTCCTGCTGGGTCAGGCGCCGCTGGGACACCGGTTGCCAGCGCATCGATGCCGGCCGTGACCGCGCCGCCGCCACCTGCCACGCCGCCTTCGCCAGCACCGCGCAAGGCGGTTCAAAGCGCGCCGCTGGAGGCGCCGGCGCCGGCGAGCGCGCCACCCGCGACGGCGAGCGCGCCACCGGCGACGGCAAGCGCGCCACCCGCGACGGTGAACAAACCACCCGCGACGGCAAGCACGCCGCCGGCGACCACGCCATCGGGCGCGGCCGCGAACAGCGCGGCGCCGCAAGCGCCTGCCCAAACCGCAGCCGCGGCCCAGCCTGAATTACCCGCGGCGCCCCCGGCTCGCCCAGCGGCTGCCGGGTTGCCACCCGTGGCGCCGGTCGCGCCGGCACCGATGCCCGCACCGACGGCCGGCCCCTCCGCGACGATCGTCTTCGTGAGCGGCGCGTCCAATCTGTCGGCGCCGGCAGCCGACGAGGTGAAAGCCTTCGCGACCAAGCGCGGGAACGGCACGATCGTGGTGACCGGCTATGGCGATGCCGCCTCCAGCGATCCATCGGCGCAGTCGGCCGCGTTGAACCTCGGCCTGTCGAGGGCGCAATCGATTGTCGATGCGCTGAAGGCGGCCGGCGTGCCCGGCACCGCAATCCGGGTCAGCGCGGAAGCTTCTGGTCGCGGTGCGGCGCTGCGTTTGCTACAATAGTCTGTTCCTGAACCCCGAAAGGCCTGTCATGAGTTCCGATTCCTCCGGCGAGTTTCATCGCATCCGCCGCCTTCCGCCCTACGTCTTCGCCGAAGTGAATACGGCCAAGGCGAAGGCTCGGGGCGCCGGGGAGGATATTATCGACCTCGGGATGGGCAACCCGGACAGCCCGACGCCGCCACATATCGTCGCCAAGCTGATCGAGACCGTGCAGGATCCGCGGTCGCATCGGTATTCGGTCAGCAAGGGCATTCCCGGTCTGCGCCGAGCCCTGGCGGCTTATTATGAGCGGCGATTCGGCGTCGGCCTGAACCCGGAGACCGAGGTGGTCGCCACGCTGGGATCGAAGGAGGGGCTGGCGAACCTGGCGTCCGCGATCACCAGCCCCGGCGACACCATCCTGGTCCCGAATCCGTCCTATCCGATCCACCAGTTCGGCTTCATCATCGCCGGCGCCGCGGTGCGCAGCATCCCGGCGACTCCGGACGAGGACATGCTGCGGGCGCTGGACCGCGCGGTGCGGCATTCCGTGCCGAAGCCGACGGCGCTGATCGTGAATTTTCCCTCCAATCCGACCGCCTATCTGGCCGACCTGGATTTCTACAAGGAAATCGTGGCGTTCGCGCGCAAGCACGAGATCTGGGTGATGTCGGATCTCGCCTATGCGGAGATCTATTTCGGCGACAAGGTGCCCCCTTCGATCCTGCAGGTGCCGGGCGCCAAAGAGATCGCGGTGGAGTTCACCAGCCTGTCCAAGACCTATTCGATGCCTGGCTGGCGGATGGGGTTCGCGGCCGGAAATCCGCGGCTGATCAACGCCCTGACGCGGATGAAATCCTATCTGGACTATGGCGCGTTCACGCCGATCCAGGTGGCGGCGGCGGCGGCGCTGACCGGGCCGCAGGAGTGTGTCGAGCAGATGCGCAACCTGTACCGTGAGCGGCGGGACGTGTTGATCAAGGGCCTCGCCTCCGCCGGTTGGGACATGCCAAGCCCCGAGGGCTCGATGTTCGCGTGGGCGCCGGTGCCGCCGAAATACGCGTCGCTGGGCAGCGTGGAGTTTTCCAAGTTGCTGCTGGAACGCGCTAAGGTTGCGGTCGCGCCGGGCCTGGGCTTCGGCGAATATGGCGAGGGCTATGTTCGTATCGCCCTGGTGGAGAATACCCATCGGCTGCGCCAGGCGATTCGCAGTATTCGAACGTTCATGCAGGCCGGGTCGAATGTTGCCGAACCGGTGTTGTCGGAGGCGTCCGCGCCATGACTCGTGGGCTTTCGGTCGCCCTTGCCGGATTAGGCACAGTGGGCGGTGGCGTGTTGAAGATGCTGCGCGACAATGCCGACATTGTCGCCGCTCGGGCGGGGCGGCCAATCGCGGTCACGGCGGTTTCGGCGCGGGACCGGTCGAAGGATCGCGGTTTTCCGGTCACCGGTCTGCGGTGGTACGAGGATCCGGTGGCGCTGGCCGCGGATCCGGGTGTCGATGTGGTGGTGGAACTGATCGGCGGGTCTGACGGGCCGGCCCGGGCACTGACCGAGGCCGCGATCGCTGCCGGCAAGCCGGTGGTCACCGCGAACAAGGCGCTGCTGGCGGTGCATGGCGCATCGCTGGCTCACGCCGCGGAAGAGCGTGGCGTGGCGCTGGCGTTCGAAGCGGCGGTTGCCGGCGGTATTCCGGTGATCAAGGCGTTGCGAGAGGGTCTTTCGGGCAACCGCATCAGCGCGGTGGCCGGCATCCTGAACGGCACCTGCAACTATATTCTGACGCAGATGCGCGAACGCGGCCGGGAGTTCGCCGACGTTCTGGCCGATGCGCAGAAGCTGGGCTACGCGGAGGCCGACCCTTCGTTCGACATCGACGGTATAGATGCGGCGCACAAGCTGGCGATCCTCGCGGCTTTGGCGTTCGGCCGGCCGGTGGCGTTCGATCATGTGCATGTCGAGGGTATTCGCCGGGTTTCCGCCGTTGATATCGCGTTTGCCAGCGAACTCGGCTACCGGATCAAGCTGCTGGGCATTGCTCGGCAGACCGAGGCGGGGATCGAAACGCGGGTGCATCCGTGCATGGTGCCGCAAACCGCCCCGATCGCGCGGGTGGACGGGGTGTTCAACGCCGTGGTGGCCGAGGGCGATTTCGTCGGGCGGGTGATGCTTGAGGGTCGCGGGGCCGGGGCAGGGCCGACGGCCTCCGCCGTGGTTGCCGATCTGATCGATATCGCGCGCAATCGGATGACTCCCGTCTGGGGTGCCGCGGGGGCGGCGCTGTCCAGCGTGCCTTCGGTGCCGATGAGCAACCATGTCGGGCCTTATTACCTGCGGCTGATGGTGGTTGACCGGCCGGGTGTTATCGCCGATGTGACCGCCGTTTTACGGGATCTGGGGGTGTCGCTGGAGTCGATGCTGCAGCGTGGCCGCAGCCCGGGCGAGGCGGTGCCGGTGGTGCTGGTGACGCACGAGACGAAGGAAAGCGCGATGCGGGAGGCACTCGACCGGATCGGCGCGCTGCCGACGGTGATGGAAGAGCCGACGCTGATTCGGATCGAGGCGGGGTAGGGGCGTTATCACCGGCGATCGCGCGAGGCGGCGCGGAGAAGTCGAAGCGTCCTCCGAAGGCATTCGGCGGGTTGCCATGTGCTTGCCGCGGCGCCGCCTGCGTTGGCGGGTGTCATCGCGTTGGTGCTGCTGAAGGTGCTTGATCGAAAGGACGGAGGCGAACCGTCCAGGGCTTTGGCCGAGGCGGGATAGATCAGCGGCGCGCGAGCCGGGTGTCGCGATAGATCGCTTGCAAATGAATGGCTAAGCCGATGCTGCGCAGTTCCAGCATGCCGTCCTCGATCACGGTGGCGCGTTCCGGCCACGCGCCGTCAGCATCGCGGCGCAGTAGGTCGGCGCGGATCGCGGTGCTGTGGACGATCAGGATTTCCTGGACCGACGGGATGGTGGTGTAGGCCCAGACATTGGTCCACGTTTCTGGCTGATTGCTGGGCGAGAGAACCTCGACCACAAGCACCGGGTTCGTGAGGCTGTATTCCTCTTCCTCGTAGGGTGTGCAGGTGACAGCGAGATCTGGGATGCGGAAATTGCTGTCGGACCGGACGCGCGGCACGATGCCGGGATTGGGTAGGATGGAGCACGGGCTGCCGCGCTCTAGCAGGTGATTGCGTATGAGCCCGCCAAGCTCGCCCTGAATGCTGTTATGCGTCCGGCTCGCAGGCGCCATGGCGCGGGGCTCGCCGTCCACAAGTTGCCACGGCGGGCCTGACGGTGCGTTCCTAGCCAGGAACTCCGACACGGTCATAACCGCGGGTATCGGTACTGCCGCCTCCATTGGTGAAGAATAGCACATCGGCGGGGCGGCTTCGATAGACGGCTTTCACAAGCCGGCGCGCGGCCTTGGAGCCACGAATATTTGCGCTTCCGGACACCCTGTTTACACTCTCCGCCATCGGGCGAGGGAACAAGACAATGGACTTCAATCTTAGCGCGCAACAGCGGGAGATGATCGCCTCGGTGCGGTCGCTCACGCAGACCGAGTTCAAGGCGAACGCGATGCGCTGGATGGATGGCACCTTCCCCTGGGAGAACATGAAAAAGCTCGCGGAACTCGGCGTGCTCGGTATGTCGGTGCCGGAGGAATATGGCGGTCTGGGTTTGCCGATCCTGGACACCGCCCTGATCCTGGAGGAGATCGCCAAGGTCGACTACGTCACGGCAATGGCCGTGCTGGGTGAGGCCGGCGTCCAGACGCGGGTGATCGCGCGCTATGCCCCGGTTTCGATCCGGGAACGGATCCTACCGGCAGTTGTCAGCGGCGATTGTATTATGGCGATCTGCATGACGGAGCCGCATGCGGGGACGGATGTCGCCGCGTATCGCACCAATGCCCGCGTGATGGGCGATCGGGTGATCCTGAAAGGGACCAAGACGCTGATCAGCCGAGCGCGCGAGGCTGGAATGTTCGTTGTGTT
>DATARX010000001.1:0-20644 GCA_036263955.1 Rhodopila sp.
GCGTTGTTGAAGCTCGTTTGCTCCTGCGCGATCAGGGTGGCCCGCTCCGCCATCACCTGGTTCTTCGAGCGGTTGACGTTCGCCGCGATCTTGCCGCCGGTATAAATATTCTGCGTCACCGTGGCCTGGGCAGTTGCAATATCGCGCGGGTTTCTGATCTTGACGTTGGTAGGTGTGAAAGACGTTGTCAGATACTCGCGAGTTACGCCATCGCCGTAGCCGGCGGTGCCAGCCATCACAACAGTTGGCCGCCAGCCGGCGAGGGCGGTCGGCACATTTTCGTCAGTCGCCCGCAGTCGAGCCCGCTCGGCCTGCAGCGCCGGCTGATTGGCGTAGGTCGCTGCCAGCGCCTCGATCAGCGTGCGTGGCAGGGCGATCCCGGAAACGGATTGCGCGGCCGGCTTGTTTGGCCTCCGCGGCGCGACCTGGGCTTGGGTTGGGGCCTGGGTTGGGGCCGCTTTGGCCGGTGGCGGTGTCGGCCGGGCCAAGGCACGGGGCGGCGTGGATAGGGGTGCCGACGATTGGGGCGCCGAGGATTGTGGCGCCGAGGATTGTGGCAGCGTCTGAGCCCCGGCAGAAGCCGCGAGGGCTACCAGGCTGAAGCTGGCGAGCAAACCGTGACGCAAACCCATTCGAACCCCTTTTCACAAGACCGCCAGCCTTAATGGCAGGCTTTTCAAATCATTATCCGCGACCGGGTCGACTCATTATCCGCGACCGGGTCGACCACGCTGCGGTCGACCGTCGTGGAACCAGATTCGCTCCAATTGCACCGCTCTGTCCAGCGTCACGTTTCTTACAGGTCCCGTTTCTGGTCAGAAAGCGAAGACAGGCGCCTTTCGCAGCGTTGGTATGGCTGGGGTGGCACAGTCAAACAGGGCTGATGTGCCGAGACCAAATGGGGTCGCTTCGGCGATCACCGCCTGGGTGATCCGCCCGGGCCCCTGGATCGACGCCAGGATCCGCCCGCTTTCCTGCTGGATCTGGGCAGCCAGGGCAGGGGGGATTTCCGGGACCGCGCCTTCGATGAGGATGAGGTCGTAGGGCGCGTGCGCTGTCCAGCCCGCGGCCAAGGGCCCGGACACGAGGGTGACGGAGGGGGCCTGTTGCGGCAGCACCGTGGCGGCGATGGCCAGCAGGTCCTGATCGTCCTCCAGCGCGGTCACGCGGCAGCCGCACGCGGCCAGCGTCGCGGCGCCATAGCCGGTGCCGGCACCGACGACGAGCACACGCTCGTTTTCGCGCAGGCTTGCGGCCTGCAGCAGCCGGGCGAAGACCATCGGCTCCATCAGGAAACGGCCATTGCCCAGCGGCACGTCTTCGTCCGTGTAGGCAAGTGCCACGACGTTCGGGGGCAGAAACTGCTCGCGCGGAAGTTTGCGCATTGCCGACAGGATGCGTGGATCGGTTACGCGATTGGGGCGGATCTGGCTGTCCACCATGCATTTGCGGGCGTCAGCGAATAGCTCGGCTTGGGTTGCCATTTGGTCACTCGGCTGCTTGGGCGGCCCCCCTTATAGACGGGGGACGCCGCCGCGCAAAGCGATCGTGCGCGCCTTAATCGCGCTTCAGGCCGCATCTTCCTTACGGTCACGAATTTTTACATAGGCCAGCTTGGCATGCTCGTCGCAATATGGCTTGCCGGGCATCGATGCATCGTCGCAGAAGCGGAAGGTCTTGGTCCCCGGCTCGCCGATCGGCCAGCAGCAGGACGGAGCGGAACGCCGGGCCTGAATGGGCGCGGACGGCATGACCGGGCGTGGCGCGGGCGGCGGGACCGGCACGGGTGCGATCGGCCGCGGACCCGCGGGCGAGGCCGGGCGCAACGGCTGAATGTTGGACGGCGGCACGGCCGGGATGATCGGATGCGCGTTCGCGCTCGCCAACGGCGGCAGGGTGGGGCCGGCCATGCGCGGATGGGCGGCGGGACGGTCGGTTGCCGGCTTGGCGCCGTCGCGCCGGATGGGCGAAGGTCGCGCGTCGAGATCCAACCGATGGGCCTTGCCAACAATTGCATTTTTCGACACACCAAGGCGGCGACCGATCTCGGCGGTTGAATGCCCCTGACTCCAGAGATCTCTTAAAAGTCGGATGGTCTCGTCGTCCCATACCATATGCTGGTTCCTTTTAAGACGCTGGCTACTAGATACAGTATAAGTGGCTGGAACCCGTGGCAACGAAAGAATCGGGCTGGCGCACAGAATCCTGTGGACAACCCGAGACTCCTTCCCCTGCCGTTGCTTTGTCGAGGTGGTTACGGGTTGATGCGGCGCCGATGCTCCGGGTGTTGCCGGGCGTGCCGACTCGCAGGCCACCGTGCTGCGGGCCACCGTGCTGCGGGCCACCGTGCTGCGCCTCATCGCACCACGGATGATTGCTTCAGGGATGACTGCTTCAGGGAAGACTGCTTCAGGGATGACTGCTTCAGGGAAGACTGCGGGGATCTGGAGGTCCGGGCCGGAATCGAACCGGCATCCGCGGATTTGCAGTCCGATGCATCACCACTCTGCCACCGGACCCCCGAGCGCAGGACGGCGTATATGTTCGTCCGCACGGCTGGGGTCAAGAGAGAAGTCGGACGTGCCGCGCTGATCCGAACACGGGCACCGGCCACGACGATACCGGGCCGGCGGATGGGCGGGATTAGAGTGTGATAGTGTCAGGCTGAAGCGATCACACTCCGGTTCTCTTTGTTATTGAGAGGGCGATTCACGTCTGAGGCTGGTGCAACCTCAGACGATTGCGCGCTATGCCGCCGCGGCCAGCAGGCCGTGCGGATCGAGGACGAATTTGCTTGCGGCGCCCTCGTCGAAGGCTTCGTAGCCCTTGGGTGCGTCTTCCAGCGGAATAACCGTGGCATTGACAATCTCGGCGATATTCACCCGGCCATGCCAGATGGCCTGCATCAGGGCGCGGTTGTAGCGCAGCGTCGGGGTCTGACCGGTATGGAAACTGTGCGCCTTCGACCAGCCTTCGCCCAAGCGCAGACTGAGGCTGCCTTTCCTCTCCTCCTCGGAGGAGGCGCCGGGGTCGCTGGTGACATACAGTCCCGGGATGCCGATGGCTCCGGCGGGGCGGGTGATCTCCATCATCTGGTTCAGCACGATGGCGGGACGGTCTTGGCCGCCATGTCCTTTCGCCTCGAACCCGACGGCATCGATCGCGGCATCGACTTCCGGCACGCCGACCACCTGCGCGATCATTTCACCCAGGCGATCGTGCGCGCCGAGGTCGATCGCCTCGAACCCCATCTTCTTCGCGTGCCCCAGGCGGTTTTTGTTGAAATCGCCAACCATGACCACCGCGGCGCCCAGCAACCGGGCGGACGCGGCTGCCGCCATGCCGACGGGGCCGGCGCCGGCGACATAAACAATCGATCCAGCGCCGACCTTGGCGCTGACGGCGCCGTGGAAGCCGGTGGGAAAAATATCGGTCAGCATGGTCAGATCGCGGATCTTCGCCATTGCCTGCTGTTTGTCGGGAAATTTCAGCAGGTTGAAGTCGGCGTACGGAATCATGACGTAGCGTGCCTGGCCGCCGACCCAGCCGCCCATGTCGACGTAGCCGTAAGCACCCCCTGCCATGCCCGGCTTGTTCACCTGTAAGCAGACGTGCGTGCTGCCTTCCTTGCAGGTGCGGCAACGGCCGCAGGCCACGTTGAACGGGACGGAAACGAGATCACCCTTCTTGATAAATTCGACGTCGCGCCCAAGCTCGAGCACCTCGCCGGTGATTTCGTGACCGAGTACCATGCCGGTCGGGGCGCTGGTGCGGCCGCGCACCATGTGCTGATCGGAGCCGCAAATATTGGTGGCGACGACTTTCAGAATGACGCCGTGCTGGATTTTGCGTCCGTCTGGGGTTTCAAATTTCGGATCGGCGATATCCTGGACCTCAACGTGCTTGGTGCCGAGGTAGACCACGCCTCGATTGCCGCTCATGGCCGCGCCCTTTCGATTGAGAACGGCGGGCATCTGGTGACGCGCGCTGGACATTCAATGTTGGATGCGGCGCCGGGTTCCCCGGAAAGCGGCGCGTTTCGGGAGGTTCAAAAAATTCAAGACGCGGCGGTAACATGGTCGTGTGCCGCGTGTTGCGGTATCGCATCCACCGCCGTATTGACACGTGTCAACACGTGGTGGCCGGCGGGAATTAGTCCTCGTGCTTCCGGAACGGGGAATCTTCTGCCAACGCGGCCATCTCCGACTCTATCCCGGCGCGTTCTTCCGCCAGGAAATTCGCCACTGCCCGGCGCAGCCCGGCATGGGTAATCCAGTGGGCGGAGTATGTATGCCGCGGCATGTACCCGCGCTGGATCTTATGCCGACCCTGGGCACCGGCCTCCACCCGTTTCAGGCCGTGCGCGATGGCCCAGTCGATGGCGCGGTAATAGCACAGTTCAAAATGCAGAAACGGCCAGTCGCCCCGGCATCCCCAGTTGCGGCCATACAGCGCCTCGTCGCCCGCCAGATTGAGCGCGCCGGCCACCGGCTTGTTGCCATTTTCGGCGTACATCAGCACCACCCTGTCGCCCAGACGCTCCCCCAGCAGCGAGAAGAACGACCGGGTCAGGTAGGCCGAGCCCCATTTGCGATCCACCGTGGACTGGTAAAACGCGTAAAACGCATCCCAATGGCGTTCGGTTATATCCGCGCCGCACAGGGCATGAAACGTCAATCCCGCTGAATTGGCGTCACGGCGTTCGCGCCGCAGGACCTTGCGCTTGCGTGACGACAATGCGCCCAGGAACGCTTCGAAATCGGTGTAGCCTTCATTCTCCCAGTGAAACTGCATGCCGATCCGCTGCAGCCAGCCGGCTTCACCGAGGCCGTTCCATTCCTCCTCGGTGCAAAAGGTGACGTGGACAGACGACAACCCATGCGACTGGCAGGCCTGCTCCAGCGCGCTTGCCATCGCCGCGGCCGGAATGCCTGAACCGGGACGGCGCAGCAGCCGGGGTCCCGGCACCGGGCTGAACGGCACCGCGGCCTGGAGCTTCGGATAATAATTTTCCCCAATCCGCTCCAGCGCGTTGGCCCAGCCATGGTCGAACACGTATTCGCCGTAGCTGTGCGACTTTGCGTACATCGGCACCACGCCGACGATCGTGCCGCCATCGACACGCAGCACCGCATGCTGCGGCAGCCAGCCGGTGCGCGCGTTCGCCGAACCGCTGTCCTCCGCCGCACTCAGGAAAGCGTGGCTGACGAAGGGATTGCCCGGGCCCGCGCAGGCGTCCCAATCGGCAGCATCAATCTCGGCAATGCGCGCATGGAGCGTAAGGGTCAGCGTGGCCGAACCGTCTGGCATGGGCGGCAGCCTACGCGATTTCGAACATTCCCTCTACCTCTACAGCCGCGTCCGCGGGCAGGGAGGGGACGCCGATGGTGGTGCGCGCATGCCGCCCGGCCTCCCCGAACACCGCCACCGCCAGATCGGAGGCGCCGTTCATTACCAGAGCATGCTGGGTGAACTCGGACGGGGCGGCGACAAAGCCACCCAGGCGGACGACCCGCTTCACCCGATCGAGGTCGCCGTCGCAGGCTGCCTTCAGGTGGACCAACACATTGATGAAGCAAAGCCGGGCGGCTTCCTTGGCCTGCTCGACCGAAACGCCCCAACTGACTTTTCCGGTGATGGCGATCTTGCCGTCGATCGCCGGCACCTGGCCGGAGACGATCACCAGATTTCCCGACACCACATACGGCACATAATTCGCGATCGGCTGCATCGGACGGGGCAGGGTGATCCCAAGTTCCGCCAGTTTCGCCTCGGTCTGACCCGCCATGCCCTGCTCCTTCGATAGACGCGGTCCAGCTTAACCCATTATTCCTTCGGTCCAAAGAGGCCAAAGGCCGGATGCGGCCGGGCGCCGGACAGATCGGCTGCCTATCCCAACGCCAGCACCGCGAAACTGGCCAGCCAGTGTTCGCCCATATACGCCCCGGTGAGGTGTGGCAGGCTGGCATCGATATGCACCTGGGCCGCCCGCCGCGCGGCGTCCGGATCCGGCGTGAACGCCGCCAAGGCGCGCCAGCACCACGCTCGGCTCAGGTTCAGCCCATCCAGATGGGCGATTTTGCCGTCGCTGCGATCGCTGACGGCAGCGGGCGTAAACAGCGTTGCCGGCAGCGCTTGACCGAGCCGGGGCAGAAATCCGGCAAACCAGGCGCGGAATTCCCCGGCGGGAAGCGCGGCGCGCATGCATTCCGCCTCGATCAGGGCGGGGGACAGGAATTCGTCTCCGCCGGGCTCCCAGGCCTGGCAGTCGGCGTCGGCGGAGTACCACCGCCGGACGGTGTCCGTCAGCAAGGTGCGCAGCGCCGCGTCCGGATAGTCCAGGGCCAGCCGGGCGGCGAACGCGGTGTTGGTGTGGACGCCGGCGCGGATCGGATAGGTGGCGAGCGGCAGAAACGCCGTGAATCGGGCGGCGAACATGCGGGCCAGCGGGGCCAGGGACGCGGACCACGCCTCACCCTGTGGCGTCTCATGCAGCGCCAGTTCGGCGGCCAGCTTGAGCAACCATGCCCAGCCGTAGGGTCGCTCAAACCCGCGCGAGGATGAACGATCCAGGTAGGCGCACTCGCCCGCGATCCGGTCGGGGGTCAGGTGGGCGTCGAGCAGGGTTCGGATCGCCGCGGCGTTCGCAATGTCGGGAAAACGACGATAAAGCTGTGCCAGCATCCAGTAGGCATGGACGCAGGAATGCCAGTCGAAGCTGCCGTAGAATACCGGGTGCAGGTCGCGCGGGCTTCGCACATCTTCGGGGCCAGCCAATACGTGGTCCAGTTTGTTGGGATATTCGCGCGTCACGTGTCCGAGGGCGATCGCGGCTAACCGGTTGGCGAGTTCAGGTGTCATGAGCGCAGGGGCCTGGACGTGGGGATGGGGTCGCCATTGAATGCCTTATCCTCGCCGCGGCGCAAGGATCGGATCCCGACCGCGTGCGGCCTTTATCGTCTACGCCGGGCCGGCCGCGGGATCCCGCCGCCGCCGGAATCGCCCGACAGCGCGAGGCGGACGGCCGGCACACAATTGTAGCTGCGGGCGCGTGTCGCTGCGCGCGCGCCGGGCGCGGCGTGACTATTTGCGCTATTTCAAGTCCAACTCAAAACAGTCGGTTGGTATGTTGGTTAAAAGCCACACATTATAAAATTCTTGAGTGCCGTGTGGTGTATGGACGGGGAGGCGACAAGTCGATATAGGCGCGACTGCAAACAAATGAGGGTCCCCCTACTATGACGCTCAGCGGCAATCTCCTTGCGTGGATCGAGCCAAGTGACACCGGTGCGTTCATCGGCGCCTTTGTCGGCGAAGGCGCGACATCGGGTATACGCCGTGATTTTCCGGGGCGCGCGCCGGCAACGCGTCACTGCTCCTCGGTGGACGATGCGCGGCAGTGGGTCGAGGAACAGGCGGCCGCGCTGGATATTCCGATCAGGTGGTTGGAGACTACGCCACAAAGATAGCGCATTCGGTTTGGCGCGAAGCGCGTGGCGAGATGTGCTTCCATCAGCAACCAGGCTGTCCCCAGGCCGTCCGCCGATCGGTTATGGCAAGATCACCCGCGACAGAGCGGCGCGCCTGAAGCGTGTGCCGATCATACCGTTCGGAACGATCCCGGTCCTCTTTCGGGCCGCACAGCCTGCGCCGTGGGCACGGCAACGGGTGCAAGTTCAAGTCGGGCGGCGTTCTACTTTGCGCGGCTTCCGGCTCCCCAATTTTGCTCCAAATTACTGATTAATGCCTGGCTGAAGTGGCACAATGCTTGCTCCCGAGCGTAGACGGCACAGTAACGACGGAAGAGGTCCAGGGGTTCGGCGGCGACACGGAAGGCGCGGCGGTTGCCGATGGCGCCGACCGCGCCGGCGCTGGTCAGCATTGACACCGTGCGCGCGATCGCGTTGTCCATGTCCTCGCCAGGGACGATTTCATCGCAAATGAGACGGCCTTCGGTGCTGTCGCATTCCAAGCGCCGTTCGGCCTGGATCAACTGCCGGGCCAGACGGTCGCCGGTGAATCGCGGCAACCGCAGATTGGCGGCCCCGGGGATGATTCCCTCCTTGCGGGCCGGCAAGGTCATGAAAGCATCTTCGGCCGCCAGAACGTAGTCCATCGTCAGCAGGATCTGGCAATGGCCGCCGATCGCGAAGCCTTCGACCGCGGCGATCCATGGCTTTTCCATGCCCGCGCCATTCACGTCGTCTGGTAAGGTCTCCGGGCTGGCCACGCCGCGCAAATATTTGTGTACGAAGCCCAACTCGCGCTGGATATACCAGAGGAACGGGATCGTTCCGCGATACAGGTGGGTCAGGTTGATGCCGGCGCCGAAGATACGGCGACCCGCATACTTGGCGTGCGCCACCGCCTGTCCACGCAGCACGGCGATTTCTGTCGCCGGATCCAGCGTTGCCACGTCGACGCCGATCTCCATCGCATCGATCGTCGCCTCGTCCTCGGCGTTCAGATAGCGCGGGTTGGAACTGAGCAGATGCACCGCGCGCCCGCGTTGCTCGACGCGAACCGGCCCGAGGTCGACGAATCCCTGGGCCGCCAGGGTCGCCAGCGCTGCCGTCGTTTCCGGTCGAGGCAGCAGCATCGCATGACAAAGATGCGTGCCGCAGCGCGGTTGGGCGAGAATGTGCGACAGCAGCAGGCTGTGGTCGATTTCCAGGCCTTGCTTGTCCTTCAGCGCGCGCCCGGCCTCGGCGCGAAGCTGCGCCTGGGACGGCACCAGCCCCGGATAGGCGTCAGCGGCCTGGCGGACAATGTCCTCGACGCGCACGAAGCGGGTCAGTCCGTCGGTCAGGGTGTGATAAACCGCTTCGACATTGTCGCGCAGAAAGCGGTCACGGGCCGCGCGGTCTCTGAAGGCCGGATGCATGGGCGTCATTCCTTTGGCCGCAGATCGAGGACTCGCCTGGCCTTGCCCTGCGAGCGTTCGATCGTCCCGGGCGCGACCACCCGCACCCTGGTTGTAACGCCCACCAACGCCTTGATCGAATGTTGTGCGCGCTGTTGGAGTTCGACCAGCTGCGTGCCGCTCAGCGTACCGGCGAGGGCGGCTCGGATTTCGACAACGACATCGAGTTCGTCGAGGCTGCCTGGCCGGCGCAGTTCCAGCAGGTAATGCGGTGCGAGCCGGTCCTCCTTCGCCAGCGCCGCTTCAATATTGGACGGAAACACGTTGACGCCGCGAATGATCAGCATGTCGTCGCTGCGCCCGCTGATGCGATCGATCCGCCGCATCGGACGCGTGGTGGCCGGCAGCAGCCGGGTCAGGTCGCGCGTGCGATAGCGGATGACCGGCATTCCCTGCCGGGTCAGCGTGGTCAGGACCAGTTCGCCCGCGTCCCCCTCGGTGACCGGCTGGCCGGTGGCGGGGTCAATGATCTCGGGGTAGAAATGGTCTTCCCACAGTGTCAATGCCCCTTTGGAGTCCGCGCATTCCTGCGCGATGCCGGGTCCCATGACTTCCGACAATCCGTAGATGTCCAGCGCCTCCAGTCCCAGGCGCCGTTCGAGTTCGCCGCGGATGCCCTCGCCCCACGGTTCGGCGCCGAAAATGCCCAGCCGCAGGCTGCATGCGCGGGAGTCGATTCCCTGCCGGTCGAATTCGTCGGCGATGGCAAGCATGTACGAGGGCGTGACCATGACGATATCGGGTGCGAAGTCGTTGATGATCTGCACCTGCCGTTCGGTGAAACCGCCGCTGACCGGAATGACCGCCGCGCCGAGTTGCTCGGCACCGTAATGAGCGCCGAGGCCACCGGTGAATAATCCATAGCCGTACGCCACATGAATCCTGTCCGTCGCGCGTCCCCCAGCCGCTCGGATCGACCGCGCCATCAGGGTCGACCAGATTGCTATATCGTTTCTTGTGTAACCAACAACGGTCGGCTTGCCAGTGGTGCCGCTGGAGGCATGGATGCGGACGATCTGCTCCATCGGGACCGCGAACATTCCGAATGGATAGTTGCGCCGCAAGTCTTCCTTTGCGGTGAGGGGGAATTTGGCAATGTCCTCCAGTCGACGAAGGTCGTCCGGGCGCACGCCCGCGGCATCGAAACTGGCTCTGTAATGCGGAACGCTATCATACGATAGACGTAACGAGTCTTGCAGTCGAATAAGCTGCAAGGCGCGCAATTCATCCTGGGTCGCTTGCTCGATTGGTTCGATATGACTCACGACGCTGTCCCCTGATCGTCCGCGCTCTTGGAGCGGCGCGGGTCGAGGTGGAAAATCGGACACCGCCATGGGGCCGTCAACGGCAAAGGGCGCGGCGGGAAGGCCGTCACCAGGGCGCCGGACCAGCCTGCGGATGTCCTTAAGGGATGTCTATCTGTGTTGGAACTGCGAGCGAAAATTGTCGTTTCTGATCACGCCCACGTGAGGACTGCGCCGATGGTACTAGCTATTTCCCGGTATTCCCGTAGATTCGTGCGCTCTCGATACAGGATTCCGCACAATCATGGCCAAGCCCGCTGCGTCGCGCCTCTCGACGGTTCTGTCGGAATCGGCGGCAGATATCCTCACCGACTGGCTCAATAGATTGAGTGCATCGCCGGACCCGAGGCTGCCAGTGTCCGAACTGGAACGTCAATGTAACGCCATCGTTATGCGACTGGCGCAGGCGTGCCGCGATGGATCGGACGTCTATGCGCCATCGTTCGCCCCGCTGCGGGAGATTCTGGCCGATCTTTCCCGCACCCGAGCGCTTGCCGGATTCTCGCCGACGGAAACGGCGACCTTCATCCTGTCGCTGAAACAGCCACTCTTTGCCCGATTGCGCGCTGTCCTCGGCGCCGATGCGGAACGTCTCGCGACAGAAATGCTGGTCAGCAGCGAACTGGTCGACGCGCTTGGTCTGTTCATGATGGAATCCTACCAGCGGGCGCGTGAGGAGGTGATAATCCGTCAACAGTCGGAAATTGCTGAGCTTTCGACGCCCGTGGTGAAGCTGTGGCAGGGGATTCTGGCGCTGCCCCTGATCGGCACCCTGGATTCTGCCCGCACCCAGGTGGTGATGGAGAATTTGCTGGACAGTATTGTTCGATACGAAGCGGATATCGCCATCATCGACATCACGGGGGTTCCGACGGTCGATACCCTGGTGGCCCAGCACCTGCTGAAAACCGTCGCGGCGGCGCGGCTGATGGGGGCCGACTGCATCATCAGCGGCATAAGGCCGCAGATCGCGCAAACCATGGTGCATCTCGGCGTTGAGTTGAACGTCATCTCCAAGGCCAATCTTTCGGACGCCTTCGCCCTGGCACTGCGCCGGGTGGGTAAGATGGTGGTCAACCGGCGTCGCACCGAACCCGCCGACGCGGCGTGAGGCGGGGGCGATGGATCGCATACCCATCCTCAAACTGGGCGAGGCGCTGCTGGTCACCATCCAGGTCGACATGCATGACCGCCTGGCGATGGCACTGGAAGAAGACCTGACCACGCGGATCGTCGAACATGCCGCCAAGGGCGTGCTGATCGATATATCGGCGCTGGAGATCGTCGATAGTTTCATCGGCCGCACGCTGGCCAATATCGCCATGATCGCCAGGGTGCTGGATGCCGACACGGTTGTCGTCGGCATGCGGCCCGCGGTCGCCATCACCCTGGTCGAACTCGGCCTGTCGCTTCCGGGCGTGCGCACCGCGTTGAATGCGGAACGCGGTATGGCCATGATCAAGGGCCGGATCAACGAGGCGGATCCGGACGTAGCGGACGAGGACGAGGGTGGCTGCTAGTACCGTGCCGATCCGCACCGGCGAGGATGTGGTGCGCGTTCGCCAGGAGACGCGGCGTTTCGCCATCGAGGCTGGGCTGGGTCTGGTTGACCAGACCAAGGTCGTCACCGCGGCCAGCGAACTCGCGCGCAATACGCTCGATCACGGCAAGGGCGGTCGGGCGATCATTGATATCGCCCAGAACGGCGCCCGGCGCGGCGTTCGGATCGTGTTTGAGGATAGCGGGCCGGGGATTGCGGATATCGAACTGGCGCTCAAGGATGGGTACACCAGCGGCAAGGGCATGGGGCTGGGACTTGGCGGTGCCCGCCGTCTTTGTAACGAATTCGCAATCGTTTCGGAACCCGGAACGGGCACCAAAGTGACCATCGCGCGTTGGAAGTAGCGCCATGGACGTCATCTATGTTGGTGATCCGACCGATGTCGCCGATGCCCGCAGGCGCATCGGTGGGCTAACCGCGTGCCTGGGATACGATGAAACCGCTTCTGGCCGGGTCGCGATCGTGGTGACCGAACTGGCGCAGAATCTGATGCGCCATGCTGGCGGGGGCGAAATCCTGGCCAGGGCTGACCCGGAATGGGCTGGCGGCATCGAGATCATGGCGTTGGATCGCGGTCCTGGCATGGCCGACGTCGCGGCTTGCCTGCGCGATGGCTATTCGACCGGGGGTACCAGCGGCAACGGCTTGGGGGCGATTCAACGGCTGGCGCGTCAAATGCTGTTTCATTCACGGCCGCAAGCGGGCACCGCCGTGCTGGTGCGCATGGGGCGGGAGAGCGGCGGAGATCCCGGCGCGCCCCGTACCACCGCTGCCCTTTGCGTCCCGAAGATGGGAGAAACGGTTTGCGGTGACACCGCCGCCATTCTCGCTCAGCCGGGCGCGGTGGTTGGCATCATGCTGGCGGACGGTCTCGGTCATGGCCCGCAGGCCGCCGCGGCATCCGGTGAAGCCGCCCGGCTCTTTATGAAGCGCGGCGAGGCATCCCCCAAGGCGTCGCTATCGACCCTGCATGCGGGATTGCGCGCGACGCGCGGCGCGGCTGTGGCGATCGCGTCGATCGACCCGACTGCCAGGGAGGTGACCTATAGCGGCATCGGTAATATCGCCGGATTCATCACGGATAGCGGTGGGGTACGTCGCATGGTGTCGCACAGCGGTACGGCTGGCCACACGGCCGGCCGGCTGCAGGATTTTCGCTATCCGCTTCACAATCGGCCGGTTCTTGTGATGTATTCCGACGGTCTGGCCACATCTTGGTCGCCGGAAAGTCATCCGGGATTGTTCGGGTTGGACCCACTGTTGATCGCCGGCGTGCTGTATCGTGACCACGCGCGTGGCCGGGACGATGCGTCGGTGGTCGTGTGGAAGGGCTGAAGCGATGGAATGGCCACTTCTGACTGTTGCGCTGAACCAGCCCGAAGACATTGTCGTCGCGCGCCACCGCGCCCGGCAGATCGCCGCCCTGGCCGGGCTGGATGCGCCGAGCCAGACACGGCTGGCGGCGTCGGTTTCGGAAATATCCCGCAACGCAATCATCTACGCGGGCGGGGGCCGCGTGGCGTTCGCGATTTCGCGGGGATCGCCGGCGGCGTTATGCGTGCGGGTCTCTGACAGCGGGCCCGGCATCAGCGATCTGGATGCGGTCCTGGAAGGCCGCTCTACCGGCCTGGGCGTGACAAGCGCCCGCCGTCTGGTGGACGATTTCACCGTCAGCAGCGGACCTGCCGGCACCACGGTAACCCTGGGTCGCCGTTTGCCGGACGGCGCGGTTATTTCCGCCACGGATATCGGCCGTATCATCGGCGACCTTGGCAGCGGTCTCGCGCCCAGCCCGGTGGCCGAGTTGCAGACCCAAAACACCGAACTGGTCACCAGCCTTTCGGAATTGCGGATCCGCCAGGATGAACTCGTGCGGCTGAACACCGAATTGGAGGACACCAACCGAGGCGTCGTGGCGCTGTATGCGGAGCTGGATGAGCGGGCGGAACAGCTGCGCCAGGCCAGCGAGCTGAAGTCGCGGTTCCTGTCCAATATGAGTCACGAGTTCCGCACCCCGCTGAACTCGATCCTGGCGTTGTCGCGATTGCTGATGGATCGCGTGGACGGCCCGTTGACGGCGGAGCAGGAACGTCAGGTCAGCTATATCCGCCGGTCGGCCGAAAGCCTGACGGAACTGGTCAATGACCTGTTGGACCTGGCAAAAGTGGAAGCCGGGAAATTGGAAATCCGGCCGGGCTACTTTACCATCAGCGAGTTGTTCGGTGCGCTGCGTGGGGTGATGAAGCCGTTGCAGCAGAACGATGCGGTGGACCTGATCTTCGAGGAACCTGCCGATTGCCCCGCCCTGTTCACCGATGAGGCGAAGGTGGCGCAGATCCTGCGCAACCTGATCTCCAACGCGCTCAAATTCACCGAACGCGGCGAGGTGCGGGTGTCCGCGGTGTTCGACGGCGACACACGGCAATGCCGGCTGGAGGTCGCGGATACGGGAATCGGCATCGCGCCGGAGGACCACGATCTGGTGTTCCAGGAATTCTCCCAGGTGGCGAACACGCTGCAACATCGCGCCAAGGGAACCGGCCTGGGTTTGCCGCTTTCGCGGCGATTGGCCGAACTTCTTGGCGGGACGTTGAATTTGCGCAGCACGCCGGCGATCGGTTCGGCGTTCACATTGTGCATTCCCAGTTCGCAGGGACAGATTTCCCCGATTGCTCCGGATGTCGTGTCCCAACCGAACCAGCCGCGCGGTGTTCTGGTGATCGATGATGAAGAGACGTCTCGATACGTATTGCGACAGATGCTTGCCGGTTGCGGGCCGTTGCGGGTCCAGGAAGCTGAAACCGGCGCCGACGGCTTGCGGCTGGCACGCGCATGGCGGCCCGACGTGGTGCTGCTCGATATCCGCCTGCCCGATATCGATGGTTTCGATGTGATGGACCGCCTTTGCGCCGATCCGACCACCGTCGATGTGCCGGTGATCATATGCACGTCCTCGGTTCTGACCGCGCAGCAACGCAACCGCCTGAGCCATGCGCGCGCCATCCTGTCGAAGGCGACCCTGACGCGTGACGTGATGCAACGCGCATTGTCCGATGTCTGGCTCATGGGCCTCGCGTTCGCCATGCGGGAGCCGTCCGGATGAATGTATTGCCGGCCACGCGGATGCGCCCGCTTGTACTGAATGTCGATGACGACCCGGCGAACCGTTACGTCAAGACGCGATCGCTGGCGTTGGGGGAGTTTGAGGTTATCGAGGCCGCGGATGGTGCGACCGCGCTGGCCCTGATCGCGCAGCGGCAACCGCTGTTGGTGCTGCTGGACGTCAATCTGCCAGACGTGGATGGATTGGAAGTATGCCGCCGGATCAAGGCCGAGTGGCCCGATATGATCGTTATCCAGATATCCGCCACCGCGACATCCACCGCCGACAAGGTCATTGGGCTGGCGAGCGGCGCCGATTGTTACCTCACGACGCCGGTCGAGCCGATCGAACTGATTGCCGTCGCCCGAGCGATGCTGCGGTTGCGGCATGCGGAAACGCAGGCGCAGGAGGCGAATGAACGCTATCGCATGATCGTCGAGAGCGCCGTCGATTATGCCATCTTCACCTGCGGGCTGGACGGCCGCATCACCGGATGGAATTCCGGCGCCCAGGCGATCCTGGGGTATCCCCCGGACGACATCGTCAGCGAACACCTTGCGCGCATCTTCATGGCGGACGACATCATCGCGGATGTTCCGGATGCGGAAATGCGCGCCGCGCACCAGGGCATGAGCGTACGCGCCGAACGCTGGCACCGCCGCCGCGACGGTACGCGGTTCTGGTCCAGCGGGCGCATGGTGGCGTTGCGCGACCGGCGTGGCCAGGTGGCTGGATACCTGAAGATTCTCCACGACCGCTCGGTGGAGAAGGAGGCGCGCGACGCGCTGGAGGCGCTGAATGCGGAGCTGGAGGAGCGGGTCGCCAAACGGACCCGCGACCTGGCGGAGGCGAATGAGCGGCTGCGCGCGGAGATCGCCGAACGGGAGCGCGCCGGCGAGCAAATCCGCCAGCTGCAGAAGATGGAGGCGTTGGGCCAACTTACCGGTGGCATCGCACATGATTTCAACAATCTGCTGACCGCGATCCTGGGCGGCCTGGAGGTCACCCGGCGGCGTGTCGAGGATCCCCGAAGCCTGCGGCTGATCGACAGTTCCATCAGCGCGGCGCAGCGGGGCGCGAAGCTGATCGCCCAACTCATGGCATTCGCCCGCAAACAGAACCTGCAGATGGAATTTCTTCCGCTGAACACGCTGGTGCGCGAGATGCAGGAATTGCTGGAACGCAGCGTCGGCGCGGCGGTGGCCCTGACCTATGACCTGGCCCCGGACGCCTGGCCAGTCATGGCGGATGCCAATCAGGTGCAGACGGCGCTGCTGAACCTGGCAATCAACGCCAGGGACGCGATGGCGGACGGCGGGACGCTCCGAATTTCGACGGGTAATCTTGTCGTGGCCGAGGCGGCGGCGGACCTGGCGGCCGGCGAGTATGCTTTCCTGTGTGTTGAAGATACAGGTACGGGCATGACGGATGAGGTGCAGGCTCGGTTGTTCGAGCCGTTTTTCACGACCAAGGAGGTTGGCAAGGGAACCGGCCTGGGTCTGGCGCAAGTGTATGGGTTTGTTCGCCAATCCGGCGGGAGCGTGCGGGTTCACAGCGTCGTCGGCGAGGGGACGAGAATCACCATCCTGTTGCCGCGCGCCGCGGCGGGGGATGAGGTCGATGCCGCTTAGACCATGATCGTTTGAGGTTGACCCGTCTTTCGGCGCTCGTTCATGGTCTAACTGTTTGTTTGATCGCGTGATTCACGCCTTCTGACTGTGTCAGCCTCAGGCGATCACGCCCTGGTCCTCCGCCGGTCGGAAATCGCCCTCAGGCCATTTCGGTTCGCAACATTTGCCTCAGGCTTCGCGCGGCCTGCTCGAAATCGCGTTCCAGATCGGCGACGATGCCGGGACCAAGCGGGCCGAGGTCGCCGTCGCGTGCTGCGTTCATCACCAAACGCAGGCGATCTTCCAGCGCGATCATGCCATAGCTCGCCGCCATTCCGACCATGGCATGGGCGTGGGCGGTGATGGCCGCGGGCGCGCCGGTCACGATGGCGCGCCGCAGGGCCGGAAGCCGGCGGTCCAGGTCCAGCAGGCACGCCTCCACCAACTGGGCAAATGTCGCTGGGGGCAGGTTGGCGCGCAGTTCATTGATCCGATCGGCCGACAGCACCGGCGGGACGGAGGTCTCCTGGGCCTCCAATGTCACGGGCCGACGTGCCAGTTCCGTCCCACCGGGCGTCGCCCACACGTAGAGGCGGAGCACGTTCAGAAGCCCCGCTGGTGAGGCCGGCTTGGCAAGAAGCCCGTTCATGCCCGCCGCATCGCAGTCCGCTTCATCCTCGGGCGAGGCGTTGGCGGTCAACGCGACGATCGGTGTGGAGCAGGCCGGTTCGGGCAATCCCCGAACAATCCGGGTGGCCTCCCGACCGTTCATGCCGGGCATGACGATATCCATCAACACCAGATCGTAGGGGGTCGTCCGCAGCGCCTCGATCGCGGCGGCGCCGTCGGACGCGACGTCGACGCAATGCCCCTGCTGGCGTAGCAGCGCCGCGACCACGCGCTGATTCGCCACCACATCCTCGGTTAGCAGGACGCGTGTGCGCGGTGGGCGGCGCGCCGGCAGTCCGGCCGGCGGGACGATCGATTCCAAGGGGGCTGCCGAGACGTGGTCCGCCACCGCATCGTCACCGGCGCGGTACGGCAAGGCGGCGGCGGGAAGCGTGATCCAGAATGCATTGCCGTCCCGCCCGGCGTCGGATCGGCAAGGGTCGCATCCTATCCGGCCGCCCATCAGCCTGATCAACTGGCGGCAGATCGATAGCCCCAGGCTTGCCACGACCGGGTGACCGCTATCCGGCTGACCAGTCGCGACCGATGATGGGAACAGGGCTTCCCTGGCCTCGGCTGCGATCGCCGGTCCCTCATTCCAGAGGGTCAACCGTATGGCTTCCTGGGCGTTCCGGCCTGGTTCGGCAATCAGCCACAACGCCCCCGTCCGGGTGTATTTCATCGCGCTGGCCGCCAGGTTGACCAGCACCTGGCGCAACCGGTCGGCGTCGGTCAGCAAAGTCTCCGGCGTTCCGTCAGCGACCGAGACGTGTAACGATAGCCCGTGCCGTGCCGCCTGGTCCGCGACCCGCTCGACGCAACCGTCCAGCACCGAGCGGAGTTCGAACAGGCTGGGCCGGAGGGTCAAGGTGCCGGCGTCGATTTCGGGCAAGTCGCGAATATCGCCGGCCAGATCGGACAGCGTGTCGCCAGCCCGGCGCGCCGTCGTCAGCAACGATCGCTGAGGTGGTGCCAGCACGCTGTCGCCAAGTTGCCTGAGTGCGTTGCGCAGGGCATCGAGGGTTGCCTGGATCTCCTCACCGATCGTCGTCGCGAAACGGGATTTCTCAGCTTTTGCGGTCGCCGCCATCGCCTGGGCGTTTCGTACGGTTTCGTCGGCCAGCGCGCGGTCCGTGATGTCGGCCAACACCGTGACCAGTCCGCCATCGGGCAGCCGGTGGCGCCGCATTTCAATCGTGCGCCCATCAGATCGTTGCTGCTGCGCCGCGCCGAACGGTCCGCCGCGCAGCCGCGCCATCTGGCGCGCGACTTCAGCCTCCGGGTTCCGCACCGGGCCAAACTGGCCGGTCTTGATCTGGGCCCGCAGAATTTCCTCCATCGGCAGGCCGACGCGCAGGATTTCGGCGGGCACGCCGGCGGCCGCGGGGAAACGCGCGTTCCATTCGACCAGGCACAGATGCGCGTCGACCAGCGATACGCCTTCGCTCACGCTGGCCAGTGTCCCCTCGAGCTGTTCCGTCTTCGCCGTAGCCAGCGCCCGAGCGACCTCGTACTGGGCATGGGAGGCGGCGAGCAGGGCGCGATCGTCCCGCATCCCCGCCGCGCGTCGGCGTGCCAGCCGGGTGCCCTGAAGCAATGCCAATGCAAGGCCGGCCAGCAACGCGGTGATGCAGCCGGCGAAGAAGTCCGCCTGTTGCCGCCAGAGTCTGGCGGGCCGCATCGCTTCTTCCTCGCTCATGGCGACGACGACGGCGAGCCTGCGGTCTGGAATCTGCCGGTAGGCATGGATGCGCCGGACCGCATCATAGGCCGACGGACCGGTCCACAGGCCGCTGTCGCCCGCCTGGATCGCGGCGAACATCGGGGTTTCGCTGATGCTGGCATCCGGATTGACGGTCGTTGCGCTCACCGCGCCACGCACCTTGCCGTCATCCAGTCCCACCAGCGCCAGGAACGCATTTTGGCCCAGGTTGACTTGATTGAAGACATCGGTGATCGCGGCGATCCGGTAATCCGCATCGATCAGGCCGGCAAACGAACCGTCCGGATGATTTAGCGCGCGCGCCACATTCATGTGCCATTGGCGCATGATCCCGTCGATCGCAGCCGGCCCGATATAGAGACGGTCGCCAGGATCGGATGGATCCGCGAGCGCTCGGAAATAATCCAGGCTCGATGCATTCTGGTTGATCGCCTCGGACACCGAGGATTTCCGGATGATGCCGGTTTCGTCCGTCAATACCATGTCGCGGCTCAGGCCATTCAGCACCACAGCCTGATTGCGCCACGCTTCAAGGTCGAAACCTTGGGGATTGGCCGCCCAGGCGGTCGCGAGAATACGCAGGGTCTGGTCGAGGCCCAGGATTTGCCGGTTGATCTGTTCGGAGAGCGTCAGCGCCTGGTTCGCCAGCGTGGCGTCGACGCGATCGAGGGTGTCCCGCCGCTGGTTGCGGATCACCTGGTTCGTGCCAACCCAGGTCAGCCCGATCAGACAGACGGCGGCCATAACGATCGCCGCGGCGGTGACGAAGTGCTTGTCCGGCTTCATGATCCAGGGAAAAAGTCGAGGGGCGGCGATCGGGCGGGCGGCGCGGCGCCGATGTGTCCTAGCCTGAATCGATCCCGCAACACAACGTGGTCACCTGATTGCCCTGAAAATCCCCACGGTCAGGCTGATGGCGGCGCAATTATCCCCAAGCTGGCTTGCCCTGATGAACGCGGGATGCGAATGTCCGGCCGTTTCGGAAGGCCGGGCGACCGGCGCCTTCTGTGTTCGGCCCAAGAGGATATGATGGCAAAAATCAAGGTCAAGACGCCGGTTGTCGAGTTGGACGGGGATGAGATGACCCGGATTATCTGGGGTTTCATCAAGGAAAAGCTGATCCTTCCCTACCTGGATATCGACCTGAAATACTATGACCTGGGGATCGAGTATCGCGACCAGACCGACGATCAGGTGACCGTCGATGCGGCGCACGCCATCGCCAAATACGGCGTCGGTGTGAAGTGCGCCACCATCACCCCCGATGAGGCTCGGGTCACCGAATTCGGCCTGAAGCGCATGTATCGCAGCCCGAATGGTACGCTGCGGAACATTCTGGACGGCACCATCTTCCGTGAGCCGATCATCTGCAAGAACGTGCCGCGCCTGGTGCCGCACTGGACGCAGCCGATCGTCATCGGCCGCCACGCTTACGGCGATATCTACCGCGCTGTCGAAATGAAGATCCCGGGCCCCGGCAAGGTCAGCATCAGCTACCAGCCGGCGGACGGCGGTCCCGCCCAAACCCTGGAAGTGCACGACTTCAAGGACGGCGGCGGTGTTTCCATGGCGATGCACAACACCCGCGTCTCGATCGAGGGTTTCGCCCGCGCCAGCTTCAACTACGCGCTGATGCGCGGCTGGCCGCTGTATTTCTCGACGAAGAACACGATCCTGAAGTCGTACGACGGCTACTTCATGGAAATCTTCGCCACCATCTACCAGAACGAGTTCAAGGCGGAATTCGACAA
>DATARX010000038.1:0-18562 GCA_036263955.1 Rhodopila sp.
TGCCGGTCGCCGGCCCGATGGCCCGCACCGTGCCCGATCTCTGCCTGCTGCTGTCGGCAATGGTGAGCGACGACGCGCGCGATCCGCTGGCGACCACCGTGCACGGAACCGCGGTTCGCCGGCCCGGGGATTTCGCCGTCCCCGCGCGCATCGATCTCGCGCGGCTGCGCGCGGCGGTCACCGCGGATTTCGGCTTCGCGCCGACCGAGCGGCACATCGCCGAGGTGTTCGCCGAAAAGACCGGATTGTTCCGCCACGTCTTCGCCCGGGCCGACGATACCACGCCGGACTGTTCCGGTTCCGATGAGGCGTTCGAGGTGCTGCGCGCCCTCGGCTACCTCGCCTCCCATCTGGAGAAACTCCGCAAGACCCCGGATCTGGTCGGACCCAACGTGCGCGCGAATATCGAGGAAGGCCTGCGCTACAGCGCCGAGGACGTCGCGCGCGCGTCCGCGCTGCAGACCGCGCTGTACCACCGCTGGCAGTCGTTCTTCACCCAATACGATGTCATCCTGACCCCGTCGATCACCGTCAGCCCGCGATCCTGGCGCGAACTCTACCCCGCCGAGATCGACGGCCAGCCGACCCGCACCTACTTCCACTGGCTGGCGATGGCCTACGCGGTCACCGTCGTCGGCCACCCCGCCCTCTCGCTGCCCGTCGGCCGCGACCGCAATGGAATGCCGTTCGGCCTGCAGATCGTCGGTCCCCGCGGCGGCGACGCTCTGGTGCTGCGGGTCGCCGCCGAACTGGAAACGCTGCTCGCCGGCGATCCCCGCACCGCCCGTCCGATCCCCGACCTGGCCGCGCTGCGAGCCGCGGCGCCGATCGCCCAGGCCGAGGGCTTCCTCGGCTTCGATTAATCCGAACTACGCCGGGACCGGAACAGCCGCCATCTGCTTGCAGGCATAGTCTGCCAGCCTGGCGGCGCCGCCCTCGGTATCGTCCGCATGCTCGTTGCAGGTTTTGCACGGGTCGCGGCGCATCCGCTTGATCTGCATCAATGCCGGCCGAGCCGCCGCCGCCGATAAATCCGCCGTCAGAGGATCGGAGGATCGGACGATGACGACAGGTAACGTGCTATATCTCCTGATGGTGGTCGGGATGTTTGTGCTGTTCTGTGCAGTACTGGCGTACGAATCCTGGCAGCAATCCCGCCAGGCACCGGAAACCGTCCACGCGCCGGCCCCCGATCCCCACCACGGCGTCACCGCGTAGCCTGATTTGACGCGCCGGGCCGCCCGTCTCCGGCAGGCAGCCCCGCGCGGCGGCGCGAGCCCTACCGCAGTTCGAACCCCATTGCCTGCAACGCGGCCACCAGTTTGTCGCGTCCGGCCATCGCGGCGATCCGGCCCATCCGCCCGATCACCCGCTTGGTCCAGGTATCCGTCGCCATCTCGTTTCGCGCCGAAAATCCCGCCATCAGCGCGTCATACGCCGCTCGGTGTGCGCGTTCACCGGTCGCGTCATAAACCTCGCGGTGCAGCACCACATCCTGCGGCAACCGCGGCTTCACCGCGTTCGCCGCCGCCGGCGACGCATACCCCACGCACATCCCGAACACCCCGAACGCCCCCCGCGGCAGCCCGACAATCCGTGCGACCTCCTGCGGATTGTTGCGCAGCGCCCCGATATACACGCAGGACAACCCCAGCGATTCGGCCGCGACGGTGGCGTTCTGCGCCGCCAGCGCCGCATCGATCGCCGCCACCAGGAACGTCTCCTGATACGGCATCGACTCAAGCGTCACGCCTTCCTCGGTCCCCAGCCGCTGGTTGCGGGAGATATCCGCCACCCACACCAGGAACAGCGGGCATTGCTCGATATGCTTCTGATTCGCCGCCACCCTTGCCAATGCGGCCTTCTTGTCGGGATCCGTCACCGCGACCACCGACCAGGTCTGCAGGTTCGAACTGGTCGCCGCCGACTGCGCCGCCGCGATCAGCGTCTCCAGCGTGCCCGCCGGCACCGCATCCGGCCGGTAGCCGCGGATCGACCGATGCGCCAGCAACAGCGAAATTTGCTCGTTCCACGGCCCGGCCTCTGGGGCCGCTTCGGCCCCGTAGCGCAACGCCAGCGAATCAGCGGCCGAAACAGCCGCGTGTCGGGAAGCATCCATAATCAAAGACCTGTGCCAGGGTGACAGGACGCACCCGACCCAGGCACGGTCCAGGCTCAGGCGTCCGTTCGGGATGCAAGAACCCTGCCCGAGCCGGTCCCCCCGCGCAAGACCATCGGCGGCCTCACCGTCAGTTCCGCAACCATCACGGGGTGGGCGCGCCGCCCATCCCCGCGCCGCTGGCGCCAGGCCCGCCGGTCGGGCTCCCGGCGCCGGTCGGGTTGAAGCGGCCGATATTGCCCAGAAGCTGCTGCATGAACGACGCCTCGGTTCCAGGCGATGGAGTCGTCCGCGCGATTGCCGCCACCGGCAAGCCGTCTTCCTTGTCCAGCTTGTGGATGTTGGTCAGCACGCCCTTGTCGTCGAAGTTCATCACCACGACGTCCTGGTTCAGCTCGCCCAAGGTGCGCCCGATCCGCTCCTGCGTCACTTCGCTGATATAAAGCCAGGTGTTGTCGTCAAACGTGTCCTTCGCCGTGGGCGACCCGATCACCGCGGTCACGTCCGCCTTGGTGGAGGTTCCGGGAACCAGTTCCTTCAGCGACTCCGGATCCACCTTGTTGCCGCGCAGCTGCGGTGGCGGCATCAGCCAGGCGCAGGAGGAGAGCAGCAGGCAGGCAATCAGCATCAGGGGGCGTAGCTTGAATGGCACGGGTGCATCCTGCGATATCGGGTATCCGGCTGTTGGATCCGCAGCCGGTGTTATCTATAGCTGCGTGTCACGGTCAGCCCGGCCGTGTCAATGAGCATCACGAGGCAGGATTGGCCGGTTTCCTTCGCAAGCGCGGCAAGCACGAACGTGCGGCCTTTCAACTCTACAGCGCCGCCGTTGCCGCGGCCCGTGAGCCCTACCTCTACGCCACGCTTGGTGTACCCGATACGCTGGATGGAAGATTCGATGCGATCGGCCTGTACGTTTACCTGACCATCCGCGCGCTGGGCGCCGCTCCCGAACCCGGACCGGTCCTGGCGCAAGCGGTGTTCGACGCCATGTTCCTGGATATGGACATCAATCTGCGCGAAATGGGTGTCGGCGACTTATCCGTCGGCAGGCGCAACCGGGCGATGTGGGAAGCGTTCCACGGCCGCAGCGCCGCCTATGCCGCCGGCTGGAACGATCCCGACGTGCTCGCCGTGTCCCTGGCCCGCAACCTGTGGCGTGGCGCTGAACCGCCGGCCGGATCCGCCGCCACGCTCGTCCGTATCGCCCATGCACAAGCGGCCCACCTGGCCGAACAAGGCCTCGAATCGCTGCGCCAAGGCGAAATCCATTTCCTGCCGGCGGAGGAGGCCGCGCGATGACCCCCGAATTTCACCGTACCCTATCACTCGACCGGATCGGCCCGCACGGCTTGGACATGAAGGTGGAGGCCACGCCCGCCGAATGCGCGGCTCTGGCCGTCCGCATGAACCTGCCCGCCGTATTGTCGCTATCCTGCGCCTTCCACCTGATCCGCGAAGGCCGCGACAAGGTGCTGGCCCGCGGCGTGCTGCAAGCCCAGGTCACCCAGACCTGCGTCATCAGCCTCGATGACTTCGAAGCCCCGGTGCGGGAGGTGTTCCAGGTCCGCTTCGTCCCAGCCGGTGAGGAAACCGAAGACATCGACCCTGACTCCGACGACGAAATCCCCTTTGAGGGTAACGCCATCGACCTCGGTGAAGCCGCCGCCGAACAACTCGGCCTCGCCCTGGACCCCTATCCCCGTATGCCCGGCGTGGAATTGCCCGAGCTCGAAGCCGAACCCGACCCGCACCCGTTCGCGGCGCTCAAGCGGCTGAACTGATCGCGCTGCCGCCGGTTCCCGACCGTCCCTCACCTTGGGGCGGGGTCCAACCGGCGCCGGCATCGTTCGTTTCGCCGATTGAAGTCATGCACGGAGACAGATGGAGATTTGGAACGCACAGGAGGGTAGCAGGCCGATCCAAATCGCTCGTGCCCGGTCTCAGCCGGCCGCTTCCAGGCACCCAACCAGCCCCCGAGCTCCGTGATCCCCGTGCACCTCCGCCCATCTCCGTGCATAATTTAGTCAGACGAACCAAACACCGCCCGCGCCAATCGCCCCACGCTCACCCCGCAGCGATGGCATCCCTACCGGCGAACCCGAACCCGCAACGCCACCGCCAGCAGGGCAGGGACCTCCTACCCCACGACAGCGATCTGCTCCCGCCGCAACTGCACCGTCAGTTCATCCAGTGCCGCGCCGACCCGATCCAGCATTTCGTCGATCTCCGCCTTCGAAATCACGAGCGGCGGGCTGAAACACAGCGAGTCGTTCGCCACCGCACGCCCGATCACCCCGTGCTGCTCGCACAGCGCGGTCATCCGCCCGCCCACCTTCGCCTTCGGATCGAAGTTCACCGGTCCGGTCTTGTTGGCCACCAACTCCATCGCCGCGATCAGGCCAGTGCCGCGCACCTCGCCCACCAGCGGATGGTCGGCGAACCGCCGCCGCAGTTCCGCCTGCAGATATGGCCCGACAACCCCGACATGCGCGCCGATCTCCATCTCGTCATAGATCTTCAGCGTCTCGATCGCCACCGCCGCCGGCACCGGATGGCCGGAGTAGGTGAACCCATGCCCGAACGTTCCGATCGCATGGCTTTCCTTCGCCAATCCCTGGAACACGAAATCATTCACCATCACCGCGCTGATCGGCAGGAACGACGAAGACAGCGCCTTCGCGCACACCAGGATATCCGGCTGGATGTCCAGCGTCTGACTGCCCCAGTACGAGCCGGTCCGCCAAAACCCGCAGATCACCTCGTCTGCCACCAGCAGCACGTCGTATTTGCGCAGCACCGCCTGAATCTTCGGGAAGTAGCCGCGCGGCGGCAAGATCACCCCGCCGGCCCCCATAATCGGTTCGGCCCACATCGCGGCCACCGTGTCCGGCCCTTCCGCCAGGATCATCTTCTCCAGCTCATCCGCGCAGCGCGAGGCGAAATCGTCCTCGCTCTCACCCGGCCGCGCGCCATGATAGAAATGCGGTGTCATCGTGTGGATGAACCCAGGCAGCGGCACGTCGAAGCTTCGGTGGTTGACCGCCAGCCCGGTCAAGGACGCCGATCCGATCGTGATCCCGTGATATCCTTTCAGCCGCCCAATGATCTTCTTCTTCCTCGGCCGCCCCAGCGCATTGTTAAGGAACCAAACCATCTTGATCGCCGAATCGTTCGCCTCGGAGCCCGAATTGGCGAAGAACACCTTGCTCATCGGCACCGGCGCCCGAGCAATCAGCATCTCCGCCAGGTCGATCATCGGCTCGTGCGATTTGGCGGTGAACGCGTGGTAGAACGGCAGCTTGCGCATCTGCTCGGTCGCCGCCTGCACCAGACGTTCGTTATCGAACCCCAACGCCGCGCACCACAGCCCGGCAACGGACTCGATATATTCCTTCCCGGCCTCGTCCCACACCCGCACGCCCTTGCCGCGCGCGATCACCACCGGCCCGACCTGCTGATGCGTCTCCAGGTCGGTATAGGGATGCAGCACATTCGCGATATCGCGTGCCGCGGCCGAGTTCGCGCCGAAATTGGGGGGCGGTGCCATGGTGGAGACTCCTGCTGGAACGATGCCGAAGCCTAAACGCTAAGCCCGCACGGGGGAACCGCCGATTGAAATAGAAAAGGTAATACCTTATATGCGGCAGGTAATACCGGCAGGTCGAGCCATGAACACCGTCACCGTCAAAGGCCAGGTCACCATTCCAAAGCCGGTCCGCGATGCCTTGGGTATCCATCCCGGCAGCCAGGTCGAATTCGTCATGAACCAGGCCGGTGAGATCGTCCTGCGCAAGGTTGGCGCCGAGCAGGCGGCAACGCATCGTTTCGACCGCTTCCGCGGAAGCGCCGGACCAGGCCTGAGCACCGATGAAATCATGGCGCTGACGCGCGGCGAAGACTGAGTGACGCTTGTCGATTCCAACATTATTCTCGATATCGTAACCGACGATCCGATCTGGGCGGATTGGTCACAGTTCAATCTCGATCGGGCCGCTCTCGCTGGTCCCCTCGTCATAAACGACATCATCTACGCGGAGCTATCGGCCCGCTACCAGACCTTCGAGGAACTCGACGCTCTGCTGCGGGACATGGGCATTGTCCTGCAGCCCATGCCGCGCCGGGCTCTTTTCGCGGCGGCGACCGCCTTCAGGCAATACAGAGCGTCAGGTGGCACCCGCACCGGCGTCCTGCCCGACTTCTTCATCGGAGCCCACGCCGCCGTGAGCGACTACCCCCTGCTGACGCGTGACGGCAGGCGATCTCAAACCTATTTCCCAACGGTCCGCCTGATCGTTCCAGGCAGCGCTTAAGGCATCAGCATTACTGATGGCGGTCCGTGCGCGCTCGGTCCCGTCGCGTACCCGCGCGCGGTGCCGTTGGGCCGGCCTTGGGTCGCGCCAGGAAAGATTCGACAGCGTCCCGATCGACTCACGCCGCCACCGACTGCGCTCCCTCCCTGATCGCCCCCAGCGCCCGATCTACCACCGCCCGGTTCGCCGCATCCTGGCGGAACGCGATCGTCAACAGACCATTCTCCGATCGTACCACCCTGCCGCGTGCGGTTCCGCCTCCCGGAACGCCGACAGTCACGTCGGAGCCGGACGGCGCCGTGTTGTCGCACAGCAAGGCAATGCCGCCGCGTGAGATATCGCGCACCACGGCCTGAACATCGGCGCGACCCTGCAGGCGTAAAGCCGCGGTCGCACCCGCCCCCGGCATCCGCTCATAGGCCCGCCGGTCATCGCCCTCGCTGTGCTTCATTGCGTTGAGGAAGTCGTTGACCTCCACACGCAAAGTATCAGCTGTCTCGCCGACTTCCTTCGCCGCGCTCAGCACCGAGTGACTGGCCATGTCTGCCTGTTCCGCGATCGCCAGGACCTGTTCCATCGCTTGTGCCGCGGTTGTGGTGGCCATGGTCACATTCTGCACGCTGCCGCTGATCTCCTGTGTCGCGGCGGCCTGTTGCTCGACCGCGGCGGCGATGGCGGTCGCCACCGCGTCGACCTCGCCGATCGCCAGGCCGACGTCACGCACGGCGCCGACCGCCTCTTCGGTGGCGGCTCGGATGGCAACGATCTGAACACCGATCTGGTCGGTCGCGCGCGCCGTCTGGGTCGCCAGCGCCTTCACCTCGCTGGCGACCACTGCGAAGCCCTTGCCGGCCTCCCCGGCACGCGCCGCCTCGATCGTCGCATTCAACGCCAGCAGGTTGGTTTGCCCGGCGATTTCGGAAATCAGCCGTACCACGTCTCCGATCCGGTCCGCGGCGGTCGCCAGACTGACTACTTTCGTGTCGGTCTCCGACGCCCGCTCGACGGCCTTGAGCACCGCCGTCGTCACATGCGACACCTGCCGGCTGATCTCGTTGATGCTGGCCGCCATTTGTTCGGCCGCCACGGCGACGGAATTGAGGTCGCGCGCAGAGGCGTTGGCACCCTCGACCGCGCCCGACGTACTGTCGCGGGTGCGTGTCGCCGCGCCGGACATCTTATCCGCCGCCAAGCGCATCGCTTCCGCCGATTGCCCCAGGCTTGCCATCACCCCCGAAACCGAGGTGCCGAAATCCTGCGTATGCGCATCCATTGCCGCCTGGCGACGATCCCGCATCGCCTGCTCCTGGACTTTCGCGGCCGTGAGCGCGTCGGCACGGATCATATTGTCCTTGAAGACCGACACCGCCCGGGCCATGCCGCCCACTTCGTCCGCTCGGGCCACCCCGCCGATTTCGATCGTCAGGTCATGCGCCGCTAGTTTGCCCATGGTCGCGGTCAATGCGCGCAGCGGACCGATGGCACCGCGCTGCACCACGATAATCACATACAGCATCGCTGCTGTGAACAGCGCCAGGGCCAGGCCGCCGCTGGTCAGCTCAGCCGACCGGTAATGCGCGATGCGCGCGTTCAGAAGGTGCTCGACTTCGCCGGCGTCGGCGGCGCCCGCCGCGGTGACGGCATCCAGCAATGGACGGACGACTTCCACCGCGTCGGCTGCCTTGGCATGATCGCTCAGCGTGGCCAGTGCGGCTTTGGCGGTGCCGGCCACCTTCGTGACCGGCGCGGTGACCGCGCCATCGACCGTCCTGTCGGGGTTGCCCTGCACCGCGCTTTCGATGTCCGACACCAGGCCGTCCAGCGTCGGCTGCAGTGCCCCGATCTGTACCCCGATCGTTACCTGGTCGGCGACGGAAACGTCATGTCCCGCGGTGCCCGAGACCGCCTCCGCGAGTGCGGCGATACTTGCCACGGCGGTCGGCACTTTCACGGTCAATGCGTCCTGCGTGTAAAAACTGTCCAGGTCGGGATCGAGCGTAAGGTTCGAGCCGTCGGCCGCCTTGCCCACAAGGTCGGCGGCCGCTCGCGCCGCGGCGCCACGGTCATCCCCCGCCAGGGCTTTCAGCAGCGCCTCCGTGGCGGCGGCCGTCTTCAGATCGCCGCCACGTGTCGTCTCGTTGGCGTTGACCCGCTCGCTCAGCCCTTTCATATCACCGCCGCGAACCACCGCATCCTGCACGCCGCGCACCGCCGCGATGTACTGCACGCCGGAGATCTCCTTCCGGGCAAACGCGATGTTTGCCTCTTTGTCGGACACCATCTGATATCCGAGGTAACCGATCGGTATAAGAAACAAGCTGTAGGCGATTGCCAACTTGGCGGCGATCGTCAGGTTGAACCGCATGATGAAGCCGCTCCAAATGGTTGCGATCGTCGTCGAGGTCTATCGTGGCGCCTCGCCGCTCCAGCCGGGGAATCGACCGCACCCAGCTTAGGCCTCGATAGGTTAATAAAAGGTGTCCAAATCAGCCGCTCGTCAGGGCGCGGCGGGCGATCCGCCTCACCCTCCAAGCGGCGCCAAATGTCCCCGCCAATGCGGATATCAGGGCGGCGGCAAGCTCGAGCGCCCTTCGATTGGACAGCGCGGCGATCCCCAATGAGGGGACCGGACCCGTTACGCCGAAAAAATTCGCGCGGATCTTGGGATTATCACGGTGACCGTCAGCCGCATCGTCTGTGCCGATCGGGCCGAAACGATCCAGCGGGAACGCATACCCGACGTCATTGCCCTGGCGCCGGCGTTTGCTACGATCCCGGCCGGGGCCGCGACGCGGACCACAAACCGGGCGCTGTCCCTGATTTTTTCGGCGTGCCCGCGGCGGTCGGTTGATCGATCAGCAAATGCGCCAAGCTGGCATTCGGAGGCATCCCGTCCATCTCCCGGCGCAGCGCGATGGCCAGGGGGCAGTAAAGCGATTTGAAACTATCCCGCATGCTCAAAAAGCCCTGCCCCGATACTCACAGAACTGTGAATATAACCATCGCTTTCGCCTATCGCATTGTGTTTAATGATCTCACTAACAATTCACCGCAACTGTAAAAGGCTGATGCACCGTGGCGCCCAGCCGGGACGCGAAAACGCTGACACCAGCCGCGGACGTACAGGGTCTGGAGTCCAGCCCCGTGCCCTCCCGCGCATCACGCTCATCTTGGCGGCCCCAGCTGTCCTTGCGGGCCCGATTATTCCTCCTGGTCCTGGCCAGCGTGGTGCCGCTGGTCGCCATGGGCCTCGTGCGCGAATATCTTCAATACGTCGCCGAACGCAATGCGGTCTATGACGGACTGCTTACTGCCGCCCGCGGCGCCGCGGTCGCTGTGGAACGCGATCTCCAGCTTCGCACCGCATCGCTGGAAACCCTGGCGACGTCGCCCGCGCTGAACGGCAACGATCTCACCCAGTTCGACACCGAGGCCACCGCATTCCTCGCGCGCATGCCGCCCGGTTCGATGCTCGGCGTGGAACAGCCTGACGCCGAAATCCGCCGTATGTACGCGAAGGGAGGCCCACCGATGGACTCTCTGCCGCGGCGCGCCCCTGGCGGCCCGAGCGCGTTTGATGCTGGGCGGCCGATCGTGACCAACCTGCATGTCGGCCACACGACCGGCCTGATGGGATTCAGCGTCGATGTTCCAGTCATGCGCGACGGGAAGATCATCTACAGTCTGTTCCTCCGGCTGGCGCCGACCGTCATGGCCGATCTGATAGAACGCCAGCACGTTCCCCCGGGCACCATCCTCACGGTCGTCGATGCCGTAGGCAACGTCGTGGCCCGCATTCCCAATGCCAACCGCTTCCTTGGTGGCCCCATCGTTCCCCAATTGCGGGCCGCCATGCTAACCCGCGCCGAGGGCGTGACCAGATCCCGGACGCTGGAGGGAGCGCCTGCTATCGCGGCCTTCACCCGCACCCTGCCATTCAACTGGACCGTGGTCGTCGGCGCGCCGGACGAAGTGGTTTTCACCCCGATGCGCGACGCGATCTTGCGTGTCGGCGCTGCCGGACTGGTCGTCCTGACGGCCGGCTTCATCCTCGCGATGTCCGCCGCCCAGGGAATCACCCGCCCGATCGAGCATTTGCGCCGCCTCGCGGCCCATGAGGATCAGTTCGATCCCGTACGGCTGGTTGCGACCGGCCTGCCGGAAGCCGACCATGTGGCCCGGGCGCTGCTGATCGCGGCCGCCCAACGCCGCGAATCCGCGAAGGCCCTGGCAGAAAGCGAAGCCCGCTTCCGCGCGCTGTTCGAAAAATCCGCCAGCGGCATGATCCTGATAGACCCGGAAACAAAACAAATAGTCGACAGCAATGAAGCCGCTGCGTCGATGCTCGGCTGCACCGTCAGGGAAGCCCGCACCCATAAGATCACCGATTTCTCCCTGCAATCGACTCCCGCGCGGATCGATGAAATCTGCCGCTTCGTCTGCGAAGGCAGCAGCCTGCGCTACGAAACCCGCATCCAGGGGCGCCAGCCGGGCCTCCCTGGGCAACGCGACCTGCTGATCGCGCTGGCGCCGGTGCAAGTCGCCGGTCATACCCTGGTGCTGGTCAACCAGATCGACATCACCGATTTGCGTCGCGCCGAAGCTGGATTGCGGGTCAATGAGGAACGCCTCGAACTCGCCCGGCAAGGCGCTAACCTCGGCATCTGGGACTGGGACGTCACGAACGACACCCTCACCTGGAGCGAGCATCAATGGTACCTGCACGGCCTGCAGCCGCGCGAAGGCGGACCTACCACGGACGAATGGGGTAGGGTGGTTCACCCCACCGACCTGCGCCGCACCCGGCAGGAACTGCTGGCGGCATTGAAGTCGCCGGATCATCCCTATGCGACCGAGTATAGTGTCATTCTCCCGGACGGCTCCCTCCGCCGCCTGCTCGCCCGCGGCCAGACCATCCATGGTCCCGACGGCCGGGCGATCCGCATGGTCGGCATCAATATGGACGTGACCGCCAGGTACGACGCCGAAATGGCCCGCGACCGGCTGATCTGGATGTTGGAAACCGAACGCGGCCGCCTGACCGAGATCATCGAGGCCTTGCCGGTCGGCCTCGGCATCGTCGACGCCAAGGGCAGGATCGTCCTCGGCAATGCCATGATGAAGCGGCTCAACGGCCCGATCCTGCAATCCGTCACGCCGGCGCCGCGCGGTGAATGGATCACCTTCAACCCGGACGGTTCCCGAGTGGAGCCGGAGGACTATCCGATCCGCCGAGCTCTGCGCGAGGGCGAGACCACGCTGCCCGGCATCGACTTCCTGTACCGCGACGCCGACGGCAGCGAACACTGGTACCGCGTCGGCAGCATCCCGCTGCGGTGGGAGGACGGGCAGGTGCGTGAAGCCCTCGGCATCTTCCTCGATATCGACGCCGAAAAACGCCTGCTCGAGGTCCAGCAGCAGGCCAACGCCCGCCTGGAACAGCGGGTGCGTGAGGAAATCACCGCCCGCGAAGCCGCCCAGCAGCGCGCCGCCCACGCCGAACGCATGCATGCGCTCGGGCAGATCGCCGGCGGCATCGCGCATGACTTCAACAACGTCCTGCAAGCGGTCTCCGGCGGCGCCGCCCTGATCGAACGCCGGCCGGGGGACGCCGAACGCGTACTGCGCAACGCCCGCATGGTGCTCGACGCCGCCCGGCGCGGCGCCGCCATCACCAGCCGGCTGCTGGCCTTCTCCCGCCGCGGCGACCTGCGCGCGGAAACTGTCGACGCCGCCGCCCTGCTGGCCGACATGGCGGAGGTGCTGACCCATACCCTGGGCGGGTCGGTGGTCTGCACGGTGGAGGCCGCCTTCGGCCTGCCGCCGCTGTTCGCCGATCGCGGACAGTTGGAAACCGTGCTGGTCAACCTGGCCGCCAACGCCCGTGACGCCATGCCGGCCGGCGGCACGCTCACCCTCGGCGCCGACTCCGAAATGGTTTCCCCCGGGCTGCCGCATCCGGGCGGACTGGCCCCCGGCCTCTACATCCGCATCATCGTCAGCGACACCGGCGTCGGCATGGACCGCGTCGTGCTCGCCCGGGTGACCGAACCGTTCTTCACCACCAAGGAACCCGGCAAGGGCACCGGCCTCGGCCTGGCGATGGCCAAGGGCTTCGTCGAACAAAGCGGCGGCAGCCTGTCCATCGACAGCGTGGTCGGGCAGGGGACTCGAATCATGCTCTGGCTGCCCGCCGCGACCGACGCCCAAGGCGCCGAATCGGATTTCGGGACCGGGCGCGAGTCGTTCAACGGCAAGCCATGCGTGCTGCTGGTCGACGACGATGCGATCGTTCGCGACATCCTGACGCTCTCGCTGGAGGATGCCGGATACGCGGTCCATGCCGCTGCCGGCGGCGCCGCGGCACTGGCCTGGATAGACACTGACCCGCGCCTGGACATTGTTGTTTCCGACCTGACCATGCCGGCGATGGACGGCGTTACACTGATCCGCGCGGTGCAGCAGCGCCGCCCCAGCCTGCCCGCCATCCTGCTGACTGGCTACGCCGGCGACGGCGCCTCGCTCGCCATCGGCGGTGCCCTGAGCGGTGCATTCTCCCTGCTACGCAAACCGGTCTCGGGCACTCAACTCGTCGACCGCATCAACGCCCTGCTGGCATCCAGGAAGCAGTGGAGCGCGGCGGACTAACATCAGATCGCCCCTTTTTAATCCGACCCCGCTGCGCCGTGCCGCGCCGCTGAGCACGCTATTGGAACAGTAGGCGTAGATAACGATAGGTGCTTCTACGGAACTCGATCGGGCTGGACCCGAGCTTCGCGACCCTAGTCCCATGTTTTCAGTGGCATGCTCATGCCCGAATGTTCGCTGCATCACGCAGCGCGCGTCCGGGGCATGGCGCCACCCGCGCTACAAATTTCGGTTCGCCCGCGCTACCACCGCCTCGAACAGAACCTGGCAGCCGGCTTCGGCTTCCTCGGGCCGGATGCTTTCCGCCTCGTTGTGCGACAGGCCGTCCTTGCACGGGGTGAAGATCATTGCCGTTGGCACGTGGCGGGCGGCGTAGACGGCATCGTGGGCGGCGCCGGAGACGATTTCCCGCGTGGAAAAGCCGAGTTTCGCGGCGCCCTGGCGGACGAGGTCGACGCAGGCCGGGTCGAACGGCTGGGCCGGGATTTTGAACAGGCGGGTCAGTTCCAGCGTAACGCCGCCGGCGTCGGCGATGGCCTGGGCGGCTGGCGGGAATTCGGCGTCCAGGACGTCGACCTCGGCGTCGGAGGGATGGCGGAACTCGACCGAGAAGCGGACCTCGCCGGGGACGACATTGCGGCTGTTGGGGACGACCAGAAGTTGGCCGACGGTGCCACGGCCGTCCTCGCCGCGAGCCCGCATCATGCGGTCCACCAGGTCGATGACTCGCGCGGTGGCGACCAGGGCGTCCTTGCGAGTGGAGGGCGGGGTGGTGCCGGCGTGGCTGTCCTGGCCGGTGATCACGGCGTCGTACCAGACCTGTGCCTGGGCGCCGGTGACGATGCCGATCTGCTTGTTCTCGCGCTCCAGGAACGGGCCCTGCTCGATATGCAGTTCGAAATAGGCGTCGGCCTTGAACGGCGCGGCCGGTTCGGGGCCGCGATAGCCGATCTGGTCCAGCGCGGCGCCGACCGTGACCCCTTCGGTATCGGTCAGGGCGCAGGCCTTTTCCAGCGTGAACACGCCGGCCCAGACGCCGGAGCCCATCAGGCTGTGGCCGAATCGGCTGCCTTCCTCGTCGGTCCAGTTGATCAGTTCGAGCGGGGCTTCTGTGGTGATGCCAAGGTCGTTCAGGCTGTGCATCACCTCCAGGCCCGCGATCACGCCCAGGGCACCGTCGAACTTGCCGCCGCTTGGCTGGCTGTCGAGGTGGCTGCCGAACAGCACCGGCGCGCGTGACGGATCGCGGCCGGGGCGGCGGGCGAACATGTTGCCGATGGCGTCGACGCGGACCGTCAGGCCCATCGCCTCGCATTCGGCGCGGAAACGATCCCGAGCGCGCTTGTCGACGTCGGTGAGCGTGAGGCGACGGACGCCGCCTTTGGCGGTTGCGCCGATCGCGGCGAAGCCCATCAAGCTTTCCCAGAGGCGTTTGCCGTCGATGCGCTGATTCGTCTGTGCCGGGGGATTTACCGGTGCGGGATTTGCCAGTGCGGGATTTGCCGGTGCGGGGGGATTTGTCTGCGCCATGGGGTGTGTCTGTGTCATGGGGGCATCTTGCCAAGCGGGCTCGTTCCTGCAAGCCTATGTTTCATGAGCGCGATCATGAAGAATACCGATCTTGACAGTCCCGACGTCTGGCAGGCCCGGGTGGACCTCGCCGCCTGCTTCAGGGCCGCGGCCCGCATGGGGCTGCACGAGGGGGTGTGCAATCATCTGTCGTTCATGGTGCCGGGACGGGACGACCTGTTCATGGTTAATCCGGACGGCTGGTCGTTTGCCGAAATCACAGCGTCGCGCCTGCTGATCTGCGATTTCCACCGCCGGGTGGTGTCTGGCGACGGGGTGCCGGAGGACACGGCATTCTATATCCATGCCCGCCTTCACGCTCGGATTCCACGGGCTCGCGCGGCCTTTCACACCCACATGCCCAACGCCACCGCGTTGACCATGGTGGAGGGCGAGCCACTGGTCTGGGCGGGGCAGAGCGCGCTGAAGTTCTACGGCCGCACCGTGGTGGACGACGCCTATAACGGGCTGGCGCTGGACGATTCGGAAGGCGATCGGATCGCCGCCAGTGTCGGTGACGCCGACATCGTGTTCATGAAGCATCACGGGGTGCTGGTGCTGGCCGGTTCGATCGCGAAGGCCTGGGACGACCTGTATTATCTGGAGCGGGCGTGCGAGGTGCAGCGCCTGGCGCAGTCGACCGGGCGGGTGGTCGTGCCGGTGCCGCCGGCGATCGCCGCGGCGACCGCGGAGCAGATGCGGCACGAGGGCGGACGGGATTCGCCGAAATTGCATCTGGAAAGTATCAAGCGGCAACTCGATCGGGAATCGCCGGAGTATCGCCAGTGACCCGCATGGTGCCCGTCGTGATGGCGCTGCTGAGCTTCACCGGCTGTACGCTGATCGACCAGCGGACCTTCGCGCCATCGCCGGAAGCGAAAGCGCAGCCGGCGCCGCCGCAGCCGCCGGTGGTGGTGGATCCGCGCACGCCGCTGGTGACGATCGACTATACCGTGCCGTCGCCGGACTATGGCGAACTGCTGCATGCCGCGGTGCGGGCGGCTGAGGCCAGGGACGCCGATGTGCAGTATGACGTTGTCTCGGTGATGAAGGACACCTCGGACGTAGCGGCCGGGCAGGATCGGGCGACGGGTGTGATGCGCGCGATCATGCGCGACCGGGTGCCGGCGTCGCGCATTCACCTGGCGTTCCGCAGCGATCCGACCCTGGCGTCGAGCCAGGTTCGTGTCTACGTCCGCTGAGACTCATCACCGGCGGCTGATTTCCGAGCACACCGAGGGGATCACCCTGGTGTTGTTCACCGCCTGCAGTTGGGGATCCACCTGGCCGCAGTCGAAGTATTTGTTGACGATGCTGCCGCCGTTCTCGATGCGCGCGTCCTGCTGCGGGGCGGGATGCCTCGTCGCCTTCGTGGTCGCGGCGCTGCGACGGGAGCGGATATGGCCGCCGCGCGAGCAATGGCCCCGGCTGCTGCTGTTTTCGATGCTGAATTACGGGTTGTTCCTGGCGCTGACGACTGAGGCGCTGGTGGGCCTGAAAGCGTCGGAGGCGGTCGTGATCACCTACACGCTGCCGGTATGGGCGTCACTGCTGGCGTGGCCGATGCTGGGAGAGCGGCCGACGGTTTGGAAAATGGTCGCACTTGCGCTGGCGCTTGGGGGCGTCGCGCTGCTGGTGGGGGCCGACACGGCGGAGGCGACGTGGACGAAACTGCCGGCGGCGGGGATGGGATTGGCGGCGGCGATTTTTTTCGGTCTTGGCACGGTGCTGGCCAAGAAGAAGCCGCTGCGGCTGCCGCCCGCTTCCGGTGTCGCCTGGCAGGCGCTGTTCGGGGTGATGCCGGTGGCGGCGCTTGGCGGGTTCGAGCATCCGGACTGGGGGCGGGTCACGCTTGGCGGATGGACGTCGATCGGCTTCATCGCCATGGGGTCGCTGACGTTCGCCTATCTGGCATGGTTCCGGGCGTTGCGGATGGTGCCGGCGTCGACCGCGGCGACGACGCTGCTGATGGCGCCGGTGGTGGGGGTGGTCGGGTCGGGGATTCTGTTGGGAGAGACGTTCGGGGTGCGACAGATCGTCGCGCTGGCGATGACGCTGGCTGGGGTGGCGCTGGCAACGCGGGGGTAGGCGGGGTGTGTTCGGGAACGGCGCGCCCTGGGGGATTCGAACCACCGACCCACAGCTTAGAATTATCTGGCGGGGCAACGTGGTGCGTCAGGATGCGCACCGAGAGCGGAAAACGCACCCGTCCCAAGATCGGAAGTTGGCCTGCGATGGGCATCTCTGAAGCTCGGAAGCAGGCGAGGACTATCATTGTCAAGATTGAGTCCGGCGGCGATCCAGTGGCCGCCAAACGCGCCCTGGAAGCGGAACGGAAGGCACAGGCCGCATTGCCGACCGTTTCCGAGCGCCTGAGCACTTGGCAGGAAGCGAAGGCGTCCGCTTGGTCCCTGCGATATCAGAAAGAGGTCGAACGCATCTTCAAGGCAGAAGTCATTCCGAAGCTTGGCAAGCGCCCTCTCACTGCGACCACGCGTGAGGATTGGACCACCATGATAGCGGCGAAGCATAGGCAGACGCCGGGCGTCGGAAGCACGTTATACCGTACGGCCGCATCCTTCCTGAACTATGCCGAAGCACACGGCTGGATACCGCTGCCCTTGCTGCCACGAAAGGGTCTGGCGGTCATTGCCCCGCCGGTTGCAGCGCGAGAGCGGATGCTAACGGATGCTGAACTGCTGAAGGTTTGGAAAGCAACCGAAGGCATGAAGGTGAAAATGCGGGTACTTGTCCGGCTATTGGTGATGACCGCCGCGCGCGAGTTGGAGGTCGCCGACATCTCCACCGGCGAGATCGATCTGGACGCCGGCAGATGGTCGATCCCGGGCGCCAGGACCAAGAATGGCTGCGGCATCGTTCTCCCACTCCATCCTGTGCTGATTTCTGATTTGCAAGCCGTTTGGCCACCGCACGATGCAACTGCAGGATCGCGCTGGCGCCTACTCGGAGATATCGACGGCAACGGGTTGCGGGGCTTCTCCAAGCTAAAAGCGCGATTGGATAAGGCAGCGGGCGTAACAGGATGGCGCTGGCATGACCTGTGCCGGACCGCACGCACGGGTATGACCCGGCTCGGGGTGTCGCGTGACCATGCCGAGGCCGCACTGAACCATGTCAGCGGACGCAGTGCATTGGAACGGATCTATGATCGGCACGACTTCGCGCCGGAAGTGATCGCGGCGCTTGTGCACTGGCAAACCCACGTGGCAACTCTCTTTGCGGGAGCGTAGGTCGAGGCCGAAGAACGAGGCCGTCGTGTGTGCCGAAGGCAATATGTCTGGTGCTCACGGGTCTGCCATCAAACAGGCGCCCCGCCGGTACGCCTGTTTGATGGCAGACCCGGCACGGCGACGGGCGAAAGCTGGGTTCCGGTCCAAAGCGGTCGGCACCATTGGAATTCCTGCAATTTTCCTGCCCTACGCGCGATAACACCCGTTCTCGCGCGTAGGGCAACGCCGCAGCGCCCTGGCCACGCTGGCGGGCCCGCAACCGGCTAGGACCGCAGTGGGTGGCTTGCCGCCCAACAGCTATCCGGCGACGAACCTGCAGAAGCGGACGTTTATTCGCTCTACTAGCGCCCGAGCACGACGTGCGTCGCGAGGTCTGTTGCAGTGGATTTCATCACACGGTAGCCCAAGGCAGGGAGATCCAAGCCCTCGAACATCGCCTCGCCTCGTCCGAGCAGGACAGGCGAAAGCGCAAAGTGCAGTTCATCGATCAAGCAGGCCTGCAGGTATTGGCGAACGGTCGAGACGCCACCTCCGATCTTGACGTCACGTGCTCCCGCGGCGCTGCGTGCGCGCTCGAGCGCGGCGTGGATCCCATCCGTGACGAAGTGGAACGTGGTGCCGCCCTCCATTACGATCGGCTCGCGGGCATTGTGCGTCAGGAC
>DATARX010000058.1:0-2298 GCA_036263955.1 Rhodopila sp.
GGTCGAGGGATTCCAGCGGATCGAAGCGTTCCTGCGGGATGCCGCCCTGCCCCTGACCGCGTTCTGCGCCTGTGAACTACGCTCCCCCGCGCCGTTCACCGATGAGGGATTCATTGCGTTCAACCGGACCTATGTCGGGACCCTGGAGCGCTGGGGGATCGTTGCGAACGACCGCAATCCGGTGGCGCGCAGCAATGTCTGTCCGGAAATCGCGCCGCCCGCGACGCCGAGTTTCCATGCGTTTTCTTATGTGACGCCGGCGCCCGGGGCTCCGCATTCGTTCGTCATCGCCGGCAGCGGCGAGTCGCAGGAGGGCACCGGCCCGTATCGCAATAAGACCGTGCGCTACGGCGAGACCGACGCTGACGCGATGGCCGAGAAGGGACGCTACGTGCTGGGGGTGATGGAGAGCCGAATGGCGGCGCTGGGCGCCACCTGGGGTTCGACAACAGCGGTGCAGGTCTATACGGTGCACGATCTGTACCCCTTCCTGGGAACCGAGATCGTGGCACGCGGCGCCGCTCGGCATGGGCTGACCTGGCAGTTCTGCCGGCCGCCGGTGATCGGCCTGGAATACGAGATGGATTGCCGCGGACTGGCGACGGAACGGGTCATCCCAGCGTAAGCTGAGTGTCAGCGAGGGGCGACACCGAGGATCCAGATGAGACCGAGGCTGATCGCCCCCAGCACCAGCAGTGAGAGTGTCACCGCGGCGGTCACGCGCCCCCCTGCCCTCGCCACTACCTTCAGGTCGGTGCCAAGCCCGAGCGCGGCCATCGAGATGACCGTAAGCAGGCTCGCCAGCACCGAGGCGGGCCCCAGCGCTTCGTGCGGGATCAGGTCGGCGGAGCGCAGGGCGCCGAGGCCGAGGAAGCCGACGATAAACCACGGCACCAGCCGATGCAGCGGCAGGCGACCAGCAGCGGGCCGATCACCTGCGGTGACGTTCGGGGGGGCCTCATCGGGTTCGTCGCGAAAGAGGCGGGTCAGCAGTGACAGGCCGAACACGACCGGGCCAAGCATCAAGACCCGCACCAGCTTGACCAATGTGCCCATGTGCATGGACGCGGCACCAAGCGATGCCGTGGCCGCCAGAACCTGCGGCACGGCGTAGACGGTCAGGCCGGCCAGTTCGCCGCCCTGCAGGGTGGTGAGGTGCAGCAGCGCGGGCATCAGCGGCATGATCAGGACGACGATGACGCCGAGCACGGCGGTGAAGGCGATGGAGGCGGCGATATCCTCACCATCCGCGCCGATCACCGGGGCGACAGCGGCGATCGCGGAGTTGCCGCAGATGGAGTTTCCGCACGCAACCAGGATCGCCATGCGGTGTGGCAGACCGAGCAGGCGGCCGATGGCGAAGCTGGTGGGGATGGCAAGGGCGACGACGGCGGCGATCCCGAACAACAGCGCAGGACCCGCGGCCATGATCGTGCGGGCGCTGACGGAGGCGCCGAGCAGGCAGACGGCGATTTCGAGCAGGGTCTTGGCGCTGAAGTTGATGCCGGCGAACCAGCGGGCACCGGGAGTCCAGGTGGTACGCACCGCGGTGCCGACGAGGATCGCCAGAACCAGCGCCTCCAGCCAGGCGCCGCCGAACCATGCGGCTTCGATCTGCTCCAGCAACTTCGCCGTGAGCGTAACGGCCAGACAGAGCAGGATGCCGGGAAGCAGGCGCTGGAGGATAGCGCCGCCCTGGCGGACGTTACGCATCAGGATTGTCGGAGCCGGTGAGGAGCGGCATTGGGTGGAATCGGACATTGAAACCTCGCGCATTCGATGTCCTGAACATGCGGTCTGGCTTCGTTGCCATCCAACGGTGAAGTCTGATCGGATCAATCAGGATGTCCGATTGAACGGGCGCGTTCGTCCGCCCGCCCGGATGCGGGGATCCGGACGGCCGAACAGGATTACCGCCGCAGGTTGGTGCGGGCGAGTTCGACGATTTCGTCGCCGCGGCCGCTGAGGACGGCCTTCAGCATATAGAGGGTGAAGCCCTTGGCCATTTCGGTGGTGACCTTTGGCGGCATGGCCAGTTCCATGCGATTGACGACCGCGTCGACGAGGACGGGACCAGGGTGGGCCAGTGCCTCGGTCAGCTTTTCTTCCACCTCGGCGGGATCTTCGATGCGCACGCCCTTGATGCCGATGGCTTGCGCCATGGCGGCGAAGTTCGGATTGATCAGTTCCGTTCCGGCATTGAGAAATCCGGAGGATTTCTGTTCCAGTTCGATGAAACCGAGCGACCCGTTGTTGAAGACGATGACTTTGACTGGAAGTTTTAGCTGGGAGAGGCTC
>DATARX010000086.1:0-10478 GCA_036263955.1 Rhodopila sp.
GGGCCAATACCTGGACATGACGCTGTATGACTGCGGCATGGCCTTGCTGCACCCGCAGGCGGCGAATTACTTCCTCAATGGCAAGCGTCCGGCGGGCACCGGCAATCCGCATCCCAACCTGGTCCCCTACGACAAATATCCAACCAGGACCTGTGAGATCTTCCTCGCCAGCGGCAATAACGGGCAGTTTCGCAAACTGGCCGAAATCATCGGCCGGCCGGAACTGGCCGACGATCCGCGCTTCGCCAACAATGGCGAACGCAATGTCAATCGCGTCGCGCTGACACTGGCATTGGCCGCCGCCTTCGCCGACCAGGACGGCAAGGAACTGTCGTTGCGCCTGATCCGAGCGGGCGTGCCGGCCGGGCCGGTGCTGCCGGTGGATGAAGCGACCGCCGCCCCGCATACCGCGCATCGGGAGATGGTGACCGAACTGGACTGGTACAAGGGCATCGGGACGCCGATCAAGTTCAGCCGGACCAAAGGCGGCACGCGGCGGCCGCCACCGAAATTCAATGAGCACGGGACCGAGGTGCTGACGCAGCATGGCTACACCGAGGCCGAAATCGATGCACTCCGCGAAGCAGGCGTGCTGCATGTTAAACGGCGCCTGTAGCGCGGATCCTGTGCGGGCTGGGTATCCGAACCGGGTGGCATCGGGCCCGAAGGGGCGTATGAAAAAAGATCTGATGCATACAATAAGATGTCAGACACACAATGGTATCTTTTTTGTCCTGATTATTGGAAAATAAATCTTGCCTTTGCGCGCCACACCTTCTAAAAAATAGCTACGGAGTGGTCCCCACACTCTGTTTGGTCGGCGGCCGGCTCTGCGACCCCCCGATGCGGAGCCGGCCATCGGACCATACATCAAAGACCGCGATCACCGAGCGCAAATCCCAGCCCACAGCGTGAGCAGACTCATCACGATAAACACGGTAACCGCGTATGGTCTCGATGCCTCGAACCGGCCTCCGAGACGCTTCGCCACGGCGCGGGCCGTTACTCTCCTGCGCGGAGTAATGATGTCGATCATTAAAACATACAACCTTCTGTACAGCCTCCTCCGATGGTAAACCCCTGTAAAAAGAGCGCCGCGGGAGCTAACCCCCGCGGCCAAGTTGAGGGGAGGAAACAGTGATTTCATATCTGACGGGTTTGTCAGGTATCAACGTCAATTTCAAAAATTAGTGATCACGTTTATCATTCGAATTGGCAACATAAGTTAATGTTTCTACTTACGGTTCCAGCAGTTCCATTGCGTCACCGATAGAAAACCGGCCACCGTCGATGACTTCGGCGTGGATTCCGAGCTCGACATGGCCGTACAGGGAACGAAGCTCGGCGACAGGATCGGCATCCCGTGCCCCGGTCTCCGGATTGACTTCGGTCGCGGGACAACGGGTCGTGCCCTTCACGACCCGCAACACCGCGCCACCCACCTGGATCTCCCGCCCGATCCACTCGCGTTCGGCCCAGGCCGGCGCCCCGCTGAACCAGATATTGGCCCTGAAGCGGCGGCGATGCCGACGCGCACCGACCTTGGCTTCGTAGTCGCGCAAGCTGGCCAGATTGTTCAGGCTGATGACCGGGGTCTTCTGGTCACCGAACACATGCCCCTGAACGTGGTGGAAGCTCGGACGACCCCTGGCCTCCTCACCCATATACGCAATCAGGAATGCCGCGATCCGCTCCTGCCCTGTCTTGGTCATCGCGTTCGCCTCGATCCCACTGCCGTCCGGCGCTCGGATTCGCAGAAGCTTGGAGCCAGGGTCGAACACGCTGAACAGCAAGGCTGCCCTGGCGTGCTTCATCAGGCAAAGAAAGTTCCATTTGGGCAGCCACGCCGGATTGGCGGGATCGAAGCCCGAATCCCCCTGCGCCAGTGCGAAGGCCCGGTCCCATGGAATGGCGCCGCCCGCCTCGACATCGGCTTGTTCCAAGGCTTCGGCGGTCAACCCTTTGACCGGATAGCGGTACAGATATTCGATTCGCATCGCAAATACCCCCTTGAGCGCCAGTCTGCCCCGCCCCACTTCCCTCGGCAAAGCCAGTTTATGTCGCCTGCTTGAAGGGGCATGAACTGGCTGTCGCCTGCCGAAAGGGACATGTCATGGATATTCAGAAACTCACCGAACGCTGCCAGGGTTTTCTCCAGGCGGCCAGCACAATCGCAATCCGCGAGTTCCACCAGCGAATCACCCCGGAACACCTGCTGAAGGCCATGCTGGATGATGAGGAAGGCGCCGCCGCCGGCCTCATGCGCGCCGCCGGGGGCGACCCGAAAGCGGCCGCCGCCGCCAACGACGCGGAAGTGGCCCGCCAGCCCAAGGTCAGTGGCGGCGGCGCGGGCCAGCCACAACTGACGCCGGAACTGCTCCGCATCCTGGATGCCGCACAGCAGGCCGCCACCCGAACCGGCGACGACTACGTGGCACAGGATCGCCTGCTGGTCGCCATTGCTGAATCGAGCACCCCTGCCGCGCGCGCCTTGAAGGCCGCGGGCGTCACCCCGCAGGCGCTGGAGAAAGCGCTCAACGACGTGCGCAAGGGACGCAAGGTCACCAGCCCGAACGCGGAGTCCAATTTCGACGCCTTGAAGAAATACGCCCGCGACGTCACCGCTGTCGCCCGGGAAGGAAAACTCGACCCGGTGATCGGTCGCGACGAAGAAATCCGCCGCACCATCCAGGTATTGGCACGCCGCACCAAGAACAACCCGGTGCTGATCGGCGAACCCGGCGTCGGCAAGACCGCGATCGTCGAGGGCCTCGCGCTGCGCATCGTCAACGGCGACGTGCCGGAGGCGCTGAAGGGCAAGCAGCTTCTCTCGCTCGACCTCGGCGCCATGGTCGCCGGCGCGAAGTATCGCGGTGAGTTCGAGGAACGGCTGAAGGCGGTACTGAAGGAAATCGAGGACGCCCAGGGCCAGGTGATTCTGTTCATCGATGAGATGCACACCCTGATCGGCGCCGGCCGGGCCGACGGCGCCATGGACGCCTCCAACCTGATCAAGCCGGAACTCGCCCGCGGCACGCTGCACTGCATCGGCGCGACCACGCTGACCGAGTACCGCAAGCATGTGGAGAAGGACGCGGCTCTGGCCCGCCGCTTCCAACCCGTCTTCGTGGGCGAACCATCGGTCGAGGATACGATCAGCATCCTGCGTGGCATTAAAGAGAAGTACGAACTCCACCATGGCGTGCGGATCGCCGACGCGGCCCTGGTGGCCGCGGCGACATTGTCAAAGCGCTACATCACCGACCGGTTCCTGCCCGACAAGGCGATCGACCTGATCGACGAAGCCGCCAGCCGCCTGCGCATGCAGGTCGATTCGAAACCCGAAGCACTGGATGAACTCGATCGCCGGGTAATCCAGTTGAAGATCGAACGGGAGGCGCTGAAGAAGGAAACCGACCCGGCCTCAAAGGACCGTCTGGAAAGGCTGGAGAAGGAACTGGCGGATCTGGAAGACCGGTCCAACGCCATGACCGCCACCTGGAAGACCGAAAAGGAACAGGTGCAGGACACCCAGAAGCTCAAGGAACAGCTCGACCAGGCCCGTTCCGAAGCCGAAGTGGCACAGCGCCGCGGCGACTACACCCGGGCCGGCGAACTCCTGCACAAAGTCATCCCCGAGATCGAGCGGCAACTGGAAAAATCCTCCGACGGCAAGCTGGTGAATGAGGCGGTAACCGAGGAAAGCATCGCCGCCGTCGTTTCGCGGTGGACCGGCGTGCCGGTGGACAAAATGCTGGAGGGCGAGCGGGCCAAGCTGATCCGGATGGAAGACTCGCTGCGCCAGCGGGTGATCGGACAGGAAGACGCGCTGAAAGCCGTCGCCAACGCCGTCCGCCGCGCCAGGGCCGGATTGCAGGATCCGAACCGGCCGATCGGCAGCTTCCTGTTCCTTGGCCCGACCGGCGTCGGCAAAACCGAACTGACGAAGGCGCTGGCGTCGTTCCTGTTCGACGACGACAAGGCGATGGTGCGCATCGACATGAGCGAGTTCATGGAGAAGCACGCCGTGTCCCGCCTGATCGGCGCGCCCCCCGGCTATATCGGCTATGACGAAGGCGGCGTCCTGACCGAAGCCGTCCGCCGTCGTCCGTACCAGGTGATCCTGTTCGACGAGGTCGAGAAGGCGCATGAGGATGTGTTCAACATCCTGCTGCAGGTGCTCGACGACGGACGGTTGACCGATGGGCAAGGGCGGACCGTCGACTTCAAGAACACCATCATCGTGCTAACCTCCAACCTCGGCAGCGACGTGCTGGCGCACCAGAAGGAAGGTGAGCCCACGACGATGGTTCAGGGCGAGGTGATGAACATCGTCCGCCAGCACTTCCGTCCTGAGTTCCTCAACCGGCTGGACGAAATCGTGCTGTTCCGCAGGTTGCAGCGCACCGACATGGCCGCGATCGTGGAAATCCAATTGGCCGGGCTGCGCAAGCTGCTGGCCGATCGGAAGATCGGGCTGGACGTGGACGGCAGCGCCCTGGATTGGCTTGCGGCCGAAGGCTACGACAGCACCTACGGCGCTCGGCCGTTGAAGCGGGTGATCCAGCGGTCGCTGCAGAATCCGCTGGCCGGAATGATCCTGGAGGGCAGCATCAAGGAAGGCGAGACCGTGCACGTGGCGGCTGACCCCAGCGGCCTGGTGATCAACGGGCAACTGGCCGAGGCAGCCTGACGGCTTCGGTGGGAGGAGCCGACGCTCCTCCCCCAACCGTGGCGCACCCTGGACACGACGGCCCCTGCGCTGCGAATTACTCGTTTCATATGGATTATCAAAGTCGCCAGCAAGCCTTGCGCCTATATTTATCTTTCGCCAAATAGACCTCTTCATCCTCTCCTCGATGAGGCCGGCTGCCTGGAATGCGACGCCAACGCGCCAGGCGTTATTCGCATCTGCAACGACAACGCCCAGATCAGACCGATGCGGCCAGGACACGATTGCTGAAAAGTCCTAATCCCGGGCACATATTTTCGTGTGTTCAGCCCCCGGGGTTTGCTACACCTGCAACAACACCTCCTGATCGTGCGGCCCATGTCCGAAGCTCTAGCGCCCCCGCTTCCCGCTAACGATGCTTACCCGCTGGACCTTCCGTCCACTGGCCCCGAGGACGCCACGTTTGAGCCGGCCGCACCCGGCGACATCCAGGACCTGGTCGATGCGCCCTGTCGGTCGCTCGAAATCGAATACAAGGGCTGGCGTAACCTGGACCACGCCGAGGATCGCGCCGAACTCGCTCGCGATATCGCCGCACTGGCCAATCACGGTGGCGGCTTCGTCGTATTTGGCTTCAATGAGCAGACGCTCGTGCCGGACGATACTGACCCGTTCCGGACAAACTGCACCATCGAGCGTGTGCGGGCGATCGTCCAAACCTATCTCGACCCGCCGGTCCGCTGCGATGTCGTTACGGCAATGTCATCAATGGGCGCCGTTCACTCGGTCATCCGCGTCGGCGGCCACGGCACCACGCCGATCGGCGTCCGCCAGGACGGCCCGTTGGTCGACGGCAAAAGGCTGATCGAGCGCGGTGCCTATTATGTGCGTAAGCACGGGCCGCTCACCGCCGGGCAATGGCTTGGCGTGCCCTGCCCGCACAGCGCCCGGATCGAAGTATCGCAGGACTGGGCGCCGCTGATCCGGCGCTGTGTCCGCCGTGACCGCGAAGCGCTGCTGAGCATGCTGGACGCGTCGATCGAAGGACGCTCCCCGGCACCGGACACCGCACAACGCCTGCAAACCTGGCACCATGCCGCCCGCGCCGCCTTCCAGGCCCTGGTCCCGCGCAGCCCGGTGGCCGAACGCCTCGCCCGCTGCCACTATGCGCTGTCCTACGCCTTCGAACTGGTGCGCCCGGAAATGCTGGAGCACGCCCAGCTTCCCGAACGACTGCGCCGCACGGTGTTCGAGGTGCAGACGCATTTCCGCTCCGGCTGGAACATGTTCGATCCGCCCTATCGCCGCGGCGTCCAGGCGCGCTTCGTGCTGGATCCGGCCAGCGGCGACAATGACGTGGATTTCCTGGAGGCCGCTTGGCTACGTGCCCGCAACCCCGGCGAAACCGCGGATTTCTGGCGCGTGTCGCCGCGTGGCCTGGCCACCATCGTCCGGCCGTACGCAGAGGACCAGAGCCAGCCCGACAGCCTGCCGCCGGTGCGGCCCGGCACCTATCTCAGCCCCGACGTCCTGACCCAGGACGTCGCAGAACTGGCCTGCCACGCACGCACCTTCGCGCGGCTGTTCGCCGGCGTGCGCCGGGTCGCTTTCCGTTGCGAATGGTGGGGCCTCGCGGGCCGCGAACTGTTCGACCCGGACGGCCGCTGGCCCCACCTCGGACCCGCTCTCAGCGATCGATGCGTCGCAACCGCCCAGGTGCCACTCGCAAGATTGACGCACGCCTGGCCGGAGGTCGTGGCGCAGCTTATCGCCCCGCCGCTGCGCGTGGTTGAACCGGACATGCGGCTCGATGCCGACTGGGTGCGCCGGCAAGCGCCGCGCTGGGCCGCCGAGGGCGGCTAGCGCCGCGAAGCCAAAGTTCGCCATCGTCGCCGAGCCTCAGCTCCACGACACGAACCCTTTGTTTTCAGTGGCCTGTCCATCCCTACGTTCGCCGCATGCTAAGGCGAACTTCGGGCACGCTAGGGCAGATCCCGCTCAGACTGCATACCTGAGCGGGTGAAGATGCCCGCTAAAACAATGTGCTAGCCCGCGATCGATCCGATGGCCGGTTCCAGAAAGCACGCGTCGCCATAGGAATGGAACCGGTAGCCAGCCGCCACCGCGTGCGCATAGGCCGCCAACATCCGCTCCCGCCCCGAAAATGCCGACACCAGCATCAGCAGCGTCGAACGCGGCAAATGGAAATTCGTCACCAGCCGGTCCACCGCCTTGAACCGGTATCCGGGTAGGATGAACAACGACGTCTCACCCAGGAATGGCCGCATGGTTCCATCGGCCTGGGCCGCGCTTTCCAGCAGCCGCAGGCTGGTGGTTCCAACCGCCACGATCCGCCCCCCGTCGCGCTTCGTCCGGTTGATCGCTTCGGCCGTCTCCGCACCAATCTCGCCCCGTTCGGCATGCATGCGATGGTCGGTGACCCGATCGACCCGCACCGGCAGGAACGTGCCGATACCCACATGCAGCGTCACGGTAACGCGGCGCACGCCGGCTGCCTCAAGCCGATCGAGCAACGCCGGCGTGAAATGCAGTCCGGCGGTCGGCGCCGCGACCGCCCCCTGGCGTTGCGCGAACACCGTCTGGTAGTCCGTCGCGTCCGCCTGGGTCGGACCGTCGGGCCGGTGGATGTACGGCGGTAGCGCCAGTGCCCCCGCTTGCTCGAACGCCTGCATCAGGGCGTCGCCGTCCTGGTTGAACGCCAGGCCGATGCTGCCATCCTCGGCCTTGTCGGTGACGCGGGCGGTCAGCGCGCCCGCCCCTTCGATCGCCAGCGTATCGCCGACCCGCAGCCGGCGGCCGTTGCGGGCGAGCGCTTTCCAGGCGCCGTCGGCCCGCGGCCGGTCCAAGGTAATGCCGATGCGCGCGCCGCCACGCGTAGCCTGAAGCTGAGCCGGGAAAACCCGCGTGTCATTGGCGACCAGCAGATCGCCCGGCCGCAGCAGCGACGGCAGGTCGCGGATCGTCAGGTCGGACACCCCGTCGGCATGGATGTGCAGCATCCGCGCAGAGTCGCGCGGCCGAGCGGGCTCGTGCGCGATGCGGTCAGCGGGGAGGTGGTAGTCGAAGTCGGCCAAGGTCAGGGCCCCGCCGGCTTCATTTGCCCGCTCGGGCGCCTGCCCCGAACCTTCGGTCATGGCCGGACGCAATCCGGCCGCTCCACCATCAGGCGGTTCGCAGCGAAACAGCCCTCAGAGTGCAGCGGACAAGCCCGCATCCTGTTATCGCGACTGGTAGGACGAAATCTCGATCAAATTGCCGTCCGGATCGCGGCAGTACACCGATGTAACCGGCCCAAGCGCACCGGCCTTTTCCACCGGTCCCTGGAGGATCTGCACGCCGTTGTCATGGAGATGCCCGATCACCTCATCCGGCGGCACCGCGGTGATGAAACACACATCCGTGGCACCCGGTTCGACGCAAACGCCCGTCGGCCAGGAGCCGACATCCGCATCGGTCGGACGCAGGTTGATCTTCTGCCCGCCGAATTTCAGCGCCGTGCGGTGATCCGCGCCGAAATCCTCGCGCTCCATCCCCAGCACCCGCTGATACCAGGCCGCGCTGATCTCCACGCTCTTGCAGTTGATGACGATATGATCGATGCGGTCGATGGTGAAGCGCATCAGCCAAGACCGTCGTAGAAGTCGTTGCCCTTGTCGTCCATGACGATGAATGCCGGGAAATTCTCGACCTCGATCCGCCACACCGCTTCCATCCCCAGTTCGGGGAACTCCAGCACCTCGACCTTGCGGATGCAGTCCTGCGCCAGCCGCGCCGCCGGGCCGCCGACGCTGCCGAGGTAAAAGCCGCCATGCGCCTTGCAGGCATCCTTGACGGCCTTGGAGCGATTGCCCTTCGCCAGCATCACCAGCGATCCGCCCGCCGCCTGGAATTCCGCGACATAGCTGTCCATCCGGCCCGCCGTGGTAGGGCCGAAACTGCCGGTCGCCATGCCGGTGGGGGTCTTCGCCGGGCCGGCATAATAAACCGGATGATTCTTCAGGTAATCGGGCAACGGCAGGCCGTTATCCAGCCGCTCCTTCAGCTTGGCATGCGCAATGTCGCGCGCCACCACCATCGTGCCGGTCAGCGACAGGCGCGTCTTCACCGGATGCTTCGACAATTCCGCCCGAATCTCGGCCATCGGCCGATTGAGGTCGATCGCCACCGAGTCGTCACCGAGATGCGTGTCGGTCGTCTCCGGCAGATATTTCGCCGGATCGGTTTCCAACTGCTCCAGAAACACCCCCTCCGGCGTGATCTTGGCCATGATCTGCCGGTCCGCGCTGCACGAAACACCGATCCCAACCGGCAGCGAGGCGCCATGCCGCGGCAGCCGCACCACCCGCACGTCGTGACAAAAGTATTTACCGCCGAACTGCGCACCGATGCCGATATTGCGGGAAATCTCCAGCACCTGCTTTTCCAGCTCCAGGTCGCGGAACGCATGCCCCGATTTGTCGCCTTTGGTCGGCAGCCCATCCAGCCATTTCGTCGACGCCAGCTTCACCGTCTTCAGCGTCATCTCGGCGGAGGTCCCGCCGATGACGATCGCCAGGTGATACGGCGGGCACGCCGATGTCCCCAGCGTCTTCATCTTCGTCTCGAGGAACTTCGCCAGCGTCGCCGGCGACAGGATCGCCCGGGTTTCCTGGAACAGGAAGGTCTTGTTGGCGCTGCCGCCGCCCTTGGCGACGAACATCAGCGAGAATTCGTCAGCGTGGTGCTCACCCGGCGCGGCCATGATGTCGAACTGCACCGGCAGGTTGTTGCCGGTGTTGACCTCCTCGAACGTCGACAGCGGCGCCATCTGCGAATACCGCAGATTGGTCTCGGTGAACGTGCGATGCACGCCCCAGGACAGCGCCTCTTCCTCGTCGCCGTCGACCCAGACGCGCTGGCCCTTCTTGCCGAACACGATGGCGGTGCCGGTATCCTGGCACATCGGCAGCACGCCGCCGGCGGCGATGTTGGCATTCTTCAGCAGGTCCAACGCCACGAACCGATCGTTGGAGGACGCTTCCGGGTCGTCCAGGATCGCCCGCAGCGACGCCAGGTGCGCCGGTCGCAGCAGATGCGAGACATCATGGAAAGCCCGAACCGCCAGTTCACTCAGCGCCTCGGGCGCGATGCGCAGAACCGTCTTGCCCTCGACCGTGATGGTCCGGACACCCTCGATCGGCAGCTTGCGCCAGGGCGTCGTGCCTTCCGCCAGCGGGAACATCGGGGAATACAGAAAGTTGGCCGGCCGCTGAGCGTCCACGGGCGAGTCCTTCAGTCTTGGGGTGAACGGCGGCGGAACGCATCCAGGCTGACCACCTGACCCGGTTCGGAGTCCTTCGCGGCCGGCGGTTCCGGTTCCTCCGGTTCTGGTGGCGGCGCGTCTTCAGCCTCGGTTTCCGCTGTCTGGAAGCGCAGGCCGTAGCGGATATGCGGGTCGGCGAACTCCACGACCGCTTCCAGCGGGATAACCAGCTTGCACGGCACGCCGCCGAACGACAGGCCGACCTGGATCGCCTGGGTTTCGCGGTTGAAGCCAAGATCCCAGAACTGATGCTGCAGGACGATGGTCATCTCTTGCGGATACTGCGCGCGGACCCGCTGCGGCAGTTCGACGCCGGGATGGCTGGTGCGGAAGGTGATGTAAAAATGGTGGCCGCCGGGCAGGCCCTGGACCGCCACGTGCTCGATCGCCTGCGCCACCACGTGGCGTAGCGCCTCCTCGATCCATTTCTCATAGGGCAGCAGGCTATCCGGCCGCTGCTTCTGATCGTCTTCCATCAATGCC
>DATARX010000183.1:0-15274 GCA_036263955.1 Rhodopila sp.
GTGAATCTGCGTCTCCCGGTTAAACAGGTTCCAGGTGAGACCACCTTGCGCGCGGGCTTCGCGGGCCGCCGGGTCGACATGAATGCCGGTCATCTCCGACAGGTCGATCATCATGCCGCCCTCTATGGCCGACCGCCCGGCAACGTTGTGGCCGCCGCCGCGGACCGCGACCTCAAGCGTCTGGTCGCGCGCCATCTTCACCGCATCGGCGATGTCGGCGAGCCCGCGGCATTGCGCAATAACCGCCGGCCGCTTGTCGATCAGGCCGTTATGCACCTTTCTGGCCGCCTCGTAGCGGGCGTCATCCGGCCGGAGAAGCCTGCCGGAAAAAATCTTCGCCAGTTCATCGACGGCTGCGGTCATGGATGTGGCTGAGTTCATAATGGCCTCCCCGTTTGTTGCTTTGACGTTTGGCTTTGGCGTGCCGCGCAAATCAACCTGCGTGCCGGCGATTGTGCCCTGCCGCGCGGTGTCCTGATACGCTACGTTACATTCGGTAACGGAAACTTGATCCCGACCCGGGCCCCGCGGACGGGCGCGCGGCTCCGGCGGCGGCCCGCAGGCTGACCCGGTCCCGCGGGTGCGGCCACCCGCACCGAACAGCAGCATCGGAAGAATCAGGAACGAGCCTCTCATCGGACGCATCCTCCTCCGGTTCGCGGCAGCATCCGCGCGCAGGCGGTCAGTCCGGCGCCTTGCCGGTCAGGCGGTCCATCAACGCCAGCAGCAGGCCAGACGCGACGAACGCCAGGTGGATCCCGACGCTCCAGCCAAGTTCACGATCAGTAAGGTGCTCCACGTTCATGAAGCGCTCCAGCACATGGATCGCGGAGATCGCAACGATCGAGGCCATCAACTTCAGCTTCAGATCGCCGAAACCGACATGGCCCATCCAGCCAGGTTGGTCCTCGTGACCCGCCAGGTCCAGCTTCGAAACGAAATTCTCGTAGCCGGCGAACATCACCATCACCACCAGGCTGCCCATCAGCGCCAGGTCGACCAGCGCCAGGATCCCGACAATGGTGTTGTCGCCGTCCGTGGTCAGCACATGGGCCAGCAACGCGATCGTGCGCTGGGCAAACTTGATCAGCAGGACCAGCAACCCCGCGGCGAGGCCAACATAGATTGGCGCCAGCAGCCAGCGGCTGGCGAAGAGTGCCCGCTCGACAACACGCTCGATCAGCGGATGCCGCGCCTCCGGTGCGCCCATCCTCATCGCGCCGGACCGCGCGACGGCGCCTGCAAACTCTGTTGCATGGCGTCCCGTTTCGTCCGCCGCCGCCGTTCTGCCAGCAGATTGAGACTCTCCACCAGCACCGAGAAACCCATGGCGACATAGACGTAGCCGCGTGGAACATGAAAACCGCAGCCATCTGCAACCAGCATCATGCCGATCAGCAACAGAAACGATAGCGCCAGCATCTTCACCGTCGGATGGCGGTCGATGAACACGGCCAGCGGCTTCGACGCGGCGAGCATCAATATCATCGCCACCACGATCGCCGCCACCATCACCCGGATGTCCTCGGCGATGCCGACCGCGGTGATCACGCTGTCGAGCGAGAACACGATATCGAACAAAACGATCTGCGCGATCGTGCCGACCATGCCGGCCTTCCGGCCGCCTGCCGCCTCGTGCTCCTCGTCGGCTTCGACCCGCAGGTGGATCTCCCGCGTGCCCTTGAACAGCAGGAAGCCGCCACCGGCGAGAAGCACCAGGTCGCGCCAGGAGAACGTCCACCCGCGCAACGACACGACCGGTTCCGTCAGGTGCACCAGGACGGCGATGGAACCAAGCAGGGCCAGCCGCGTCCCAAGCGCCAGGACAAGGCCGGTCGTGCGCGCCTTGCCCTGCTGTTCCCGCGGCAGCCGGCCGGCGAGCAACGCCACGAACACCAGGTTGTCGATGCCCAGCACGATCTCCAGCACCGACAGCGTGACGAAGCTCGCCCAGAGATGCGGATCCAGCAGCCATTCCATGGCGATCAACGGTCCTTTACCACAAGCCGATCAGCGCTCGCGCCGCTCGCCCGTCAGTTGCAGGATCATCACGAACAGGTTGATGAAGTCGAGATACAGCGTCAGCGCACCCATCAGTCCCAGCTTCGCCAGTTCGGTGCCGCCGCTGCCGCTGAAGTAAATCTCCTTGATGCGCTGCGTATCGTAGGCAGTCAGGCCGGTGAATACCAGCACGCCGACCACCGAGATGACGAAGTGCAGCATGCTGGACGCGACGAAGATGTTCACCACGCTCGCCAGGATGATGCCGACCAGGCCCATGAACAGGAATGCCCCGAAGCGGGACAGGTCCCGGCGCGTGGAATATCCATACAGGCTCATGGCCGCGAAGGTGCCGGCACTGATAAAGAATACGCGCGCGACGCTGGTGCCGGTATAGACCAGCAGAATGCCGGCGAGCGACAGGCCCATCAATCCCGCGTAGAGCCAGAACACCGCCTGCGCGGTGGAAAAGCTGATGCGGTCAATGCGGAAACTCAGGAACAGCACGGCCGCGAGCGGCGCCAGCATCACCAGCCAGATCAGCGGCGTGCCAACGATCTGCTGGTAGAAACCGCTGCTGACCGCGATCGCGGCGACCACGCCGGTCAGGCCAAGGCCCAGGGCCATGTAATTGTAGACCGCCAGCATGTAGCGGCGCAGTCCGGTATCGATGCTGGTCGCGCGAGACCCGGCATTATTCGCAGGATAGCTGTCGATATTCATGGTATTTCCTTTCACGACATAGGGGGGCACGACATAACGGGGCAGGACAAACGGGGCAGGACATAACGGGTCAGGACGCACGGGGCGGGGGCGAAGCCGCATCAGGCAGGCCCATCCAGTGCGGACGGCGGCGTTCGATCCAGGCCAGGATGGAATCGGTGCCGCGGCGCACCGGCGGCAGGTCCTCCGCCAGCAGCACAAGGCCGAGCGGCAGCATCCAAAGCCCCAGTATGGGAAGAATGCTGAAGACGCCGCCGACGATCAGCAGCAGGCCCGCGGGTAGGCGCAGCCATCGCGCCTTCGGCTGCCGCAGCCAGCGAACCGGATCCCGCACCCGCCGCGGCAGGCGCCGGATCAGCAATTCCAGCCGGCGTTCCCGATCATGCTTGTGGTCTCGCCCCGGGCATCGGGTCGGCGCCGGGGCGCGCACTTGGCGCTGTTCAGGGACATCCAAATCGCAGCTCCTTCTTGCAAGAGCCGCGTCGCGCACTGAATACCGGGAGAGGTAGATGTGGGGATTCCAGATCAGCGGGCCCACAGATCGACCGACTCCCAACGCACAAGGCGCGGAACGCGGCGATCCGACATCACGAGGTTGGACGACACCATGTCGTCGTCCTCGTCAGAGGGGCCCGGATCAGGTTACCCGCTAGCTAGGGAGCCGCTGTCCTTTTATCAAGGAGGATCACCCCGCCGTGCGCTCACGACCCCGTCGCCTCGAGCAGCGTTCGCGCCGCCCGCAGATCCACCGTCCCGAAGCCCTCGGTGAACCGATCGTACACCGGCCGGAGAACACCGATCGCCTCGTCCCGCCGACCCTGTGTCATCCTGAACCGCGCAAGGCTCAGCGCCGCGCGCAATTCCCAGACCAGGGCTCCCTGCGCCCGGGCCACCTCCAACGCCTCGCGGAAGCTGTCCTCGGCCGCGGCAACGGACTGATCCGAACCCGGCCGGACCAGCAAGTCGCCCCTGATGCGGAGAAGTTCCGCCAGATACCAGCCTTCATCCCGGCTCCTGCAGCGCGCCAGCGCCGCGTCGGCGGTCGCCAGACCCGCCGTAATCGCGCCGGCCTCGCCGAGACAGGCAGCCAACTCGCCCAGCGGCAGCAGGAATCGCGGTAGGAATTTCGTGTCGTCGGCATGCTGGAGCGCGCCTTGCAGAACATTCAAACCGCCGGCGATATCGCCGCGCTTGATCGTCACCATGCCGTTGAAGCAGCGGGCCCACAGATGCCACAGCGGCACCGGGTGACGCTCCGTATGGTCCAGCAGCATCGCGCCATAACGTGCGGCCGCGTCTAGGTCCCCGGTCAGGAACGAAATCGGGCATGCCCCCTGGCCCAGCACACTACACAACGTCAACGCGTGCCCGATGGCCAGCCCTTCCGCGACATTGTCGTCGACCATGCGCAACGCCTGATCGCAAAATCCTTGCAAATACAGAACACGAGCGCGGAAGTAATGCGCCGACGCCCGCAGATCTAACCGGAATCGGACCATCTGCGGCTGCGGCGCCAGGGGCGCGAGGTGGGCGACCGCACGGTCGATATGATCGCGGGCCGCAGTCTGGTCGCCAAGGTAATGCAGCGCGGTAGCCAGGATGCGATCGGCCATGGCGAGGTCGACGGCGTCACTGGACGTCGCCGCCAGCCCCGCGAAACGCCGGGCAAATTCGAGCGCCTTGCGGAACTGCCCATTGTTGAATTGATCGATGCACAACCCCCAAAGGGCACGCAGGCGGTAGTCCCCGTCGTCCAGCGCGTCGGCCAGCGCCAATGTGGTCGCCCACGCGGGGGCGGCCTCCTGGGCGCGGCCGAGCCCATACATCAGTGACCAACCCAAGGCCGCTGACAGTTGCATGCGCGCGCGCGCCGTCGCCGCATTGTCGCCGCCGCCGCCACCTCCACCGCCACCGCCATCAAGGCTCGCCAGGGCCCGTTGAACCCGCTCGCGGCACTCGCCCAATAGCGACAACTGGACCCATAGCGGCACCACGGCGATGGTGAGCGTCACGCCGATCTGGGTGTCCCCGTCCGCGGAAAACGCCCAGTCGAGGCCGGCACGTACATTGTCGATGTGACTGCCATAGACCGCCAGCCACTCGGATTGCGGACGGGTCTCGCTGTCGGCTTCAGCCGGCGCGAAAACGTCTCGGTAATATTCGGCATGCCGTCGCGCGGCCTGCTGGAATTCGCCCCGCTCCCGTAGTTTCTCCAGCGCGTAAAGGCGGGTCGTGTCCAACAGGCGGTATTGGGCCACCGTACCGCGAAGGTCGGCGACGATCAGCGATTTCGCGACCAGATCGGCAAGAACGTCGACCACGCGCGGAGCGGCCACCTCGTCCGCCACCGCGATCGCGGCGGAGAGCGAGAAATTGCCGGCAAAGATGCCAAGGCGACGCAGAATGGTCGCCTCCGCCTCCGCCAGCAGGCCATAGCTCCAATCGAGGGTCGCGCGGAGCGTTTGATGCCTCGGCAGCGCCGTTCGGCGACCACCGGTCAGCAACCGGAAACAATCGTCGAGCCGGGCCGCGACACCGTCGACCCCAAGCGCGTCGATCCCCGCGGCCGCAAGCTCGATCGCCAGCGGGATACCGTCGAGGCGCCGGCAAATGCCGTCGACGGCCGCCATGCTGCGTGCATCGGGCGAAAAGGCCGGGGCACCGGCACGCGCCCGCTCAACGAACAGCCGCAAGGCACCGTAGCGAAGCGGGTCATCGCCATCCGGACGGGCTTCCGCGGGAACCTCGAGTGGCGGCACCATGTACACCCACTCCCCCTCCGCTCGGAGCGGTTCGCGGCTGGTGGCGATCACGCGGGCGGCCGGACTGGCGCGCAATAACGATTCAGCCATCTGCGTCGCCGCATCGACGACGTGCTCGCAATTGTCGAGCACAAGCAGAAGTTGCTTCGAGCGGAGCGCGTTCGCGACCGCGGCCGGCGACACCACGCCGGCGGGGAGTTTGAGCCCCAGCACGGTCGCGACCGCGGCCGGGACCAGTTCGGGATCCGACAGCGGCGCAAGCTCGATCACCCAAACCCCATCGATCGTGTCGGGTAGCAGGCGCCGTCCCACTTCCAGGCTGAGGCGCGTCTTGCCGATGCCGCCGGAACCAGTCAGCGTAACGAGGCGATGGGCGGTGCAGAGGGCGAGGATCCGGTCCAGGTCGGCAGCGCGCCCGATCAATTCGGAAACCGGCGCCGGCAGGTTTGTCGGCGGGCGCGATCGTGTCGGAGACGGCTCAGCCGCAACCGCAGCCGCAGCCGTAACCGCCGGCGCTGCCGGCTCGGCCCGTGTCGCCGGCTCGGCCCGTGTCGTCCCCTCGGCCCGTGTCGCGCGGATCTGGCCGGTGAACTGGTAGCCATGCCCGGCGACCGTGCGGATCAAATCCCGGTCGGCGCGGAAAGCCCGGCGCAGTAGGGAGATCTGCGCTTGCAAACTGTTCTCGTCGACAGTCCGGTCGGGCCAGACCTGATTCATCAGCGCGACCTTGCTGACGACGGCGCCTGATGCCTCGATCAGCACCATCAGCACGTCGAATGCGCGTCCGCCGAGTTCGATCGGCCGTCCCTCGACCAGGAGTTCGCGGCGGTGCGGCAGAATGCTGAAACGGCCGAATTCGATCGCCGCGGGGGCTTGGGCGGGATCCATTCGGCCACCATAGAACGGGGTCACTTTATATCGGACATCAAATTCAGGAAATTTCAGAATTCTTCAGGGCGCGGCGGAGCACCCATGCACCGGTCGCTCCAGGTAATTTCGTAACCAAATAAAGTATTTTCGCAGGCTGAGTGACGCGCGATACGCTGCGCCCGCTGTCCCGCTTCAACCATTGCGCGCCGCGCCGCCCGCGCGCGACAGCCCAGGATCGAGCGGACGCTCGATCAGGCGCCGATCCAGGCCTTATGGGAATATCGCTTTGTCCAAAAAGGCGATAGGGCCTGTGATCGCTGCAACCTGAAGCCATCACACGCTGTTTCGCGCCAGCCGCCTCGGGTCTTGAATACCTGGATACGATCCAGCCGACTGTCGATCTGCAGGGCAGGGGGGAGGTCCTCTAGCTGCTCTTCGTCACCGGCGACGTCGAAAACGGCGTGGTCGGCAACGGCCGTCTTACACCCGGACTGCAGATACTGACCAAGCCTTTCGCAATCGAAGACGTCACCCAGCGGATCCGGGCCATGATCGAAAACTGAAGCATGGTCATACGAAGCATGGTCATACGAAGCATGGGCATACAAACAATCAGGTCCAGCCCCTCACGCCACACCGCCCTCGATCGACAGCCGCACCAGATCGACGGTTCGCGCGACCCCGAGTTTCGCTTTGATCTGACTGCACGTGTTGGCAATTGTCTTGTAGCTGACGCCGAGCGCATCGGCGATGGTCGACAGGGACTGGCCGTCGCCGAGCAAACGCAGGATCTCCAGGTCGCGTTCGGTCAGTCGCGCCATCGGATTGGCGATTTCGGCCACCGCTTGCAGCGCCAGCCCCTGCGCGATTTCGGCCTCGATGTAGCGCCCGCCCTCGGCCACCCGCCGCACCGCCTCCAGCAACTCCTCGGGCGAGGCGTTCTTGCTCAGATAGCCGACGGCGCCGGCGCGCAACGCGCGTGCCGCGTACAGCGCCTCCGCGTGCATGCTCAACACCATCACCCGGGCGTCCGGATGTTCGGTCACCAGGCGCCGCAGCAGTTCCAACCCGCCCAGGCCCGGCAAATTAAGATCAAGCACGATCAGTGCCGGCGGTTCGGCGCGTGCCGATGCCAGTGCATCGCGCCCGGTCGCCGCCTCGCTGATCTGAACCCCTGGCAGCACCGCAAACAGCCGCCGCAACCCGGAGCGAACGATCGCATGATCGTCGACAAGCAGGATCTTCACGCCACCTCCTCGATCCCCACCGCGCACGGCAATCGGGCCGTCACGACCAGCCCCGCTCCGTGCGAACCGGCACCCACGTGCAGCGTCCCGCCAAGCCGTTCGACACGCTCGCGCATACCGGTAACGCCGAACCCGCCAGACGTGTTGGACGCCGCAAGCCCGGTTCCGTCGTCGGCGACGCGCACGATCACCTCGCCCGTCTCCCCGGCCTCGATAACGATGCGGATCCGGTGCGCGCGGCCATGACGAATGGCGTTGTTCAAGCCTTCCTGAACGATACGATAGATCGCCGCCATCACCGGATCGCCCAGGCCGTTCTCATCAACCGACACGTCGAGCGCAAAGTCGATTTCGGGCTGCCGTGCGCGCCAAAAGTCAACGAGCGCACCGAGCGCCGGGGCGAGCCCGGCCTCAACCGGATTCGCTCGCCGCAGCCGATGCAGCATGGCTCGGACATGGCGCTGCATATGACCCACCGCCTCGCGGATCGCACGCGTCCGTTCCGGCACGTCGGCAATCCGGCCGGACGCGGCAGCCTGCTCGATCGCGGCGGCGTCGAGATGGATGGCGAACAGGAATGGCCCGACCTCATCGTGCAGGTCGCGGGCCAGGTCCGTGCGCTCCTCCTCTTGCAGGGTCAGCAACTGTTCGTTCAGCCGCCGGTTGCGCGCCTGGGCCGCGTCCAGCCGCTCGGCCATCGCGTTGAACCCCTGCGCCAGCCGCGAAAGTTCAGGCGGCCCCGCACGCTCCACCCGTACGGCGTATGCGCCAGCGCCCAATGAAGCCAGTGCGGCGGAAAGCCGATCGAGCGGGCGTAACGCGCGTCCCACGACCATGCTCACCAGCACCATATTCAAGCCACACGAGAGCCCAACCGAGACAAGGTCGTCCCGCAACTGTGTCCACACTTCCCCGATCTCGTTGTGCGGATCAGGCTCGACCGTGATCGCGCCGCTCACGCCCATTCCCGAACCCAAGTCGAGGCGTACCGGCGCGAGCGAAGGCGCAAGCAAAGTAACGAACCACGCCGGTACATCCGGCGCCAGCTTGGCTGGCGTAGAGGCGACGCGCAGCCGCCCCGTGGCGTCACGCAGAACGGCGCGGATATGCCGGTCGCCATCAAACGACCGCACCAGCCGCCCGAGTTCGTCCTCGGGATCGCGCGCCTCCAGCGAACCCTCAAGGCCATTGCGGAGCGTCTGCACGCCAACGCCGAGCGCTGCTTGCATTTCCGTCCGCACCGATCGGACGGCATGCCAGCCAGCCGCGGCACCCCCGACACAGAGGCTCACCAGCAGCACGATCATGATGGACGCGATCAGTCGAATGCGGAGCGACATGGTCGTGAGCGTTCCCCCACGCGCAGATGTTACCCGATATCAAGCAATACGCGAAGATCGGGAAGTTTTCCCGGCGTGTTCGGGAACAAGCGCCATGGGCGACCGCAAGCGATTGGACAACAATCCCGATCGAGGACCAAGGAATCAGCGGGATAAAATCAATGGCGACAAGCGCCAGTATCCGGTCGCCCAATATTCGATCGCCCAATATTCGATCGCCCAATATCCGATCGCAAGGAACCGTGAGGCGCGCCGCGACCACGATTCGTCGCGTGAATCGGATACGTCAATCCACCCGCGACGTATCGGGCTTATGTCAAACGAAAACCGACGGATCGCCCATCTCTGATGCGCGATACTAGCCACGCCCCCTGCCGCACCGCGCGCCAGCTCGCCGGCGCGGTCGTTCTCGCGCTGGCCTGCGTGTCGGCCCGCGCACAACAGCCGCCCTCCGGTGCAGCCGAACCGCTGTCGGTCACCCTGCCGCCGGTCACGATCATCGGAACCTCGCCGCTGCTCGGCTCCGGTGTCGACCGCGACACCGTGCCGGCCGAAACCAACGTACTGAGAAGCAACGATCTCACGCGCGGGGGTACCCTCGTCGCGCCGAATGCCGTTCGCGCGCTGAATGAGGAGGTTGGCGGCGTCAACGTCGATTCCGCGTCGGGCAACCCCTATCAGCCGACGATATTCTACCACGGGTTCCAGGCATCCGCGCTGCAAGGAACCCCGCAAGGGCTCGCCGTCTACGTCAACGGCGTCCGCTTCAACCAGGCATTTGGCGACACGGTCAATTTCGACCTGCTGCCGGATCTGGCGATCGACCAGATGAATCTCGAAGGATCTAACCCGGTCTTCGGACTGAACGCGCTGGGCGGCGCGCTGAACGTGCGGCTCAAGAACGGATTCACCTATCAAGGCGCTGAGATCGACGTCCACGGCGGCTCCTTCGGCACGTTCGGCGGCGACTTCCAGTTCGGCAAGCAGAGCGGCAACACCGCGGTCTATGTCGCGGCGAGCGGCGTGCATCAGGATGGCTGGCGCGACCTGCAATTCTCCGGCATCGAGAACTTCTATGGCGATGTCGGCTGGCGCGGCCACGCCGGCGAACTGCATGCCAGCGCGCTGCTGGCCAACTCCAGGCTGAACGGTCCGGGCACGTCGCCCGTGGAACTGCTGGCCGCCGACCCCGCTGCCCAGTTCACCGGCCCCAATGCGATCTACAACACCTTCATTCAGCTGAGTCTGACCGGCAACGTGGCCCTCAGCGACACGGTCTCGCTCCAGGGCGTCACCTACTACAACAACTTCCTGCAGCGCGTGACCAACGGCAATGCGCCGAACGACACGCCGTGCGACGACGACTCCGGCCTGCTTTGTTCCGGTTCCGGCGGCCCCGCCACGACCGTGCGCGGCGGCGTGATTCCGGCTTTCCTCGGTGCCAATCCGTTCGCTTATTCGGAACTGGACAACCAGACCACGAACACCAACGGCTACGGCGCCTCGATCCAGGCGACCGACACGCAAACGGTGGCGGGTTTCAACAACCACCTGGTCGCCGGCCTCAGCTTCGACGGTGCGCAGACCGCATTCACCGGCGCGTCCTACATCGGGGGCATTACGCCGGATACCCGCGTGTTCATCGGCCCCGGGACGGTGATTGCCGAACCAGGGAGTAACGTTCCGGTTCGGGCAGGGATCAGCGACGCGAATTATGGCGCGTTCATCGCCGACACCTTCAGCGTGACCGATCGTCTGGCGGTGACCGTCTCGGGCCGTTTCAATGCAGCCGAAATCAACCTCAATGATCAGAACGGCGGTGACCTGACCGGAAATCATTACTACAGCCGCTTCAATCCCGCGGCCGGCCTGTCCTATAAAGTGACTCCCTGGCTGACCGCCTACGCCGGCTACGCGGAGGCAAACCGAGCACCGACGCCGGCCGAACTTTCTTGTGCGGGACCCGATGTTTCGTGCAGCCTGGCCAATTTCTTCGTCGCTGACCCCGATCTGAAGCAGGTCGTCGCCCACACCGTGGAGGCCGGTTTGCGCGGCACCGCCGCCATCAGTGAGAACGACCGTCTGAACTATAATCTCGGCCTCTACCGCAGCAATCTCGACGACGACATCGTTTTCGTCAACAGCGTGACGGTGAACCGGGCGTTCTTCACCAATATCGGCCAGACCCGGCGGCAAGGGGTGGACGCCAGCATCCAGTACAAGACGCCGCGCTGGTCAGCCTACCTCGCCTACACCTACACCGACGCCACCTTCCAAACCGGCTTCGTGGAGGCCGCAGGCAGCAACCCGGCCGCCGACGCGAACGGCAACATCACCATCAACCCCGGTGCTCGGCTGCCGGGTGTTCCGGCGCATCAAGGCAAGCTGGGCCTCGTCTATCACTTCACCGACCAGTGGACGGTCGCCGGAATTCTCCTCGCGCAGAGCGGGCAGTTCCTGGTCGGCGACGAAGCCAACCTGACCCCCCAGCTGCCTGCCTTCTTCACTCTGAACCTGAGCACCAGCTACCAGCTCACCCCACACGTACAGCTGTTCGCCGCGGTCGAGAATGTCACCAACCAGAAGTACTACACCTTCGGAACATTCTCGCCGACGACATCGGTGTTTCTGTCGCAATCACCCAACGCGACCAATCCACGGGCATACAGCCCCGCGGCGCCTGTCGGCGGCTTCGGTGGGGTGCGCATCACGTTCTGACCTGTCGACCAGGAAATCCGAAAATCAGCGGCGCCTGCTATTCTACCAGGCGCCGCTGATTCGAACTCTTGCGGCAGCGTCATGGCCGGGCGCCCGCTTCGGGCGACCCGAACTCTTGCGGCAGCGTCATGGCCGCGCACCGGCGGACGCAGCGCATACGGCCGGGACACACAGCACGTGCCCGGCCACGACGGCCCTTTATGGTCGGCATGAACGCCGGCCGCTATTACTTCCCCAAATGCTTGTCGAAGAAGTCAGCGATCTCGGAAAACGCTTCCTTCGTCTCAGGCGCGGTGTCGTCACGCATGTATTCCGCGTGCGACTCCCCCTCATACACCTGCAACGACGCCTCGACCCCGGCCTCGCGCAGCTTCCGATGCACCCGCACGGTATTGCTCAGCAGCAAATCGCGCGTCCCGGTCGTCAGGATCGCCGGCGGAAACCCATGCATGTCGCCATAAACCGGCGATATCAGCGGATCCTTCATATCGTGTCCGTGCGCATAGAACTCAGCCGCCCCATGACAAAATCCATTGGGAGAAACCAGCACATTATCCACCAGCGCATTGGTGTTGAACGAGTCCCCGGTCTTCGTCGAGTCCGACATCGGCGTACCCGGCGCGATCGCCCCCGGCATCGGCAGCCCAAGCTGCTTGGCGCGCAGGATCATCTCCAGCGTCAGCGCGCCGCCCGCCGACGTGCCCATGATCGCCATGTTCTTCGGCTTGGCCATCTTCAGTGCCGCCTTGTAGACCGCCACCGAATCATCCAGCGCGGCCGGGAAATACGCTTCCGGCGGCATCCGGTAATCCACCGAGATCACCTTGAAGTGCCCGAACCCCGCCATCATGATCGCCTCCGGCGTCGCCGCCTCGCCAGGGCTGTACACGTAACAACCGCCATGAACCTGAATGATCAGCCGGTTGCGGTTCTGCGGCGGAATCACGTCCGGCGTAACGATATACGCCTTCACGCCGCCGATCGTGGTCGGTTCCACCTTCACGTGCAGCCGTGCGCGCATCGCCGGCAAGCCCTGGATGGTTGCATCCGCGTTCGCCTTCACGCTGGCCTGCCATTCCGCAGGCGTTTTGGGAATAACATCCCAGCCTGCACGCAGCGGCGCCGCGATGATCTTCTGCATCTGCGGGCTGACCGTTGTCGGAACCGGAATGCTCTTGGCCGGCACCTCCCGCGGGGCCAGCGCCGCGCCATCCGCCGGAGCCTGCGCCTCGGCCATCGGCGCCACCACGAGGCCCATCGCCGCGATCGCCGCAAGCCCAAGCGCCTTCACAGGTGCCATCGGGAAATCAATCTTCATCAATCCAGTTCCATCGTTAAACGCCAGGTGGGCAATACGCCCACCTTCCAATCGGCAATCCGCCCAACGGGCCCGCCAAACATGCGCCGCGGTCGACAAACCTCAAGCATGGACGGCGGGTTATTCGCTCGCTGCCCTCAGGCCGCTCCCCCGATCCGCCCGCGCGCGATCTCATCCGCGACAACCGCCAGCAGTGTCGCTACAAACGCCTCCGCATGTCGCGAAGCCGGCCGGTCCACCGGCAGCAGCAGCCGCCCGGCAATCCGTGGGGCCGGCTCGAACGGCCGCACCGTCAGCCCCTCCGGAAAGCCGCCCAGCAGCGTGAAGCCGTCCATCACCGCGATCCCCGCGCCGGACTGCACCAGCGCGCACGCCGTCCAGGACTGGGTCACCTCGATCGCGATCACCCGCCGGACGCAAGCCGCCCGAAACGCATCCTCGATCAGCGCCCCGACCGGCTGCTGCCGACTGAACGAGATCAGCGGAAACCCCGCCAGGTCGCTCGGTCCCACCACATCGCGCCCCGCCAACGCATGCCCACTCGGCAAGACACACACCAGCGCCGCCGAACAAATGTCGCGCGCCGCCGTATGACCATCCTCGACCGGCGTCAGCACCAGCCCCAGATCGACCCGATGATCCGCCACCGCCTCCACCACCTCGTGGTTGGCCATCGTCTGGATCAGGATCCGCACCCCCGGGCTGGCCGCGCGAAATCCGGCGATCGCCTGCGCCGCCAGGGTATTTGCCAGCACCGCCGCCGCCGCCAGCGACACCGTGCCCGTCTTCAGGCTCTGCAGGTCCTCGGCCAGCCGGCTGACCTGGTCCACCGCCGTCGCCGCCCGCACGATCTCCGGCAGCAGCACCCGAGCATCCAGCGTCGGCACCAGCCGTCCCCGTTCCCGCAGGAACAGTGGGAAGCCAAGCCGATCCTCCGCCTGCTTCACCGCCTTGCTCACCGCCGGTTGCGAAACATGCAGCCGCTCCGCCGCCGCGGTCACGCTGCGGGTCTCGATCACCACGCGCAACAGTTCAAGCGTCCGAACACTGAAGGGCATAACCAATCCGTTATGGAGACCTCGCCTTTTACCATTTGACGTTAAGCCCGCCACCCCGGACTCTCGGCCGCAACATTCACCGCGACCGGGAGGCGCCGACGCCATCATGCCCACCATCTTCATTGCCCAAACCCGCGACGACCAGGCCCGCTACGACCAGGCCCGCGACGACCAGGCCCCCCAGGCCCAACCGCGCCCGTCCCGATGAGCCCCGATCCCGCCATCGAAGCCGCGCGCGCCCTGCTGGTCCGCTGGGCCGAGGCCTTCAACACCCGCGAACCCGCCCGCATCGTCGCCCTCTACGCCGACGACGCCCTGCTGTTCGGCACCTCCCAGGCGCGCCTGTATATCGGCCGCGACCAGATCAGCAGCTATTTCCGCGGCACCTCCACCGTGGCATTCGGCGAGCAGCATTTCGTCCCCCTGTCCGAGGACAGCGTGCTCTGTGTCGGCCAATACACCTTCACCCGCCAGCACGACGGCAAACCCGTCTCCAACCCGGCTCGCTTCACCTTCGTCGCCCGCCGCCGCGACGCCGCCTGGCAGGTCCTGCATCACCATTCCTCAGCCGAACCAGCCTGACCCCGCGAAGGACGCCAACGCGATGAAAATCACCGCCGTCGAAACCATCCTGCTGCGCATCCCCTACGACATCGGCGGCGGCCCAATGGCCATCGCCGGCCGTCCCGCCACCGGCCTGAACATCCTGCTGGTCCGCGTCGACACCGATGCCGGCCTCACCGGCTGGGGCGAGGCCTTCGGCCACGGCATCTCCCCCGCCACCCGGCTGGTGATCGACACCATGATCGCGCCCATGCTGATCGGCCGCGATCCCGCCCACATCACCCAGCTGATGTCCGAGGCAAACCGCACCCTGCACCTGTTCGGCCGCAACGGCCCGGTGGTCTATGGCCTCTCCGGCGTCGACATCGCGCTGTGGGACATCGCCGGCAAGCGCGCCAACCTGCCGCTGCACCAGCTCATCGGTGGCGCAAGCGCCACGGATGTCCCCGTCTACGCCAGCCTGCTGCGCTACGGCGAGGCCATCGCGCTCGAAAAGAACGTGCGCGCCGCCGTCGCCCAGGGCTACCGCCACATCAAGCTGCACGAGGTCGACTTCGACCTCATCAAGCAAACCCGCGACGTCATCGGCCCTGACATTAAGCTGATGGTCGACACCAACTGCCCCTGGACCCCAGGCCAGGCGAGCGACATGGCCGACCGCCTCCGCCCGCTC
>DATARX010000188.1:0-3535 GCA_036263955.1 Rhodopila sp.
CAGGAGGGGGCAACTCGGACCCATCAACCGCTGCGGTCGCCCCCTCCTGACCACCCACCCATTAAAGGGATCAAAGGGGCCGTCGGCCCCTTTGCGGGTCCAGGGCAGCGCCCTGGCCTTCCCCAGCTCGCACAATGGTGCCTGCGCTATGCGCCGCTGGCCGGGGTTGATCCGCCGGACGGGCTTTGGATCGACGTGACCGGTGGCGCGCATCTGCAGGGTGGGGAAGCGCGTTTGCTGCGTGATCTGGTGGCGCAACTGGCCGCGCAGGGTTTGCTGGCGTGTGCGGCCGTGGCCGACACCCCGGCCGTTGCGCATGCGGTGGCGCGTTACGGATCTGGCGGCGTGGTACCGGCGGGCGCGGACATCATGGCGGCGTTCCCGGTCGAGGCGTTGCGTCTGCCGGCCGATGTGCTGGCCGAATTGCGGCTGCTGGGGTTCGAGCAGGTCGGGCCGCTGATGGCGGCCGCCCGAGCGCCTTTGGTACGACGGTTCGGGGCGGCGCTGGCGAAGCGGCTGGACCAGGCGGCGGGGGTGTTGTTCGAGCCCATCGTGCCGGTGGCGCCGGTCGCGGCGATCCAGGCCAGGCTGGGATTTGTGGAGCCGTTGCTGACGGCGGAGGCGTTTTCCTCTGTGATCACGCGCCTGGTTACGCAAATTTGTGCCGATCTCGAACGAGCCGGCCAGGGCGCTCGGCGGCTGGATCTGCGGTTTGAGCGTGTGGATGGGGCGGTTCAGGCCATTCGCGTCGGCACCGCCCGTCCGGTGCGCGATGCGCGCCATCTCGGCCGCATGCTGGATGAGCGGCTGGAGCGTATCGATCCCGGCCTGGGCGTGGAGGCGATGCACCTGATCGTTGCCGCATCCGATGCCTTGGGCTTCGTGCAGACCGCCTCGTCCCTGGTGGCGGCGGCGTCGCCCGATCTTGCCCCGCTGGTGGATCGCCTGGCCAACCGGCTGGGGGAAGCGGCGGTGTATCGCATCGCGCCGGTGGAGAGTGACGTGCCGGAACGATCGGTGCGCCCCGCGCCGCCGCTGGCGCGGATCGCCGGGGGATGGCCGGCCGATTTGCCGCGACCGGTGCGGTTGCTCGATCCGCCGCAGCCGATCGATGCGATGGCGCTGCTGCCGGATCATCCGCCGGTCGCCTTCACCTGGCGGCGGGTGCGGCATCGGGTGCGCCACGCCGATGGGCCGGAACGCATCGCCGGGGAGTGGTGGAAGCGCGACCGGGAATGGGCCTCGGTACGGGATTATTTCCGGGTGGAGGATGAGGAAGGGCGCCGCTTCTGGTTGTTCCGAAGGGGTAATGGCAGTGATGTGGAGACAGGAGATATGCGATGGTTTTTACATGGGCTTTTCTGATTCCATCGCCTCATGCGGCGAGTATCGTGCCCCTGGCAGGGCAAGAAGATTTTTGCACGGAGAAAGAATAGGAGCCACGGAGGGCACCGAGAAAAGCAAAATGGCGCTTCGCGCGCAGCGCCTACAATAAACACCTGCGAAACAGACCGGTCAGGCACTGTTGCAGCACGACCTGGAATCTACGCCACCAGCCGCTCGACCAGCGCATGACAATCAAGCCAAACCACCTTTCTCCGTGGCCTCCGTGGCTCCCCTCTTTCTTCTCCGTGCAAAAAATCCGCCCGTCACGCCAACACGAACCAGGCCAGTGACCCCCATGACAAACGCCTACACAGAACTGCAAGTCACCACCAACTACAGCTTCCTGCGCGGCGCCTCCCAGATCGAGGAACTGATCGCCCGCGCCGCCGTCCTGAGCATGAAGGCGCTGGCCATCACCGACCGGAACGCCCTCGCCGGCATCGTCCGGGCACATCAGCGCGCCCGCGAAGCCGGCATCCGTTTGATCGTCGGTTGCCGTCTGGATCTGCAAGACGGCCCCTCGGTTCTGGTCTATCCCACCAGCCGAACCGGCTATTCCAACCTGACACGTCTGCTCACCACAGGCAAAAGCCGCGCCGGCAAGGGCAAATGCACACTCGGCTGGTCCGATCTAGCAACGGCATCGGAAGACCTGATCGGCATCCTCTGCACCGCCCCAACAAAAGAAAATCTCCAGCGCTTGAAAGCAATTTTCAAAGATCGTGCGTATGTTGCACTGACGCTGATGCATCGCCCAAATGACGCGGTACGCCTGCGCACCATCGCCGATACGGCACAAGCCATCGGTGTGCCGGCCGTCGCCACCAACGACGTGCTGTATCACGCCCCCGGCCGGCGCATTCTACAGGATGTGCTGACCTGTATTCGCGAGGGCTGCACCATCGACGAACTCGGCCATCGCCGCGAACGATCGACCGTGCGGCATCTGCAGGCGCCGGAAGAAATGAGCCGCCTGTTCGCCCGCCATCCGGATGCCGTCGCCCGCACGCAGGAGATCGCCGATCGTTGCCGCTTCAGCCTGGACGAACTTCGCTACCAGTACCCGCACGAGGTCCGCATCCAGGGCCTGACCGCGCAACAAACCTTGGAGCAGCGCACCTGGGAAGGCGCGGCCGCGCGCTATCCCGACAGCGCGCCGGAAAAAATCACCCGGCAGCTTCGTCACGAACTCGATCTGATCGCCGGGCTGGATTACGCGCCGTATTTCCTGACCGTGGACAGTATCGTCCGCTACGCCCGGTCCCAGGGCATACTCTGCCAGGGGCGTGGATCGGCGGCGAATTCGGCGGTGTGTTTCGTGCTGGGAATCACCTCGATCGACCCCACCCGCAGCGACCTGCTGTTCGAACGTTTCGTCAGTGCCGAACGCAAGGAACCCCCCGATATCGACGTGGATTTCGAACACGAGCGGCGCGAGGAGGTGATCCAGTGGATCTACGAAACCTATGGCCGCCATCGCGCCGCCCTGTGCTCGACCATCATCCGCTATCGCGGCCGCGGCGCGGTGCGCGATGTCGGCAAGGCGCTGGGCCTGCCCGAGGAGGTGACCGGTGCCCTCGCTTCCCAGATCTGGAGCTGGAGTGAGGAAGGCGTCGCCGAGGAACACGCCGCGGCCCTGAACTTCAGCCTGGAAGACCGCCGGCTGCGCCTGACGCTGGAACTGGCGCGCACGCTGATGGGATTTCCACGCCACATGTCGCAGCACCCCGGCGGTTTCGTGCTGACCGAGGACCGGCTGGACGATCTGGTGCCGATCGAACCGGCCGCGATGAAGGACCGGCAGGTGATCGAGTGGGACAAGGACGACATCGACGTCCTGCGCTTCATGAAGGTCGATGTGCTGGGCCTGGGCATGCTGGGCTGCATGCGGCGGGCATTCGATCTTTTGTCGGAACATAAAAGCCAACGCCTTGATCTGGCAACTCTCCCGGCCGAAGACCCGGCGACCTACGCAATGATCCGCAAGGCCGACACGCTGGGGACGTTCCAGATCGAATCGCTGGCGCAGATGTCGATGCTGCCGCGGCTGAAGCCGCGCACATTCTACGATATCGTCATCCAGGTGGCGATCGTGCGGCCCGGACCGATCCAGGGCGACATGGTGCACCCGTATCTGCGCCGCCGCGAC
>DATARX010000243.1:0-4497 GCA_036263955.1 Rhodopila sp.
AGCGCGGCGATCGCGGAGGCGCCGCAGATCGTCGTGCCGATCCCGATCATGCAGCGCATCCGCCAGTCGATGCCAAGCGATTTGCCCAACCATAAGGCGCACACCAGTCCCGCCGTCATGGTGACCGCCAGCAAGGGCAGCGATCCCAGCCCGGTATGGACGATGTCGCCCAGGTTGAGGCTCGCACCCAGCAGCACGATGCCGGCTTTCAGGCACAATTTGCTGGTTTCGGATAGGCGCAGCGATTTCTGCTGCACCAGCGACGGAACGGCGTTCGCGACCAGTACTCCGATCGCGATGGCAAATAACGGGGCACCGACCAATGGCGCGGCGGAGCCGCCAGCCTCGGCGAGAACGGCGATGCCGATGCATAGCAGCAACCCCAAGCCGCGCCGGGCCCACGCCTGGGTTGCTACCCGGGATTGCGATGGCAATGTCAAGCCTTGGACCGCCATGGTGTCTTCCTCCTGCTCCGCCCGACGGAGATTGTGCGGCAATAGCGAACCAATGTCACCAATCGCGCCAGCAAGAAAAGATTTTTGCCAATCCGACAGGATATGCGGAAAGTCCTGCCGAGCGGGCCTTGGCATCTCAAGCGCTCCCGTCAATCTCTGATCTTTAGACGCAAGATTTGTTGCTCGGGCTCGTCTATTTTGTTAAAGGTCGCTGACATATGCCCGTATAAGTTGTATAAAATTAGAACAATACACCCCAAATCGATCAGGTGCTTCATTTTCCTCCGGAACGCCGACCATAAAGACGGCTTGACTGCAACCGTAGATAGCGGTCTCCGACTGTGCCTGCGTTTGTTTGGCCACATGGCGGTCACCGATAGCCAGGGGCAGAATTACCTGCCGCGAACGCGGAAGACCCGCGCGCTGATCGCCGTGCTGGCGCTCGCCAGCCCTAAACCCGTGCTGCGCCTGCACCTGGCGTCCTTACTTTGGAGCCGCCGCGAAGCCGAGCAGGCCAGGGCGTCGCTGCGCCAGAGCGTGCATGAACTTCAGCACACCCTGGGCGCGTCCTGGGGCCACCTCTTCGTCACCGACCGCCATCATCTGTCGTTGCGTGGTGCGGATCTCGACATCGATGCACTCTCGCTTTGCCAGGACCCTGGGACATCCGAGGCGATGTCGGCCCCGTCCAGGGATGTGCTGCACCGGGATGTGCTGCGCAGGGATGTGCTGCACAGGGACGTGCTGCACCGGGATGTGCTGCTCGAGGACCTCGAGGGCGTCGATCCGGCTTTCGACCATTGGCTGGGTGTGGAACGCGCGCGCTTCGTTCTGGTCCGCCGCGCCATCGGCGAAAGGATCCTTGCCCGGTGCGACCATCCGCTCGCCGCGATCGAGGCCGCGGAGCAACTGTTGCAGATTGACCAGACCCATGAAAGGGCGTGGCGAACTGTCATCCGCTGCCATGCGGAGCAGGGCGATATCGCGGCGGCGGTGGCCGCCTACGACCGGTGCCGCAGCGCATTGGTGGAAACGTCCGATGCCCGCCCGTCACCGGAGACGGAGGATCTGATCGGCCGGATCCGTTGCCAGGGGCAGGTCGGACCGCAACCGGCGCCATCGCCAACTCCCACATCGATCTCGCCTCGGCCGGTCGGGCCGCGGGATCGGACGCCCTTGCGGCTGCGCGTGATGCCATTCCGTCCAATCGGTGAGGAACGTGACGACGGGCTTGGCGTCGGCCTCGCCGAGGAGATATCCGCCGGCCTGTCCCGATTTCGCTGGATTTCCTGCCTGCAGGCCACGCTGTGGTTCCCCGGCCCGGCCGCCAGCCACGCGCGAGGTGGGTCTCCAACCGGAACAAGCGGCGCTGCATGGTCCGGCATCGAAGCGGACCTCCACCTGGAGGGCACGATCCAGCGCGCCGGCGGGCGCGTGCGAATCATCGTGCGCCTCATGGATATGCGTGACGGTGGCGAAATCGTTTGGGCGAGCCGCTTCGACCGGGAGATGACCGACGCGCTGGCGCTGCAGGACGAACTGGGCGCGGCAATCGCCGCCCAGGTCGATCCGGAATTGATGCAACACGAAGGCCGGCGCAACGCGGGCGTCCGTTCGCAGGACCTGACGGCGCAGGATCTGCTGCTCCAGGCCTTGCCGTCGATCTACCGGATGGAGCGGGACAGTTTCCTTGACGCGCGCCGTCTGCTGGAAATGTCGCTGCGCGCCGAACCCGGCAGTTCCGTCGTGCACGGCTGGCTGGCCTACTGGACTGTTCTCTATGTCGGCCAGGGCTGGGCGAACGATCCGGCGGCCGCCACCGCGGAGGCCGCCGGCTTGGCGGAGCGCGCGGTGACGCTCGATCCTTGGGATGCGCGGGCCCTGACGCTCGCCGGCCATGTCCGGGGCGTCCTCGGCAGACGTCCGGAAGAGGCGCGTGCCTTGCATGAGCGGGCCATCGCCCTGAACCCGAACCTGGCCCTCGCCTGGTGCTTTTCCGGCCTCGCCCATTCCTATCTCGGCCGCCATGAGGAGGCGTTGCGGCGGATCAACGTGGCAGTGCGGCTTTCGCCATCGGATCCGTTCGGCTTTTTCTTCGACATGGCCGTGATCATGCCGCATCTCCTGAGCGGCGATTATCCCGGCGCGATCGAGGCGGGACGCCGGGCGGTCGAACTGAACCCACGGTTTTCCTCAGCCTACAAGGCGTATTTGTCCGCCTTGGGGCTGATGGACCGCCCGCGGGAGGCGGCGGAGGTGTGCCGTCGACTCCTTCTGCTGGAACCAGGATTTTCCGTGCGCGAGGCCGTCGCCCGATCTCCGTTGGCGCGCCCGGAGGACATTGCCCGCTATGCCGAGGGACTGCGACGCGCCGGACTGCCCCACGCGAGCCGAATTCCGGTGGCGCCCGAATCCGATCTGTCGGCCCGGAATTCCGTCATTGATCTAATCCCGGGGGCACCGCACAGTCTGGTCCTCGATGCGGAATGAACAGGGGGATCGCTGAATGCGACAGGTGAAAAGAACAGGCGCCAGACTGGGTGCATGTGCCCTGCTGGCCGGATTGCTGATGTCCACGGTCTGGTTGCACCCGGCGGACGCGCAAGGGTCCGGATCGGCAACACTGGATGCCGCCAGGGCGCGCGGCCAGGTGCTTTGCGGCTTGGCGGGAAATGTGCCGGGGTTCTCCCTGCCCGATAGCCAGGGCGTGATGAAGGGACTGGATGCCGATTCCTGCCGAGCGGTCGCTGCGGCGGCGCTGGGTGACGTGAGCAAGGCGAAATTCGTCGTGACCACGACGCAGAACCGGTTCACCGCCCTGCAGTCGGGCGAAGTCGACCTGCTCTCGCGCAGCACCACCTGGACGCTTGGGCGTGAGGCGAACCTCGGCCTGGAATTCGCCTGGGTGAACTACTACGACGGCACGGGCTTCCTGGTAAAAAAATCCTCCGGCGTGAAGTCGGCCAAGGAAATGGACGGCGCGACGATCTGCGTCCAGCCCGGCACCAGCACGGAACTCGCGATCAACGATTACTTCCGGCTGAACAAAATGAAATTCACGCCGATCCTGATCCAGGACCTGTCGGAGATGCAGGGTGCGTTCCTGTCGGGCCGATGCGACGCGTATTCGACGGATGCCTCCGCGCTGGCGACATTCCGCTTCAGCCAGGGGCCGAAGGCGGATGATCTCGTGCTGCTCCCCGACATCATCAGCAAGGAGCCGCTGGGCGTGATGGTCCGAAGGGTGACGACAAGTGGTTCGACCTCGTGCGCTGGACCTTCATCGCCATGATCACCGCCGAGGAGAAGGGGATCACCAGCGCCAATGTCGACAGTTTCATGAGCAGCACCGATCCGGATATCCGTCGCCTGCTCGGCGTCGAAGGCGACATGGGCAAGGCGCTCGGGCTGGATAACAAATGGGCCTACAACGTGATCAAGCAGGTCGGCAACCTCGGTGAGGTCTGGGACCGCAACATCACCCCGATGGGCGTGCCGCGCGGCATCAACAACATCTGGACCAAGGGCGGCCTGCAGTACGCGCCGCCGATCCGCTAGACTAGTATCCGATCGTAGAGAAGCGTGCGTCGCGTAGCGGCCGCGCTTCTCTGCGTAGAATCCCGCAATGCTTGTGCGGCTTGGACAATCCAGGCCGACGGCGCTCGTCGCCACCGCCGGTAGACGCTGGCGGCGCACGGCCAAAACCCGTTACCATCGACGACGCTTCCTGGAATGCGGGCTCATGGCAAGATGGTCGTTTCGAATACCAATTGACATCCACGCCGGTAAACTGAACGATTACGCGCTGACCGCGCTGCTCGTGCTGGAATCGTTGATCCTTTTCATCGCCGCGCCGCTCGCCGGCATGAATATCCGGATGCCGCTGTTTTTCGGTGTCGTGCTCTTCATGCCGCTGATTGTCGCCATCGTGATCATTTCTTCCAACACCGGCGCCCGCGTGCTCGTTACGCTTTCCGCGGCTCTGGCGGCCGTTGGGGCCGCCTTTCGCATCAATCATCCCTCGCTTGTGACGGTCTGGTTG
>DATARX010000256.1:0-3284 GCA_036263955.1 Rhodopila sp.
GGTGGACGCCATCCGCGCCGCGATCGCCGGCGGCAACGTCAGCACCGCCGACGACGCATAGAGCTGGATCCGTTTCGTCACCGCCGCGATCCCGGCCATCAGCGTGAAACTCTCCAGCGCATGATCCCAGAATTCGCTCTCGCCGCCGAAGCCGCGCAGCTTCACCATCGACAGCGCAAACGCAAAACCATATTTCTCCGCCAGCAGCGTCACATCCCGATTCAGTGCGAAACTGGTATTGTATTGCGGTGAGGTTTTCGAAATCAGCCAGCCATTGTTGGCGATCGGAATAAAGACGCCTAAGTCCATCGATAAGCCTCCTGCGGAATCCGGTCGAAGCCATGCATAACTCGTGCCATGGCACCAGGACGACGAGGCGGCGTAGCCCTCCTACTCCGCCTCCCCGCCATAAACCCGCGTCGGCGCCTCGATCCCACACCCGGTGCCGTCCGTCACCCGCACGCTGTCCTCCCATGGCAGGCGATACTGCCCCGCCGCCAGGTCGTGCATGTACGTGTAGGGACAATCCTGCGCCCCGCCCTTCACCGCGGAGAACCCGCGATGCCCGAACTGATAGATATTGTTCTCAACGCCCCACACCGAGCGCGCCTCGCGCACCAGGTCGGGTCGCACCTCTGCCGTAACGATCTCGTCCGCCCGGCCGTTCTCGCCATGCACGATGACCGTTCCGTCGAAGTTACAGACCATCGCCTCGCCCATCGAATCGAAGGTGCCGTCGGACCCGCACATGCACACGCTCGCCGTCACCATCAGATTGCAGAACGCGTTCGACTGGTTGGTGAACCGCCACGCCTCCCGCACCGGCGGCGTATAGCCTGCCGTCCGCAGCATGATCTCCGCCCCCTTGTACGCCGCCTCGCGCGCCATCTCCGGAAACATGCCATCGTGGCAAATGATCAGCGCCAGCTTGCATCCGTTCGGCCCGGTGATCACCGGAATGCCCAGATCGCCCGGCTCCCACGGCTCCACCGGCACCCACGGATGCAGCTTCCGGTAATACAGCGCCAGCCGCCCGGTGTCGTCGATGATCAGCCCCGAGTTGTACGGCATCCCGCCCGGATTGCGCTCCATGATAGAGAAGCAGCCCCAAACCTTGTGTTCCACACAGGCGGCTTTGAACGCCCCCACCTCTGGCCCGTCCAGGTCGCACAAGACTTCATCGCGGATGTCCATGGACAGCCCATGCAGTGCGTACTCCGGAAACACCACCAGGTCGATCGTGCTCATGCCCCGCTTGGCCTTGCCCACCATCGCAACAATCTTCGCCGCCTGCGCCGTAATATCGGCCCGCGTCGCGATCTCCGGCAACTTCAATTGCACCAGCCCGATGACCACCCCGTTCGGTGACTTATTGAGCCCGCCCAAGCCGTTCATATCCGATCCTTTCCTTCAAACCCAAACAAGCGGATGCAAAACCACGGCCATCATCCCGCCCCCGGCACATCCGCCTCGTCACTCGCCGCCATCGCATCCCTGACATCGTTGGCGAACACCTCCGCCGCGAACGGCAACGCCGTATCCGCCCGGGCAAACAGCCCCAGCTCGCTGAACACCGCCCCGCGGCCCCGCCGCAGCGGCACATGCACCAGGCGCCCCGCGTCCAGCTCCGTCTCCAGCCCCACCCGGGTCATGAACGCCACCCCAAGCCCGCGCAGCACCAGTTCCTTGATCAATTCGATCGAGCCCGCCTCATAGTGCCCCCGATCGCTCAGCCCCGCCTCGAACATCACCGGGTGCAACTGGTTACGGTTGGCGAAATTCCGCTTCGGCAGCACTGCCGGATAATCCCTGCAATCATTCAACGTCACCGAACCCCGCCCCGCCAGCGGCGAGGACGCCGCCACCACCGCCCCCAGCCGATACCGCGCCACCGCCAGCCGCCGCAGTTCCGGCCGTGGTCGCACCTCGAACGCCAGACCCAGATGCGCGTCGCCGCCAATCACCGCATCAGGAATGGCCTCGGTCGCCAGGATATCAACCCCGACGTTCACCCGTGGCGCATGCGCCGCCAGCGCGCCGATCGCCAGCGGAACGATGCGGTGGCACAGCCCCTCCAGGGTCACCAGTTCCACCGACCCCGCCCGCAGCCCCTGCAAGGCATCCAGCCGCGACTCAGCCCGTTCCGCGTCCCGCATCACCGTGATCACGTGGTGCGCCAGGATCTCCCCGGCCGCCGTCAGCTTCAACCCGGCGGGCAGCCGCTCGAACAGCGGCATCCCCACCTCCGCCTCCAGACTTAAAACCTGTCGGTTCACCGCCGAAGACGCCACGTTCAACCGCCGCGCCGCCGCCCGGATCGACCCCGCCCGCCGCACCGCATCGAAGTAGTGCAAAGCGGCCGCATGGATGCGCCAAGGCCTGCTACCCAAAAACCACCCCCGCTGCCGAACCGGCATCACCCTGCACGATTTCTTCTGCTTGTTCGAGCGCTCCATCCCGGCGCACACTGCGCCCTTGGCGAGCCGCCATCCAAGGAGGAAGCCCATGGCGACAGTCGACACCACCGTGACCCGCAACGACGTCGTCACAAGCGACGCCTGGAAAGCCCTCGCCGGGTCCGCCGTCGGCTATGCCATGGACGGGTTCGACCTGCTGATCCTCGGCTTTATGCTCCGCCTGATCGGCACCGACCTGCACCTCACCCCAACCCAGGGCGCCTCCTTCGTCACCGCGACCCTGATCGGCGCGGTGATCGGCGGCATCCTGTTCGGCATGCTGTCCGACCGCATCGGCCGCGTCCGCGTCCTGACCTGGACCATCGTGCTGTTCGCCGTCTTCACCGGCCTCTGCGCGCTGGCCCAAGGCTATTGGGACCTGCTGCTCTACCGCACCGTCGCCGGTATCGGCCTGGGCGGCGAGTTCGGCATCGGCATGGCCCTGGTCGCCGAAGCCTGGCCCGCCTCCAAACGCGCCCGCGCCTCCTCCTACGTCGGCCTCGGCTGGCAAGCCGGCGTCCTCGCCGCCGCGCTGCTGACGCCCCTCCTCCTCCCGGTCATCGGCTGGCGCGGCATGTTCGCCGTCGGCCTGCTCCCCGCCCTCGCCGCCTATTTCATCCGCAAGGATCTCCACGAACCCGAACTCTTCGTCGCCAAGACAACGGACCACTCCGCGAAAACCTCCCTCCGCCTGCTGGTCGCCGACGGTCCCACCGCCCGCGTCAGCCTGGGCATGGTGATCCTCTGCGGCGTCCAGAATTTCGGCTATTACGGCGTCATGATCTGGCTCCCGAGCTACCTCGCGGGCCGCTTCCACTTCGGCCTGAC
>DATARX010000279.1:0-9419 GCA_036263955.1 Rhodopila sp.
CCACGCCGGCGGAACAGCCGCTGGCCGACCCCAGCCGCATCGCCGCGGTCGTCAACGGCGATGTGATCAGCAATGCCGATATCGCCAACCGTGCCCGGCTGTTCGCCATCTCGACCGGCCTGCCGTTGTCGCCCGAGGTGATCGACCGGCTCAGGGCGCAAATCCTGCGTCAGTTGATCGACGAACGGTTGCGGATGCAGGAAGCCCAGCGCCGCAAGATCGTTATCCAGGACGCCCAGATCGCCGCCGCCATCAAGGACATCGAAAGTCGCAACGGCCTGCAGACGGGTGCGCTGCGGGCGAAACTGGCCTCCGACGGGGTCAGTGCCCGCACCTTGATCGACCAGATCCGGGCCCAGCTCGCCTGGTCCCGGCTGTTGCGTGAAATGGTCTCCGAAAGGATCAACATCACCGACGCTGATGTCGCCGAACAGCAAAAGCTTGCCGCCCAGCAGGTTGGCCAGACGGAATACCGCCTGGGCGAAATCTTCATCCCCATCGACGACCCGGCCAACAGCGCCGATGCCCAGCATTTCGCCGAAACGGTGATCACCGAACTGCACGCCGGCGCGCCGTTCCCCATGGTCGCCGCCGAATTCAGCCAGACCCAGACCGCGCTTGAAGGCGGAGAACTTGGTTGGGAACAGACCAACCAGATCGATCCCGCCGTCGCCCGGATCGTCAGCCAGATGCCGGTCGGCGCGATCAGCAATCCGGTGCGCGTCCCCGGCGGCCTTTCGATCGTTGCGTTGCAGGCAAAACGGCAGATCGGTAACGAACTCGCCAACATCGTGACCCTGCGCCAGGCGTTCTTCCCGTTCAGCACCCCCCTGACCGATCCGCAGAACCCGACGGAGCAACAGCGCCAGATGCTGGCAAAGGCGCGCGCGGTTCCCTCCACCGTCAAGAATTGCGACCAGATGGAGGCGTACGCCAAAGCCAACAATCCGCCGAACCGTCCGATCGATCCGGGTGAGGTCCGAGCGGACGGCGTCAACCCGCCGGCGTTCCGCCAGCTGCTGGAGACGGTGCCGCTGGGCAAGCCGACCGAACCGCTGATCTCCCGCGACGGCATCGCGGTGATCACGGTCTGCACCCGCGAGCAGAAAAACATCGGCGAAATCACCCCGACCGAGATCCGCAATCGGCTGATCAATGAACGGGTGGAAATGATGTCGCGCCAGGCGATGCGCGATCTGCACCGCAAGGCGAGCATCGACATCCGCGGCAACGGTGTCTGAACAAGGGGCCGCCGGTGGCTGACCTGCCACTGCGGCGCGAGGCCCCCCCTCATCGCGAGGCCGCCCCTCTTCGCGAAGTCCCCCCTCTTCGCGAAGTCATCGCCCGCCACGGCCTCGCCGCCCGCCATTCGCTCGGCCAGCACTTCCTGTTCGACGGCAACCTGACCGACCGCATCGTGCGGGAGGCCGGCGACCTGGCCGGCCGCCATGTCATCGAGGTCGGCCCCGGACCGGGCGGGCTGACCCGCTCGCTGCTCGCCTCCGCCGCCGCCGGCATCACCGCGATCGAACTGGATCGCCGCGCGATCGGCGCGATGACGGAACTGGCGGAAAGCGCCGGTGGCCGGCTGCGCGTGATCGAGGCCGATGCTCTGTGCGTCGATCTCACGACCCTGACACCGGCCCCGCGCCAGGTGATCGCCAACCTGCCCTATAACGTCGCCTCCCCCCTGCTGGTGGGCTGGCTGCGCCAGGCGGCGTCGTTCGAACGGCTGACCCTGATGTTCCAGCAGGAAGTCGCGGAGCGCATCTGCGCCGAGGCCGACACGCCCGCGTACGGCCGCTTGTCGGTGCTCGCCCAATGGACCTGCGAAACCCGGATCGTCATGCGCCTGCCGCCCACCGCCTTCACCCCCCCGCCCAAAGTCTGGTCGGCCGTGGTCAGCCTGACGCCGCACGCTGCGCAGCCGGACCCGGCCACCTTCCGCCGCATGGAGTCACTGACCGCCGCCGCGTTCGGCCAGCGCCGCAAGATGCTGCGCGGGTCACTCCGCGGACTAGGCGGGGAAGCGTTGCTGACCCAGGCAGGCATCGCGCCGGAGCGCCGCGCGGAGACCCTGTCGGTAGCCGAATTCGACCGGCTGGTCGGCCTGCTCGCCTGACCATCGCGGCAATCGCGCGGCGCGAAGCCCTCGCGCTTCGTCACCGCGGTAAATCGGCGTCGAGAATTTTGCTCCCAGGTTCGTTATCCGACCATTTCGGACATGTATGCCTGAACGGGCCACATCGGAAGCACCGCGGGCCCGAGCTGGCGGCCACCTAACCGTTCACGATGCCAGGAAAGACGGGCGCTGCCCAACCGTCCGCTGAGGCAGGCAGGCGCGCTTCGGTTGCCGCGCACCTGCCATCAAAGCGAAAGCATCCAATCCGTCCACACGGCTCCGCGAAGAGTAGAGCCCCGAACCTGACCGTGTGACCTGGGGCAGCATTGCGGTCACGCGCCAGGAACGCGCTCAATCTCGATTTGATCGCTGAGGCGACGGATACGCAGAACCTGTTGTCCCTCTCCAACAGCAAAAGGTACCGAGATCAACTGCGACTGTCCCGGCAGCAGCACCGAGGTGAAGCGCACCACGGCGTGCTCTTCGGTGTCACCGTCGTGGCCCACCACCGTGTCGACCGTGGTCACCACGTGCCAACCATCGACCGCGTTCACCCAGTATGTGATCGCCGAAGCGTTGCCGCTCAATTCGGTTTCCACGCCTTGACCCTCACGCACCGCGTTAACGAGTTGAGCGGCCTGAATCGGAGGGGCAACGGTGGTGACGCCGACAGCCAGTATCCCGGCGACGTAGGCGGCCCTTAGAAATTTCATCGGTATCTCCATCCATCCGGTCGGGCGAGATGCCCGGCTCTCACCCCCAGCAGATTGTGGCTTTTGTCATGATAGTATATAGCGAAGGTCGCATAAGATCATTGCTCGATCCGATGAGATCCCGACTGACCCCCGCTCTGGCCGATGCGGATCAGAACCGAAGTGGGACCCCGCCTCCGATATTTCGCAACAACTTGGCATACCGAAAGGAATGCCGCTCGAGCCGCAGTCCGGATCCGCGCCGATCGGGACCCCGGCAGGGTGGGAAGTAGCGTTCCTCACCAATTCTACCGTCTGGTCGCGTCCGGTGCTGACCAAAACCCGTGGCTCCCATTGGCGTTCTTTGGCGATACCAAGCGCCGAGCGTAGCCGTTCCTCGGTGGCGGCAGACGGAATGAAAACCAACAGAAATGACCGCGCCACCGCTGCCGCGTCATTGGTGTTCGCATCGAGTTCATTTTGCGTCTTAAGTGTATTCGGCGCATTCCTGGCGATCGCGAGAAAGTAATCAAGCTGACACGGAGTGACACGGTGTTCTCACGGCGTGTCACTGAGGAGAATTGACGCCTTGTCCGGGGCGGCCGCGCGGCGTGTCTGCACGGGCCCCCAATGGACAGAGCCTGGAACGTCTCGATACCGAAATGCGACGATCGCCGCACGGCGCTGATAGCCGGACACCGCCCGGTCACGCGGGTTCGTGCGCAAGGCCCGAACCCGCTGATCCGCATCATCGCCGGGTAATGACGATTTCCAGGTATTCGCTCGGTATGACGACAGAACCGTCCACGGCGCGATTGAATCCCGCGATCAGGTCCATGACGTCATGCGTAAGCGCCACCTGCCCGGCCGGATCCAAGGCCGCAAATGTCTTGAGCAAGGGTCCGTAGTAGGTCCTGAAAATCTCGAGCCAATGCGCCGGCGAACGGTAGCGAAACACGAACAGCCGCGGTTCGGCTGCGATGGACGCAGCCTGCAACCCGAACAATTCGGTGATCCGCGGCCGCGTGCCCCACAGCCCGGGCGACCGGATCCCGCCCGGCGGCGCAACGTACTTGCCGATCGTCTTGAATAGCTGGCCGATGAAACCCTCGGGCGTCCAGTTGGCAAGGCCGATTTTCCCGCCGTGCTTACAGACCCGAACCAATTCGGCGGCGGCGCGATCCTGGTCGGGTGTGAACATGACACCGAAGGTCGATATGACCGCATCGAACGAAGCGTCCGGGAACGGCAGCGCTTCGGCATCAGCCGTGCGGCATTCCATCGCCAGCCCTTCAGCCTCGGCACGCGCGCGTGCACGCTCCAGCAGGGCCGGCACGTAGTCGGTGGCGACCACGTCGCACCACCGGCGGGCGGCGGCAAGCGAGGCATTGCCGTTGCCGGCGGCCACGTCGAGCACCGTCTGACCCGCACGCAGGTCGAGGGCTTCGCAAAGTTCTTCACCGACGATTTGCAGCGTGGTGCCGATGACCGCATAGTCACCGGAAGACCACGCGCCCTGCTGGCGCGCCTTGACAGCATCGAGAGTGATCGGCGGAGGCGGTTCGCTTTGGGTGGCGACGGGGACGGTTGAATTCATGATCGTTCTCCCTGGAGCGATAAAGCCTGTTAAGCTGCCATCCCTGCCCGTGGGACGGCTGGGTCCGGCGTCACGCGCATGCCGCAACCTCTGGTCCCGACCGTAGCCGCCACGCGTGGGGGGCAGCGTGGGAGAAACCATGGAAATGAACGTGGATTCGCACGCCTCTTGCCAGCCAGGGCAATTTCCCGGGCTCGCGGTGCGTCTCCTCGGACCGATGGCGGTCAGCCGAGGCGGCGTGGCTTTGCGGCTGCCGTCCTCACGCAAGGTTCGCGCGCTGTTCGCCTATCTGGCGCTCGCCCCGCATCCGGTCACGCGCAGCCGACTTTGCGATCTGCTGTGGGACGTGCCCCAGGACCCGCGCGGGGAACTTCGCTGGTGCCTCAGCAAGATCAGGAGCCTCGTCGACGAGCCTGGCCGCGGCCGGGTCGGGGCGCAGGCCGACACCGTCCGCCTCGACCTCGCGGGCTGCCACGTGGACGCGATCGAGATCGGCCACGCCATCGCCGGCGGCATCGAGATGCTGTCGGCGGAGCGCCTGCAAGCGCTGGGCGCGCTGTTCGCCGGAGAGTTTCTCGACGGGCTGGAGATCGACCGCAGCCCGGACTTCGAGATCTGGCTGACCGCCGAGCGGCGGCGTTTTCGCGGTTGCCGTGTCGCCGTGCTGGAGCACCTCGTTCGGGTCGTTTCCGACGACGCGGTGTTTCCGCATCTGGACTCATGGCTTCGGCTCGCGCCGTTCGACGAACGCGCACACGCGGCGCTGCTGGGGGCGCTGGCCCGTCGCGGTCGCCTGCGCGACGGCGATGCCCACCTGGCCGCGACGGCGCGATCGTTTGAGGCTGAGGGACTCGACCTTGCGCCGATACGCGACCTCTGGCGCGCGGCCGTCGCCGAGGCCAGTCGATCGGCCCGGGACCGCGGACCGGTTGTCGCATCGACAAGCGCTTCGAGCGGTCATCCTGGGCCAGGCGGAGCGACCGCGCCGCGCCGCGCGTCCGTCGCGGTGATGCCCTTCGCCGGCCAGTCCGCCCCAGCCGATCTGCCGGACGTCGTCAGCGACGGACTTGTGCACGACGTGATTACCCGGCTCGCCAAGCTTCGGGCGCTTTTTGTCATCGCGCAGGGCAGCGTTTTCGCGCTCAGCGAACGTCGGGTCGGGCCGCGGGAAGCCAGCCGGATGCTGAACGTCGACTATGTCGTCAGCGGGTCGTCGCAACGTCGGGGCAATCGCCTCACGGTGATGGTGGAACTCGCCGAAACGCGCACCGCACGGGTGGTTTGGGCGGAGGTCTACAGTCAGGCATTGGACGATACCTTTCTCGTTCTGGACGAAATCGGCACCCGGATCGTCGCTTCGATTGCCAGCGAGATCGAGGCGGTCGAACGCAACCGCGCGATCCTGAAGCCGCCCAGTTCGCTGGACGCGTGGGAGGCGCATCACCGCGGCCTGTGGCACATGTATCGTTTCAACCGAGCCGATAACGAACGCGCTCGGCATTTCTTCCGGACGGCCGTGGAACTCGATCCCACCTTCTCGCGCGCCCATGCCGGCCTGTCGTTCACCCACTTCCAGAATGCGTTTCAGGGCTGGGACGAACGTGCGCGGGAGATCGATCGGGCGTTCGCGGCCGCCGGCCAAAGCCTGATGGCCGACGATCGCGATCCGGCGGCCCATTGGGCGATGGGTCGCGCGTTATGGCTGCGCGGACGGCAGCAGCAGTCGTTGGCCGAACTCGAAACATCTGTCGATCTCAGCCCGAACTTTGCGCTCGCGCATTACACGCTTGCCTTCGTCCACAGCCAGGGCGGCGATCCCGCGGCGGCGATCCGGTTTTCCGATCACGCGCGGCGCCTGAGCCCGTTCGATCCGTTGCTGTTCGGGATGCTGGGTGCCCGTGCGATGGCGCTTGTGCGCCTCGGCCGGTTCGACGAGGCGGCCGAATGGGCACTCAAGGCGTCCGCCCGCCCGAACGCGCATCCGCACATCCAGGCGATCGCCGCATACAGCCTGGCGCTCGCCGGACGACTGGAGGAGGCGCGTGCCCAGTTCGACATGGTCCACACCGCGCTTCCGCACTACGGCATCGACGATTTCCTCACCGCAATGAAGTTTTCCACGGACGACGCGGCGTTTTTCCGTAAGGCCGCAACGCGTCTCTGAACGGCTGTATTGTTTCTGTTGATACCAGTCAGCCATTGACGCCGATCGGCGGAAAGATTGGGCGGCCGGGCGTGCGAGCACGCGATGTGTGGCAAGCCGGGCCATGACCGCCACGACGCGTCACCGTCGACGCGTTAGAGGTTGATTCAACCTCAAACGTGAAAAGCCCTGCCTAACAATGAGAATTAGCGCGGGCCGACCCAGCTTGCCGCGCCGGGCAAACCACGCCATCGAAATCCCGTCACATTTGTCACTCCCACCCGGCTTCCGCCGCACCCTACATGTCGGGTCGCCGCGGCCACGGCCGGGAACCGCGACAATCGATCGGGAGCCGGAAAATGCCAACGTCCTCAATCCACTGCGCGACCTCGTTTCCGGCCGACCGTGAACACGTACCCGACCAATAACCAAGGGAGACTGAGCATGAACCATGCAATCGTTTCGCGCGAAGACTGGCTTGACGCCCGCAAGGCGCTCCTCGCCAAGGAGCGCGCCATGACCCACCAACTCGACGCGCTCCGCGCCGAACGCCGGCAGTTGCCGTGGGTCAGGATCGAGAAGCCCTATGTCTTCGAAGCGCCCGAGGGAAAATGCACCCTCGGCGACCTGTTCCGCGGCCGCAGCCAACTCGCCATCTATCATTTCATGCTGACCCCGGGTTCGGAGCATGTGTGCCACGGCTGCTCGTTCGTCGCCGATCATATCGACGCGGCGCGGCAACATTTCGAGCATGCCGACCTGTCGTTCGCCGCGGTCTCCCGCGTGCCGATCCGGCGGATCGAGGATGTCAAGCACCGGATGGGCTGGACATTCCCCTGGGTCTCCGCCAACGGCAGCGACTTCAACTTCGATTTCGGCGTGTCGTTCACGCCCGAGGACATCGCCGCCGGCCGCGCGATCTACAATTACGGCACCGTGATCCAAAGCAGCCAGGACATGTTCGGCACGAGCATCTTCGTGAAGGATGAAACCGGCGCCATCTTCCACAGCTACTCGACCTATCATCGCGGCGCCGAACTGCTGATGGGCGCGCTCAACTGGCTCGATCTCGTCCCCAAGGGCCGCAACGAGAGTGCCGGCACCATGAGCTGGGTGCGACTGCACGATGACTACTGAATGCCCATGACGATCACGGGGCGCCGCTTGACTGCATCCGGGGCGCCCGGTGGACACGTCATCTTCGTCTGACCGAGGCCTGCCCGCCGCCCTATAGCCACACCACCCAGGCCACCACCCCGGCCGCCACCGCCAGCACAACCACCGCCCAAATCGGGTTCACCAGCCGGGGTGCCGCCGCGTCGGTCGGCATCAGTTTCGTGCCTGTGACCATCGGCCGCACGAGGTTCTGCCGCTTCAGCACCGCGTACAGAACGATCGCCACCACGTGCAGGACGATCACCCACTCGATCAGCGTAAAATTCAGCGCGTGGATATGGCCGAACCAATCGCTACGGTCCCTGTCCACCAGATGCATCAGCGGCCCCTCGGTCTCGCCGCCGTCGTCAAGATCGTTGGCGAACAGCCCGGTCCCCGCCTGCACCCCGATCAGCGCCAACATGACCAACACCATCCACCCGCCGGCCGCGTTATGACCGATCTCCCGGTCCGCCTCCCGCCGGTGCAGGTGCGCCAGATGCCGCAGCCCCGCCACCGGGCTGCGCAGGAACCGCGCAAACCGAGCGGTGTCGCTGCCGACGAACCCCCACGCCAGGCGGAACAGCAGCAGCGTCAGGATCGTGTAGCCAACCCACACATGCCATCGCATGTGGTCCCATTCCTGCGTGGCCCAGGCGCAGACGATCAGCACCACGATCGCCCAATGGAACAACCGCACCGGCAAGTCCCACACCTTGATCCGCCGCATCCGCTCACCGCCTCCTGCCGCACCGCACCATTTCACCGCGCGGCCCCTGTTGCGTCCAGCCCACGGATACGCTTCTCTCCAGCCTGACAAACCGGAGGCCGATGATGCGCATCAGCGTGATGCAGATGAACCCCGGCGCGAACAAGTCCGACAACATCGCCCAGGCCCGCCGCCTGATCGAGCAGGCCGTCGAGCAGGATCGCCCCGACATCGTCAGCCTGCCCGAAGTCTGGGACTCCCTCGGCGGCGACCGCGCCACCCGCACCGCCAACGCCGAAGTGCTGCCCCCGCCCGGCTCCAACCAACCCGGCGGCGAAGCGTACGAGTTCCTGCGCGAAACCGCCCGCGCCGCGAAGGTCCATGTCCACGGCGGCTCGATCATCGAGCAAGGGCCGGAAAAACTGTTCAACACCCCCGTGGTGTTCAACCCGGACGGCACCGAACTGGCGCGCTACCGCAAGATGCATCTGTTCGACATCGTCGCCCCCGACGGCACCGGCTATCGCGAGAGCGCCAGCTACGGCGCCGGCGACGATGTCGTCACCTACGAAGCCGACGGCGTGAAGGTCGGCTGCGCCATCTGCTATGACATCCGCTTCCCCGACCTGTTCTGGAAACTGCGCGAGCGCGGCGCCGAGGTCATCTTCCTCCCCAGCGCCTTCACCCTCGCCACCGGCAAGGACCACTGGGAAGCCTTGATCCGCGGCCGGGCGATCGAAACCCAGTGCTGGTTCGCCGCCCCCGCGACCTGGGGCAAGCACCTCGAAGGCAAGGGCGAACCCCGCTTCACCTACGGACATTCGATGGTCGTGAACCCCTGGGGCCACCTCGTCGCTCAGGTTTCCGACGGCATCGGCTGGACCACCGCCAGGATCGACCAGGAGGTCACCGCCAGGGTCCGCCGGGACATGCCCGTCCTGGAACACAGGAAGCGCGTTTGAGCGACCTTTCGTCCGCCCCGGCGATGATGCGACAGCGCG
>DATARX010000314.1:0-13481 GCA_036263955.1 Rhodopila sp.
TGGCAAGGGACTTAATGGAATGTTGCCAAAAGGCAAATAAATGCCGTTCGTCGCCGCTCCGGGTTGCTGTCGAAGCGGGCGGATATCCTGCGATCCGGTATCGATATTCGGGCATGGTCGCCTGAGACAGCGCACGTCCCAGCGGCCCCTCGCGGTTCTCGTTCGTTCTTCGTGTTACGATGGTGGAAGAATGCGCAAACTCGATTTCGGATCGAGACGATTGGGCGCATGCGGGGACAGGGACGGGTCCGCCCGCTGTGTTGCCGTCTGGAGCATGGCAGCGGTCTCGACCGTTTGATTGGGGCGCGTCGCTTCGGCCCTGAGGGGCGGCCGCGTGTTCTTTGGGAGGTGGCGCCCACGGGTAACGCTATGAGGGCTGCCGCGCCTGGTGTCAGTGGGGTGGCCGGTCGGTCAGGCCGGATAGGTTTTGCGATAGGCTTCCAGCAGCACATCGTCCAGCGATCGACCGGCCTGGTAGCCTTTCATTCCTTCGGGCACCGCCAGATCCGGCAACTGGCGCGGGCACGGCTCCGGTTCGCCCAGCACCTGGCGCACCGGAATCCGAGCGGTCCAGACGGGGAGGGCATAGTCTTCCTCGTCATCCATGACGTGGGTGGCGCGGATCTTTCCGGATGCATCGTCGATCGGCATGACCACGAAGCTGGTTGCCTTCACTTCCTGGCCGTTGGCGGGACGGATCTCCCGCGAGCGGCCGGGGAAGAAGCGGTCCACGAAGCCGTCGAGTGCCCGGGCCTTTTCCGCCGCGTCGGTCACCAGGCGGGCGGTGCCGAATGCCATGACGGAGCGGTAGTTGACGGAGTGGTGGAAGCCGCTGCGGGCCAGCACGATGGCGTCGAGGTGGGTGGCGGTGACACAGACCGGCACACCGGCGGACTGGCTGCGGATCATCCGGCTGGCGGACGAGCCGTGCCAGTACAGCGTGTCGCCTTCCCGCCAGAAGCCGGTGGGCGTGCAGTAGGGCTGGCCGTCGATGGTGTAGGCGATATGCGCGACCATGGCGGAATCGAGGATGTCGTAGACCGTCGCTCGGTCGAACCGGCCGCGATCGGGCTTGCGCCGGACCCGGTTGCGGTTGGTGATCGGGAAGGCGTCGTCGGTCCCTGCTTTCCCGGCCTCCGTTTTCCCGGTCCCCGGCTGCCCGTCCATCGTCTGTCCACCCATCGTCTGCTCGTCCATCGGCTGTCCATCCATCGTTTTCCCGTCCCTCGGATGTCCACCCATCGTTTGCCTTTGGGACGATAATTGATCCAATCATCCTACCCGAATTGAGCCGGAGCGGTTGGACCAATCCGCGATGGGGCTGCCGTTCCAATGTCAGGATGGTTTGTGTTGCGCCGCCAGTGCGGCGTCTTTCTCCGCCACCCGTAGGGCTGCCGGGCGGGTCGAAATGCGCTCGACGTACGCCGAGATGACTGGGGACGGGGGGATCAGCCCGAATATCGTCGTCCACTTCAAGGCGGTGCCCCACAGCACATCCGCCGCCGTGAACGTCGAGCCCAGGAGATAAGGCCCGGTTTGCAACTGGCTGGTCAGCGTTGCCATCATTGTTTCGAAGTCGCCGTACGGAATCATGCTTGTCGGCCCGGGATCCCGCTTCATCGCCCGATCAACGAGCGCCGGTTCGAAGCTTGCGGCGTAGAATGCCAGCCAGCGTAGATAGGGACCGCGTTGCTTGTCGGTCAGGGCGGGTGCCAGCCCGGCGTCGGGGAACAGATCCGCGAGATAGATCGTAATCGCCACCTGTTCGGTCACCACCGCATCGCCGTGCAGGATCGCCGGCACCTTGCCCATCGGATTGATCGCGAGGAAGGCCGGCTGCCGCAGTTCGCCCGCCTGCCTGTTGAGGACACGCAACTCGTATGGGGCGCCGAGTTCCTCCAGCAGGGTGAGTGCGCCGGTGGAGCGCGTTTGCGGCGAGTGGAACAGGGTGATTGTGTCGGTCATGCCAAATTTCCTCCCTTCTACGTTTATTCGAAGCAGGAATGCGGTCTGTCGTTGCACTTATCGGGGCTGTGCTCGCCATACCCGTTGTAACGGTCCTTGCGATCCCGGCGTTTTTCCGGGCCAGCCGCCTATGGGACGGGCGAGCCTGTTGCGTACCGCGTCGACGCGGTCCTTGCCGAACCGGCACCGGCTATTTCCAGATTGGGACGATTGGCGACACGGCTTTTGGCGACACGGCTTTTGGCGACACGGCTTTTATAGGGCCTGTCGGCACGATAGCGGCCGGACGACGCGGCGTCGATTCGCGGCGGGGCTGGCGCTGGCCGCGATCGGGCGCCGCGCGGTTGTCAGGTCTCGCGCGGGGTAACCGGGATGCTCAGCAGTTCGGTACGGCGCAGCAGGCCGACCGGCGCCTCGATGCCGGCGCGTTCGTGCGTCAGCGCTCGGTGCAGGTCGTCGACCCCGGTCACCGGCGTTCCGTCGAACGACACCAGCACGTCGCCGGGTTGCAGGCCGGCCTGTTTGCCGGGGCCGTCCGGGGCGAGGTCGGCGATCATCGCGCCGGTGGCTTGTTGCAATCCGTGGAAGCGGCGGATGCGGGTGGCGATCGGCACGGTCTGCGCCGCTACGCCCAGCCGGGAGCGGCGCACCCGGCCGTCGCGCATCAGCCGGGTCGCGACCCAGATCGCGGTGTCGATCCCGATCGCGAAGCAGATCCCCTGGGCCGGCGCGATCACCGCGGTGTTGATCCCGACTACGCGGCCGGCGCCGGAGACCAGCGGGCCGCCGGAATTGCCGGGGTTCAGCGGCGCATCGGTCTGGATGACGCTATCCAGCAGGCCGCCGCCGCGGGTGCGCAGGGTGCGCCCGAGCGCGCTGACGATGCCGGCGGTGACGGTGCAGGTGAAGCCCAGCGGATTGCCGATGGCGATCACCAGTTGCCCGACCTTCAGCGCGGCCGAGGTGCCGAGTTCGGCGTGCGGCAGGCCGGTGCCGGACAGGCGCAGCACGGCGATGTCGGTGGCGGGATCGTCGCCGACCGGCGTGGCGTCGAAACTCTGGCCGTCGGTCAGGCTGGCGGTCAGGCGCGCGGCACCGGCGACGACGTGGCTGTTGGTCAGGACGTAGCCGTCCGGGGTGTAGATCACGCCGGATCCCTGGCCGGCCGGCCTGCCGTCCTTGGCGAATGCCATGACATGCACGACCGCCGGCCCGACACGGTCGAACGCTTGAACCACCTGCGCGGAGTACGGGTCGAGTTCCGTGTCCAATCCATCGAGTGGCATGGTAGTCTTCCTTTCGGGCTGCAAATGGGGAGGTCCGAACCGAAGCGGCACCCGGCCATCTGGCGGGGCGTGCTCCCGGCTATCCGGCGGGGCGTACTCCCGGCCATCCGGCGGGGCCTGCTCCCGGCCATCCGGCGAGGCCTGCTCCCGGCCATCCGGCCGATGCCCCTTGCGGGCGGAACGGCGCAGGGTGGCGGCATGCAACAGGAGACTCGACGCATGGACCTGATCGAACAGTTTTCGGCTGGCCTGGCCGACCGGATCGCCGCCGCCGCTGCCTTTACCGTCGGCATTCGCACGGGGAAGCGGCCGACCAGCGGCATCCTTTGGCGGCCGGACGTGGTGGTGGCCTCGGAACAGATGCTGCCGGACGGTGCCGAGTCGCTGGTTGTGGTGCATGGCGGGCAGTCGTTGAACGCGACCCTGGCTGGGCGTGATCCGAGCACCAATGTGGCGGTGTTAAAGCTGGAGGCGCCGTTAGGGGGGGCGCTGCCGGGGGCGGCCGAGCCGGTCCGGGTCGGCGCGTTGAGCTTGCTGGCCGGGGCGGATCTAAAAGGTAATGTGACCGCCCGCCTGGCGATGGTGCATGCGGTGGGTGAGGCCTGGCACAGCATGGCCGGTGGCCGGATTGATGCCCTGATTCAACTGCAAACCCGGCTTGGGATCGATGAGGGCGGACCGGTGCTGTCGCTGGGGGGCGGACTGGTGGGGATGTCGACCTCCGGGCCGCGACGGCGGACCATTGTGATCCCGACCGCTACCGTCGCGCGGGTGGTCGATCCGCTGCTGGCCGAGGGCCGCATCGCGCGGGGCTGGCTGGGGGTCGGGCTGCAGCCCGTGGTGATCCCGGATAATTTCCGCCCGACGGCGGAGCGGGAGAACGGCCTGATGGTGGTCGGCCTGGCGGGGGGCGGGCCGGCGGAAACCGCTGGGGTGCTGCCGGGCGACATCGTGCTGGACATCGATGGCACGCCGGCCGGGCGGCCGCGCGCGCTGGCGGCCTCGCTTGGGCCGGACAGGATCGGGCAGGTGGTGGCGCTGCGGCTGCTGCGGGCCGGTGTGGTGCAGACGATCGCCGTCATGATCGCCGCCCGACCACCGGCATGAGCGGCGGCCTGCGCATCCGGGTCCATGCCTCGGACCCGGTTCGCCGGCGTGGATTGGCGGCCATGCTGGAGGCTGCCGGGCATGCGGTGACCGACGATACGCCGGATGTGGAGTTGTGCGACCTGGATCGGTCCTCGGTGCCGCTGCCGCAGGAGGCGGAGGCGCCGGTTGTGGCGCTGACCAAGGGCTTGCCGGTTGGTGCGCCGGCGGGGGTGTTGACGCCGGATGCGACGGCGGAACAACTGGACGCGGCGTTGCGGGCCGTGTTCGCCGGGCTGTTGGTGCGGTCGCCGGTGGCGCCGGACGCGCGCGGTTTTGCGCCGGCCGAGGACATGCCGCTGCTGACGCCGCGCGAGCGGGAAATCCTGGGGCTGATCGGCGAGGGGCTTAGTAATAAGGCCATGGCTCGGCGGCTGGGGATTTCGGTCCATACCGTCAAGTTCCACCTGGAGGCGCTGTTCACCAAGCTGGAGGCGACGAGCCGGGCGGAGGCAGTGGCGAAGGGTCTGCGTGGTGGGGTGATCGAATTGTAGGACGGTTGGGAGGGCCGCGGAGACGGGAGGAAGCGGGTGCGAATCCGGTTTGGGGACCGGCGCACGTGCATCGTAGCCCCCCTTCGTTGCCTCGATCCGACTGATAGGGGGGCAGGGCGATTGCATTTGGCCGCTTATGGCAGGGGGAGCCGGGTTGTCCGAGATCATCGCGAGCAAGCAAGCGGGACTCTCACACGGATTACACGAAGAAGAAGGTTAAGCCACGGATTACACGGAAAGAATGTTCATGGCCGTGCTGTCGCGATATTCGTGTCGAGGCGACGAAATTGCTTCTTACTTTCCGCGTAATCCGTGGCTTGATCTGGCTTTCCGCGTAATCCGTGTTGGAGTCTTGCTTCCCTGGGCGCCGAACGACACGCGATTGTCGCGACCCATCCCGGCGCCGGTCAAATGCGATTGCCCTGGGGGGCAGGTTGGCCGGCGGCGGCGGGCCGGGGATGGGAATCGACCTCGCATTGACTTCCGGCGCTTCGGTTGATCATGTGATGCCGCTTTACCGTCAGCCCGTCCGGAAGGGTCATGCGCGCGATCTCAGCCACTGGCCTGGAAATGGCCGCCTAGCGATGCTTCTCGTCGTCGATGCCGGCAACACCAATATCGTGTTCGCCGTCCACGATGCCTCCGGCTGGCGGGGCGTCTGGCGGATCCGCACGGACGCGCAGCGCACCTCTGACGAATACGCGGTCTGGCTCAACAGCCTGCTGACGTTGTCCGATCTGAAGCGGGACCAGATCAGCCGGGCGGTGATCGGCACGGTGGTTCCGGCGGCGCTGTATCATTTGCGGCGGTTGTGCCGGGACTGGTTCGCGGTGGAGCCGTTGATCGCGCGGTCCTCGCTGGACTGGGGCTTCGAGATCAAGATCGACAACCCGAACGAGGTCGGGGCCGACCGGTTGCTGAACGCGCTGGCGGGGCACCGGCATTTTGGCGGGCCGCTGATTGTTGTCGATTTTGGCACCGCGACCACATTCGATGTGGTAGATGCGACGGGTGCCTATCTCGGCGGCGTGATCTGCCCGGGCATCAACCTGTCGCTTGAGGCGCTGCACAAGGCTGCCGCCCGCCTGCCGCGCATCGGCATCGGCCGGCCGCAATCGGTGATCGGCCGGTCTACCGTTCCCGCCATGCAATCGGGGATGTACTGGGGTTATGTCGGGCTGATCGAAGGCCTGCTGACCCGGATTAAAGCGGAATTTGGCGGCCCGATGAAGGTCGTCGCCACCGGCGGACTGGCGCCTTTGTTCGCCGAGGGCACCCTGATGATCGAGCATATCGAGCCGGACCTGACTCTGGATGGCCTGCGGATGTTGGCGGAGCGCAACCCAGCGCCCACATTGCCCCGGGAGAAGACGCGACTGATTGAACCTGAATAACGGAACGAAACCCTAGATATGGACTCTGAAACTGGCGAACTGGCCTTCCTGCCCTTGGGCGGGACGGGCGAAATTGGCATGAATCTCAACCTGTACCGGTGGTCTACGGCGGGGGACGAAAAATTCCTCGCGGTCGATTGCGGGATCGGCTTCGGCGGCAGCGAACTGCCTGAGGTCGAGGTGATGATGGCCGATCCGGGCTTTATCGCCGATCGGAAGGACAAATTGGTCGGCCTGGTCATTACCCACGCGCATGAAGACCATATCGGCGCGGTGGCATGGCTGTGGCCTCGGTTGCAATGCCCGGTCTATTGCACGCCGTTCGCCGCTGCGGTGCTGCGGCGAAAACTGGCTGAAAACGGTCTGACGAACCAGGTTCGGCTGCATGTCATTCCGCCAGGCGGCAGCTTTGACGTGAAACCGTTCGCGCTGCGGTTCATCCGCCTGGCGCACTCGATTCCGGAGGCGCAAGCGCTGGTGATCGAGACGCCGGCCGGAACGGTGCTGCATACCGGGGACTGGAAGCTGGACGCGGCGCCGCTGGTGGGACCGCCGACCGATGAGGCGGCGCTGGCCGAACTGGGCGCGAAAGGCGTGCTGGCGATCGTCTGCGACTCGACCAATGCCATGGTCGAAGGCCATTCGGGCAGCGAACTGGACGTGCGCCGCACGCTATCGGCGCTGGTGCGGGACTTGAGCGGGCGGGTCGCCGTCACCTGCTTCGCCAGCAATGTCGCGCGGATGGAATCGGTGGCGCTGGCGGCGCAGGACGCCGGGCGCAGCGTGGCCATCGTCGGCCGCTCCCTGCGCAACATGGATGCGGCGGCTCGGGAATGCGGCTACCTCAAGGGGTTGCCGCCGTTCCTGACCGAGGACGACATCGACGACGTTCCCGATGACAACATCCTGCTGCTGATCACCGGCAGCCAGGGCGAGGCACGCAGCGCGCTGTCGCGAATCTCTCGTGATGACCACCCGCGGGTGTCGCTGGGGGAGGGGGATACGGTGATTTATTCCTCGCGTATGATCCCCGGGAATGAGCGGGCGATCGGCACGGTGCAGGACAACCTGGTGCGCCGCGGGGTGCGGCTGATGACCGATGACGACCACCTGGTGCATGTGTCGGGCCATCCGGCGCGCGACGAACTGCGCCGCATCTACCGGCTGGTGAAGCCGCGCTACGCGGTGCCGGTGCATGGCGAGTGGCGGCATCTGTCGGCGCATGCCGAACTCGCGCGGGAGGCGGGGGCGACGCCGTTCATGATGGAGGACGGCGATATCCTTACGTTGTCGCCCGGCCGGCCGGCGATCACCGACAGTGCGCCGGTGGGGCGGCTGGTGCTGGACGGCACGCGGCTGGTGCCGCTGAAGGGCGAGGTGATGTCGGCGCGGCGGCGCATGCTGTTCAACGGCATTGTCGTGGCCAGCGTGGCGGTCGACCAGGCGGGCGCATTGCGCGGGGAGCCGAAACTGAGCGCGCCGGGCCTGCTGGATCCGGGCGATCCCGATACGATTCGGGTGACCGACGATTTCGCCGAGACGCTGCGGGACCTGCCGTCCAGCACGCGCCGCGACGACGCCGGGCTGGAGGACGCGGCGCGGGCGGCGCTGCGCCGGACGCTGGGGCGCAAGCTGGGCAAGCGGCCGCTGGTGGATGTGCATTTGATCAGGGTCTGACGAAGATGAACTGGTTCACCGGCGTCGTGCTGTTCGTGATTATCTGGTGGACCGCGTTGTTCGCGGTGCTGCCGTTCGGCACCCGGCCGGTGGTTCAGGCGGATTCCAGAAGCGGTTGGCGCGGCACACCGGACCGGCCGCGATTGCTGCGGAAAGCGGTCATTACGACAATAGTTACGTGTGCGTTGTGGACCGGGTCATACTTGTTGATTAAGAGCGACTACGTGAGTTTCCGCCACGGGTACTTTGCGGAACCCGAGGATTGATCCTGTTTTCAGGATCTTATCGTTTGAACTGCCCCGCCTCGACGGACGGAGGACAGTGTCCTCAGTCCGTCGGGCGGATGGCGTTTCCTCCCCAAACCTGGCCCGCCTACTGGCTGGTAAGCAACCCAGGGCGTTGTAGCCAAACTCTGCGACGGAGTCACGGGGTTTTGTTACTTTTTTGAACGATAACGCGGAGTTTATTGCGCGGGAGCATTGTGCGACGCACAAAAATTACAATTTAACGGCGCCTTTGCCAAATGTGTACTCGGCTGTGACTTATACCGGTCGGCTCAGGCGCCGGCTGGGATAAGAATTTCTTTCGCGCGCCGCCGCCGGCCAACCCGGCGCGCATACCGGCCAGCTCAGGCGCCGGCCGGTATTATACTGGCCGGCGATGACAGGGGGTTGCTTGCCGGCCAGGCTTGTTGGCGCCTGACCCTGGCGCCTGATCTTGTCGACTGATCGTGGGTCGACTGATCGTGGGTCGACTGATCCTGGGTCGGGTGTCCGCGGGTCGCGAAGCTGGTAGCGGGCGGGGCGTAAACGCGTTACGACGCAGGCCCCAAGGCACTCAAATCACTTCACCACGAACGGAATTCGATCGCGATGCGTCTGTCCCGCGGGTTTATCCCCACGCTCAAGGAAACGCCCAATGAGGCGCAGATTGCCTCCCACCGGCTGATGCTGCGGGCCGGGCTGGTGCGCCAGACCTCGGCCGGGATTTATGCGTGGCTGCCGCTGGGGCTGCGGGTGTTGCGCAATATCGAGCGCATCGTGCGGGAGGAGCAGGACCGTTCGGGGGCGCAGGAGATCCTGATGCCGACGATCCAGCCGGCGGAGCTGTGGCGGGAAAGCGGGCGGTATGAGGATTACGGCAAGGAGATGCTGCGGATTCGCGACCGCCACGAGCGGGACATGCTGTACGGGCCGACCAACGAGGAGATGGTCACCGACCTGTTCCGCCAGGCGATCAAGAGTTATCGCGAGTTGCCGCAGATCCTTTACCACATCCAGTGGAAGTTCCGCGACGAGGTGCGGCCTCGGTTCGGCGTGATGCGCGGGCGGGAGTTCCTGATGAAGGATGCCTACTCGTTCGACCTCGACCGGGACGGCGCGGTGACCAGCTACCGCAAGATGATGCTGGCCTATATGCGCACGTTCCAGCGGCTGGGGCTGAAGGCGATCCCGATGGAAGCGGATACCGGCCCGATCGGCGGCGACCTCAGCCACGAGTTCATCATCCTGGCGCCGACCGGCGAGAGCCAGGTGTATTACGACGCGGCGTTCGAGGAGATCGATTATCTGTCGGGCGGCGCGGGCGGTTTCAGCCACGACAAGGCCGACGACCTGGGGCGGTTTTTCCAGTTGATGACGTCCAACTATGCCGCCACCGACGAAAAGCACGACACCGCGCGGTGGGACCAGGTGGCGGGCGATCGCAAGCGGGAAGGGCGCGGGATCGAGGTTGGCCACATTTTCTATTTCGGCACCAAGTATACCAAGGCGATGAACGCAACCGTGGCCGGTCCGGACGGCAAGCCGGTGCATCCGGAGATGGGCAGCTACGGGATCGGCGTGTCTCGCCTTGTCGGCGCGGTGATCGAGGCCAGCCATGACGAGGCGGGGATCGTCTGGCCGGACAGCATCGCGCCGTTCAAGGCGGCGATCCTGAACCTGAAGGTCGGCGATGCGGCGTGCGACGGGCTGTGCGAGCGGCTTTATGCGGCGTTGGACGGGCAGGCGCTGTATGACGACCGGTCCGACCGGGCGGGGGCGAAGTTCGCCGATGCCGACCTGATGGGGCACCCGTGGCAGATCGTCGTCGGGCCTCGGGGCGCGGCGGCCGGGACGGTGGAACTGAAACGGCGCGCGACGGGGGAGCGGGTGGAGGTTTCGCCGGAAGAAGCACTGAGCCGGATCGGCTAGGCGCAGCCGGTGTTCGGTCCTTTTGAGCGGATGGTCGCCGGCCGCTACCTGCGCGCGCGCAAGGGGGAGCGGTTCGTTTCGATCATCGCCATCTTTTCGCTGGTCGGCATCGCGCTGGGGGTGGCGACGCTGATCGTGGTGACCTCGGTCATGAGCGGGTTCCAGGTCGAGCTGGTGTCGCGCATCCTGGGGGTGAACGGGCACATCACCGTTAGCGCCTATGCCGGGCAGAAGATCGACCGCTACCAGGGTCTGGTGAGCCAGATTCGTGGCCTGCCGGACGTGGCGTCGGCGACGCCGGTGCTGGATGGGCAGGCGCTGCTGAGCACCGAGGGCGGCGGCGCGCGGGGCGGGCTGGTGCGCGGCATCAGCCTGGCGGATCTGCGGGCACTGCATCCGATCAGCGACCACATCATCGCCGGCAACCTGGCCGATTTCACCGGTGACGACGCGATCGTCGTGGGGGTGGGGCTGGCGAGCGCGTATCGGCTGCGGATCGGGGATCCGCTGACGGTGATCTCGCCGGACGGCGCGGCGACGGCGTTCGGGACGATCCCGCGGGTGCGGGCGTACAAGGTGGTGGCGGTGTTCGATGCCGGGCTGAACGACTACAACACCGGGGTGGTGTTCCTGCCGTTGCCGGCGGCGCAGGTGTTCTTCCAGAAGCCCGACGCGGTGACCGGGATCGAGATCCGGCTGCACGATCCGGAGCGGGTTGGCGCCGTGGGCACCGCGCTGGGGCCCTTGCTGAGCGGGCGGCCGGTGTATGCGCGCGACTGGCTGCATGCCAACGACACCATCATCGGCGTGCTGCAGGTGCAGAAGGACACGATGTTCATCGTGCTGGGGATGATCGTGCTGGTGGCGGCGTTCAACGTGGTTTCGTCGCTGATCATGCTGGTGAAGGACAAGCGGGCCGATATCGCGGTGTTGCGCACGATCGGCGCGTCCAGCTTCTCGGTGCTGCGGATCTTCCTGATGTGCGGGGCGTTTGTCGGCGTCAGCGGCACGGTGATCGGCACCATCATCGGCGTGGTGTTCTGTCACTACGTCGTCGCGATCCAGCATTTCGTCGAGCGGATCAGCGGCGGGCAGGTGTTCGATGCCTCGGTGTTCATGCTGTCGGAGCTGCCGAACACGATCGACTGGGGCGATGTGGTTCGGGTGGTGGCGCTGGGGCTGATCCTGTCGCTGCTGGCGACGCTGTATCCAAGCTGGCGGGCGGCGCGCACGGATCCGGTGGAGGCGCTGCGGCATGAGTGATCCGCTGGTGCTGCGTGGCGTGTCGCGGGTTTACCGCGGCGATGCGGGGGAGTTGCCGGTGCTGCGCGGCGCCGACCTGACTGTCCGTGCCGGGGAGATCGTTGCGCTGGTGGCGCCTTCGGGGGCTGGGAAATCGACGCTGCTGCATGTCGCCGGGTTGCTGGACCGGCCGGATGGCGGGTCCGTGCTGATCGAGGGACGCGATGTGGGTGGGTTGCCGGATGCGGCGCGCACCGCGATCCGGCGCGACACGATCGGGTTCGTGTATCAGTTCCATCATCTGCTGGCGGAGTTTACCGCGCTGGAAAACGTCGTGCTGCCGCAGATGATCGCCGGGCGGCCGCGGCGGGTGGCGGTCGACCGAGCCTCGGGGTTGTTGACGACGTTTGGGCTGGGGAAGCGGCTGGGGCATCTGCCGGGGAAGCTGTCGGGCGGGGAACAGCAGCGGGTGGCGATCGGTCGCGCGCTGGCGAACCGGCCGAAGCTGCTGCTGGCGGATGAGCCGACGGGCAACCTGGATGTCGCGACCGCGGAGGCGGTGTTTTCCGAGTTGCTGGCGATCGTGCGGGATCACGGGCTGGCGGCGCTGATCGCGACGCATAATCCTGATCTGGCGGCGAAGATGGACCGGACGGTGACGCTGCGCGACGGGCGGCTGGTTTAGCCGGATTGGCGGGAACCGGCTTCGTGATGCCGGATGAAACGAACGTAATCGTGCCGATTATTGAACCGGGGCCGCCTGGCTGGTAGGAATTCCGGGTGTTTTCGTCATAATAGGGAGATGATGATGCGCGTTTCGTTGCGATCGATCCTGACCGGTGCGGCCGCGGTTCTGGCCATCGGTACGGTCACCCCGGCGCTGGCGCAGGACGGCCAGGTCCATGTGCTGCTGGTTCAGTTGCCGGGCGGCGGGGTCGAGCAGATCCGCTACACGGGTGATGTGCCGCCGCGGGTGGTGCTGGTGCCTCGTTCGGTGCCGGTTATGGTGGCCGATCCGTTCGCGGCGCTGGAACGGGTTTCCGCGATGATGGATCAGCAGGCGATGGCCATGATGCGTCAGGCGGCGGCGATGGCCAGTGCTCCCGCCGGCATGCTGCCTGGGTTGCCGCCGGGTGCCAGCGGTTATTCGTTCGCGTCGACCATGTCCGGGAATGGGGTTTGCACGCGTCGCATCAGCATCACCTATTCCGGTGGGGATGCGGCGCCGAAGATGGTGTCCAGCACCTCGGGCGATTGCGGTTCGGGCCATGGTTCGGGTGCCCCGACCGGGGTGACGGTGCCGGCGCCGGCGGTCCGTTCGGTGCCGAACACGATCGAAGCCAGGGCGGCCGATCCGGCACCGGATGGCGGTCCGGTGCAACAGGTGGCGCTGAATCGCTGACGCCGGTGATCCGGCCGGCAGCAGGCCGGCCGGTTTGCCGTTTCACGTTGGTTCGCATTGTTCGAGAGCGGGGTTGGCTGGCGACACCGCTGCGGTATCCCACTGAGGGTGATTTCGACTCCTTGGTGGTTTCGGGCCGGCGAGGATGGGGGTGTTGCCCGCGTTCCGGGTTGTGAACGTCGCTCGGGACGTGCCATCGGAGCCGCGACACGCATAGCGCGTGGTGGGCTTCCAGTGTCGGCACCTGGGGCCCTGGTATCAGATGCTACCACGTGCAATTTGGCGTCCGGGCATGCAAGGATAACGCGCGTCTTCCTGCCATTTCGGTAGGGTGTCTGCCGACCAGGGCCGGTGCGGTGTCGTTGCCTGACGGACGTTGCGTGCTGCCGACGCGATATCGAAATGAAACCGGTATCATTTATGCTCTATTCATCGGCCTGCGCGGAAAACCGCCAGGCGATGACAGACGAAGTTTTATCGGCTCCAGGTCGGAACCGCCTGGGCGAAAGAATAATTGTACGAAACGACTGGGTTTCGGCGGGCTAGACCATTTCCGGGCTGACCATACGGCCTGGAAATGGTCTATCTCTTTGTTTGGGCGGATGCTCCGCACGCTTCGGACATTCTGGCCAGCGTGATCATGCTCTCGGGACAACGTGCGAGCCTGGTTCTTCATCAAATAC
>DATARX010000367.1:0-9773 GCA_036263955.1 Rhodopila sp.
AGAACGCGGTGGCGCGCTTCAGGTCAGGGCCGATGCGGACTTCGGTGACGGTAATCTGGGCTGCGGCGAGATCCGGATCGCGGAATTCCCCGCGGCCGAAAATCCCCGACAGCACGTGGCGGATTTCTTCCGCCACGCGCAATTGCCGCTGGGATGGGCCAACCTTGGAGTGACCCGCCTTGGAGGGACCGGCGTTGGAGGAGCCGGCCTTTACTGGATGCTTCAACCCGGGACCATCTCCACCTCGAAGCACTCGACGACGTCGCCTTCCTGCAAGTTGTCGAAGTGGGCGAACGACAGCCCGCATTCGTAACCGCGGGCGACTTCACGAACATCGTCCTTGAAGCGCTTGAGCTGCGAGAGTTCGCCGGTGTGGATCACCACATTGTCGCGCAGCACGCGTACGCCGGAGCCACGCTTGACGAGGCCCTCGGTGATGTAGCAACCCGCGACCTTGCCGGTCTTGGTGATGTTGAACACTTTCCGAACCTCGGCGTAACCCAGGAACTTCTCGCGGGCCTTCGGTGCGACCTTGCCCTTGACCAGCTTTTCGACGTCGTCCGCCACTTCGTAGATGATCGAGAAGTAGCGGATATCGACGCCTTCGCGCTGCGCCAGATCGCGGGCCTGCGACGTCGCGCGGACGTTGAAGGCGATGATCACGGCGTTGGACGCCTTGGCGAGCTGGATGTCGCTTTCGGTGATCTGGCCGACGCCGGCCAGCAGCACGCGGACTTTCACTTCCTCATGCGCCAGCTTGGTGACAACCACCTGGATCGCCTCGGCGCTGCCTTGCACGTCCGCCTTGATCAGGACGGCGACTTCCTTCTGCTCGCCGGCCTGGATGCGGGCGAGCATCTGGTCCAGCGTGCCACGTGCGCCGGCGGCCAGACCGGCCGCCTTCTCACGCTGCCGGCGTTCGCGGAACTCGGTGATTTCCCGAGCGCGGCTTTCGTTCTCCACCACCACGAACGGTTCGCCGGCGGAGGGCGCGCCGCTCAGGCCGAGGATCTCTACCGGGGTAGAGGGTTCGGCCGCCGACATCTGCTTGCCCTTGTCGTCCAGCATCGCGCGGACACGGCCCCATTCGGAGCCGGCGACGACGATATCGCCCTGCATCAAGGTGCCGCGCTGCACGAGGACGGTGCCGACCGGGCCGCGGCCACGATCGAGGCGGCTTTCGATGACCGTGCCTTCCGCGGAGCGATGCGGGTTGGCCTTCAGGTCAAGGATTTCCGCCTGCAGCAGGATCGCCTCGATCAGCTTGTCCAGGCCCATGCGCTTGGTGGCCGAAACCGGCACGTCCTGCGTTTCGCCGCCCATATCCTCGACCACGATTTCGTGGCTGAGCAGTTCCTGGCGCACCCGGTTGGGATCGGCGTCCGGCTTGTCCATCTTGTTGATGGCGACGATCAGCGGCGCGTTGGCCGCCTTGGCATGACGGATCGCCTCGATCGTCTGCGGCATGACGCCGTCATCGGCGGCGACCACCAGCACGACGATGTCGGTCACCGAGGCGCCACGCATGCGCATGGCGGTGAACGCTTCGTGGCCCGGCGTGTCGATGAAGGTGATCGTTTCACCGGTGGGCATCTTCACCTGGTAGGCGCCGATGTGCTGGGTGATGCCGCCGGCTTCCCCGGCCGCCACGTCGGTGGCGCGCAGGGCGTCCAGCAGCGAGGTCTTGCCGTGGTCGACATGGCCCATGATGGTCACGACCGGCGGGCGGTGGAACAGATCGTCATCGACGTCCGCATCGCCCTCCAGACCGAGTTCCACGTCGGATTCGGACACGCGGCGCACCCGGTGGCCAAATTCCTGCACCACGAGTTCGGCGGTGTCGGCATCCAGCGTCTGGGTGATGGTCGCCATCACGCCCATTTTCATCAAGGTCTTGATGACTTCCGGCGTCCGCGCGGCCATGCGGTTGGCGAGTTCCTGAACGGTGATCTGTTCCGGCAGGATGACGTCGCGCACGACTTTCACCTGGTCGGAACGCAGCCGGTCAAGTTCCGCCTGGCGGCGTTCGCGTTCGCGCTGGCGGCGCACCGAGGCCAGCGAGCGGACTTTTTCATCCTCGCCCTCGATCGCGGCCTGAACGTCGATGCGGCCGGCTCTGCGCCGATCGTTGGTACCGCCCTTGGGCGCCACCACCGGCGGCTTGCGGGCGGGCGCCCCGCCCGGACCCGCGCGGCGGACCGGACGTCCTTCGTCTTCGTCTTCAGGCCGGAGGGCGCGCAGCCGCAACGTCTCGGTCGCCGAAGACGGCGCGGCGGGTGGCTGCCCTTGGCCGGGCGGGCGAACCTGGGCGGGGGCCTTGGCGGCTGGTTGAGCCGACTGAACCGGCTGAACTGGCTGGGGCGGAGGAGGCGGCGCCGCTTGGACTTGCGCTGCGCCGGCTTCCTCCTCCGGCGCATTCGCATCGGACGGCCCGCGGGCCGCGGCGTCAGCCGCGGCGGCGGCTTCCGCGGCGCGCCTGGCCTCGGCTTCCAGTTTATCCCGAACAGCCTGCTCTTCGGCGAGACGAGCCTCTTCCTCGGCGGCCTTGCGGGCTTCGGTCTCGCGACGGCGCGCTTCCTCGGCGGCGGAGAGGATCGAAATCTTCTCCTGCTCGCGGCGTTCGGCTTCGCGCCTGGCGGCGTCACGTTTCTGTTCGTCCAGCGCCCGTTGGCGGGCGGCCAGTTCGGTGGCGGTCAGCGCCCGGCCGGCGCCCGGCGCGGGACGGCCGGGGGCGACGGGCGCCCGCGGCGGCGGGATTGCGCCGGCCGGCGGCGGCGGGGGCGCACCCGCGGCGGCTGAAGGGTTGCGTGCGACCGGCGCGCGCGTCTTGCGCACTTCCACTTGCACGACTTTTGACCGGCCGTGGCTGAAGCTCTGGCGGACGGACCCCGCATCGACGGTCCGCCCCAGTTCCAAACGTCCTGCCGGACGCAGAGAGAGCCGCCCCTTACCGCCGTCCTGATCGTTGCTTTCGCTCATGTTTATCCGTTGGCACCCGTTCCATCGTTCACCGGGGCGGTTTCCCATCCCGTGGCCCTTGCGGACCCCAAGGCCCTTGCGGACCCGTTCTTTAACCCGGCCAGCCTGCCCGCTTCCACGACGAGCGACTCTGCCAATTTGCCCGGCGCGACCGCGACGTGCACGACATAATCCCGACCGAACACCCGTCCCAGGGCTTCCCCCGGCAGCGGATCGATAACCCTCAAATCCGGCCCGACGCCGGACAGGAAGCGCGAACGCTCCGCCTCACTTCCGTCCGACGCCTGCAGGACTAACCGGTAACGGCCAGTCCTTAGCGCCTCTCGCGCCTTTTCGTAACCCGCCACGGCCTGCCCGGCGCGTCGGGCAAGGCCAAGACATTCGCCAATCCGCCGCGTCAGCGCCGCCTGAAGCAGGAAACAAAGGTCGCGTGGCACCGATACGGGGCCGCGCGCAGCCCTGGCAAAGGCACGGACAAGGTGGCGATAACCGCCGTCGCCCTGCCTTTCCTTCTGTCGGTCAACGCCTTCCAGGGTGCCCCCGAATTCTAGCACATCCGAGGAGGCGCTCAACCATATTCCCCGTCCGGGCAGCCTTGCAGCCAGGTCCGGGACGATCTGACGGTCCGGGCCGACGACAAAGCGGATCATCCGCTCCTTCGGCAGCCGCTCCCGCGTCACGATACAGCGGCGAAGCGGACCCGTCTCCGGTTCAAGATCGTCGTTGTCGCTGTCAACCGCAAGGGCAGGCGGGTCGGTTTCAGTCGTGATCGGCCTCCTGCGCCACGGCCGGCTCTTCCTCGCCGTCGAACCAATGGGCGCGGGCGGCCATGATGACGTCGTTGGCCGTTGCTTCGTCCATATGTTCCGCGCCGACGATCTCGATCAGTTCATCGGATGCGAGGTCGCCAAGGTCGTCCAGGGTCTTCACGCCTTTTTCGCCGAGTGCGACCAGCATTGGCGGCGTCAGCACCTCGATCGAGGCAACTTCGTCATCGACCCCGAGGGCCACCCGCTTGTCGTTCAGTTCGTTGTCGCGCTGCGTCAGGAAGCCTTCGGCGCGGCGCACCAGTTCTTCGGCGACGTTGTCGTCGAAGCCTTCGATCGCGGCGACTTCCTCGATCGGAGTGAAAGCCAGTTCCTCGACCGTGGTGAAGCCTTCGGTCACCAGCAGGCCGGCGATCATGTCGTCCACATCAAGCGCTTCGACAAACAGGCCGGAGCGGCGGCGGAATTCCTCCTGGCGGCGCTCGCTTTCCTCGGCCTCGGTCAGGATGTCGATGTCCCAGCGGGTGAGTTGCGAGGCGAGTCGGACGTTCTGGCCGCGGCGGCCAATGGCGAGGCTGAGTTGCTCATCCGGCACCACGACTTCGACGCGGCCGGCTTCCTCATCCAGCACGACCTTGGTCACCTCGGCCGGGGCGAGGGCGTTGACCACGAAGGTGGCGGCCTGGCTGCTCCAGGGGATGATGTCGATCTTTTCGCCCTGCAGTTCCTGTACCACAGCCTGGACGCGGGAGCCGCGCATACCGACGCAGGCGCCGACCGGATCGATCGAGGAATCACGGCTGATCACCGCCATCTTGGCGCGGCTGCCGGGGTCACGGGACACCGCCTTGATCTCGATGATGCCATCGTAGATTTCCGGCACTTCCTGGGCGAACAGCTTGGCCAGGAAGCCGGGATGGGTGCGCGACAGGAAGATCTGGGGACCGCGCGGTTCCTCGCGCACGTCGTAGATGTAGGCGCGGACCCGGTCGCCGTTGCGGAAGGATTCGCGGGCGATCAGTTCGTCGCGGCGCAGCAGGGCTTCGGCGCGGCCGAGTTCGACCATCAGGTTGCCGTACTCGGTGCGCTTCACCACGCCGTTGATGATCTCGCCGACGCGATCCTTGAACTCGTCGTATTGGCGCTTGCGTTCGTATTCGCGGACGCGCTGGACGATGACCTGCTTGGCGGTCTGTGCGGCGATGCGACCGAAATCGATCGGCGGCAGCGGATCGACGACAAAATCGCCCACCGCCTTGTCGGGGAACAGCTTGGCCGCGTCGGCCTTGCCCATCTGGGTTTCTTCGTTTTCGACCGTGTCGACGATTTCGGTCCAGCGCGACAGGCGTACATCGCCGCTCTTGCGATCGATTGTCGCGCGGATGTCCTTTTCATGCCCGTACTTCGCTCGGCCGGCCTTCTGGATGGCCTGTTCCATCGCCTCCAGCACTTCCTCGCGATCGATGTTCTTTTCGCGCGCGACGGCATCGGCGACCAGCAGCAGTTCGGGGCGGGCGATAGCGGTGTCCATGGCGACCTCTGTATGTGGCGTCCGGTGGGGCGTTCAGTTCGGCAGCGGTTTTGCCGCGGTGGCTTCGATCAAGGCGTCCGTGAGGACAAGTTTCGCCCGGCGAATGTCGGGATGGCGAATCACGACTTCCAAACCATCGTCGAGGCGGATTCGGGCAGCGTCATTGTCGGCCCCCAGAACGACGCCAGCGAAGCGTTTGCGACCGTTCTGCGGAAAAAAGGTTTCGACCCGAACGAGATGGCCGGCGAAGCGGTTCCAGTCCTTGACCCGGGTCAGCGGGCGGTCGATCCCGGCGGAACTGACTTCCAGCGTCCATGCGCCAGGAATCGGGTCGTCCACATCGATGGCGGCGCTGACATCATGGCTGATTTGCTCGCAATCCTCGACACTGATCTGCGAGCCGTCGGCGCGGTCGGCCATGACCTGCACGGTGGGGCGTTCACGGCCGAGTACGGCGACCCGGACAAGCTCAAAGCCCATCAGTTCCAGGCGCGGCGCGATGATCGCGGCAAGCCTGGCTTCCAGACTGGTGCCGGCAGAGGTCGCGGATGTTGGTTCGTTTCCGTCCAAACTGGCATGCCCAAACAAAAAAGAGGCGGCCCGCTAAGGCCACCCCCCGTACAACAGCGGAGAATGATTTCTCCTTCAAATAACGCGGGTTACCCGCGAATGCAAGGCTTCGTATGCCCGTGAAGGGGGCGCGGGCCGCCTACGGTTGCTGCTCATTTCGTCCGGGGGCGATGGGCTTCGTATCTTGTTAACTTTTGTCCCGCATTCTGGCAGCCATGAAGCGTCTGGATTCCCTGGATGGCGTGCGCGGCCTGCTGGCGTTTTACGTGTTGCTCAGCCACGTGGCGCCATTCGCGGTGCTGCCGGGCCCGCTGCAGCACGCTTTGTCGCATGGTGGCGCGGCGGTGGATCTGTTTTTCGTCCTCAGCGGGCTGGTGATCACCCAATCGCTGCTGCATGCCGGCGGCCAGGCGGCGCCGTTCCTGATCGCGCGCGTTGCGCGGATTTTCCCGGTATTCCTGGCGGTGTTCGCGATTGCCGTGGTGGTTGAGCCGTTGTCGTGCGGTTTCGAGAACATGCCGTGGATCGGTCCGGACAACCAGGCGCGCGGCATTTGCGTGGTGAGTTGGCCACGGGCCTGGCTGCCGGAGATCGCGGCGCACCTGACGATGACCCATGGCCTGTTTCCCAAAGTGGTATTGCCTGACGTCTGGGTCAGTTTCCTTGGGTCGGCGTGGAGCCTGTCGGCAGAGTGGCAATTCTACCTGCTGGCGCTGCTTGTCGCCGGGCACTGCCGCCGACTGTGCTGGATCCTGATGGGGCTGGCGGTGGCCGGCGTGATCTGGCGGGTGTCGATGCCGGAGATATGGCAGTTCAGCCGGGCGTTCCTGCCGAACAAGGGGCATTACTTCGCGCTGGGTGTGGCGAGCGTGGCGGTGGTTCGAGGGGAATGCGGCGCGCGGTTTCGGTACACGCTGGTATTGATCGCGAGCCTGGCGATCGGCGCGACCGAAGGCGGATTCGGAAAACTTCTGCCGCCGCTGGCCTGGACCTTCTGCCTCGGCGTTCAGATGAGACCGGACACGGTTGGCCTCCGTTTGGCCAGCGCGATGTTGTGCAGCCACGCGGCTCGATACCTGGGCGCGATTTCGTACTCCCTGTATCTGGTGAACGAGCCGATCCACAAAGTGGCCGGTGAGGCGTTGAGCCGTTACGCCGACGGCAACAGCGGGCTGTTCACCGCGTTTTGGGTTCCGGTCGCGGTTGGGGTGCCGCTTTTGGCTGCCGCGGGGCTGCACGCGTATGTAGAGGCTCCCACGCAACGGTGGGGACGGGACATGGCGCGGCGATTCGCATCCAACCGGATCGCACCGACTGTGCAGGCCCGCGGCTGAGGGCTATAGGTGCCCGGTAATGAAACCTCCCCATGGCAACCGCCCCGGCGGCTCTTCTCGTCCTCCCTCCGATCGTGGTCCTTATCGTGGACCCGGCGGACATTCACCGCGGCCGCCTGCACAGGGCGCGCGGGGTGATGCCCGGCCCAGCCATGGTGGTTCCGGCTATGGGGGAGGTGGTGCGCGCGACGGCCAGAAGGCGCGCCATGATGGGCCGCGCCATGATGGGCCCCGTCACGATGGGCCCCGTCACGATGCGCCCCGTCACGATGGGCTACGCCACGATGCGCCACGCCATGATGGGCCCCGCCACGATGGGCCACGCCAGGATGGGCCACGCCAGGATGGGCCACGTTCGGGAGGCAAGCCAGCGGGGCAGGGCGGCGCGGCCCGTGGGGATTTTCAGACCCGCCCCCAACGGGACGTGCCCCAACGGGAAGCGGGGCCGCAACGGCTGTCCATTTCGTCACAGCGCCAGCGCGACCACGATGCGCCGCGGCACGCGCCCGATGCGCCGAAGGGCACGGTCTGGCTGTACGGCCATCATGCCATCGCGGCCGCTTTGGCGAATCCGGCCAGGCGGCTGCGGCGACTCCTGCTAACCGAGGAGGGCGAGGCGGCAATCGGCAAGCTGTTGCCGCCGCCCTGGGCGCTGTCGCCTGAACGGGTGGACCGCAGCCGACTGGATCATCTGCTGGGGCGGGATATCGTGCATCAGGGGTCGGCGCTGCTGGCCGATACGTTGGCGCCCCCCAGCCTGCAATCGGTGCTGGAAAAGTCCGGCGTCATCATCGTGCTGGATCAGGTCACCGACCCGCGCAACGTCGGGGCGATCATGCGGTCGGCCGCGGCGTTCGGTGCGGCGGCGGTGATCACCCAGGATCGTAATGCACCAGAGGAAACCGGTGGCCTGGCCAAGGCCGCGTCCGGGGCGCTGGAGAAAATGCCACTGCTGCGGGCGGTGAATATCGCACGCACGATCATTGCTCTCAAGGCCGCGAATGTCTGGTGCATCGGTCTTGATGCCGTGGGCAAGCCGCTGTCGGGACCGGCGTTTTCCGATCGACGCGTCGCCCTGGTGCTGGGAGCGGAGGGCGAGGGGTTGCGGCGCCTGACGCGCGAAACCTGCGACGAGATCGCCGGGCTGACGATCAAGGGCGCGGTCGAGAGCCTGAACGTGTCCGCCGCCGCATCCGTGGCGCTATACGAATTGGCTCGGCGCTGATGGCCTTTGATCCGGTCCCCGCGGCACGGGCGTTATTGAAGATCCGGCGGGATCGGGTCGCGGTCGCCCCGTTGCCGGCCGCGATCGCGCCGGCGACCGAGGCCGAGGGCGCGGCGGTGCAGGTTGCGCTGGCTGGTCTGGTTGAGGCGGTGCCTCCGGCTGGCTTCAAGATTGGCGCCACCGGCAAGCGGATGCAGGTGTATCTGGGCGTCGATGGACCGATCGCCGGGTTCATGCGGGATGAGGACGTCCACCACGCGCATGCCGCGTTGCGTTTCGGCGACTACATCAAGCCTGGAGTCGAGTGCGAGGTGGCGGTCCGGCTGGCAAAGGATTTGCCGGCGGGCCCGTGCTCCTTCGCGCAGGCCCTGGCGGCGGTGGGCGAATTCTTCGCGGGAATCGAGATCGTGGAGAATCGCTACGGCGACCTGAAACAACTCGGTACGCCGACGCTGCTCGCGGACCAGATGTACCATTGCGCGGCGGTGATCGGTGACCGGTCCGCGGTGGATTGGCATGGACTGGATATCGGTGCGCTGCGCGGACGGATCAGCCTGGATGACGGTTCGGGCGACGAGGGGGTCACAACGGACCTGCTGGGTCACCCGCTGAACGGGCTGGCGTGGCTGGCCGGATCGGCCGAAGCGACGGCGTTCGGCGGCCTGAAGGCCGGGCAGGTCGTCATGCTGGGGAGCGTGACGCCGCCGGTCTGGCTCAGTGGGCCGGCCACTGTCACCGTGTCTTTCCCGCCGTTGCCGACCGTGACAGTCCGGTTGGGCTGACTCTCGGCTGGGCTAACTGCTGGCCGGGATGGATCAGATGGGCGGCAGGTGGCGGTGTTCGGCGCTCAACATGGCGACGAGGCCACGGCCCATACGGTTCCACAGGTTACGGGCGAGATCGGCGACTTCCCGAGCGATCAGGCGGTTGCCTTCGATCGTGAGTTCCATGGCTTCGGCGGACTGGGTCCAGAAATTAGTTTCGTTCATAGCGACATTCCTTTCGTGGTTCAGGCTGAAAGGACGCTTCCAGGCTCTTGTTGCAGTGCAACATAAGGAGGTGCCGCAGGCGATACAATGGAAAAACCCACGGGTAGCCGCGGGTTTGGCGGTTATGGGGGCGCTATTCGCGCGGGGCAGGTATGCGCTGTGATGAAACCGGCAAGTAGCTAAGAAGCAATAATCAAGCGGCGCTTGAACGATTGTCACGGCACAGCCCTTCAAGCGCGGCTTGACGCTCCTCCAGACTGGCAAGATCGTCAGCCGGCAAGCGTCCCCGGCAGCCTCCGACGACCCGCAGGCCGCGTTCGGCGAAGCACTGGCGCAGTGCCCTGTCATCGACCGAGACATCCTCTTCGGATTCCTGAG
>DATARX010000211.1:0-5385 GCA_036263955.1 Rhodopila sp.
GGATGAGGCGTTCGACCGGGTGATGGGATCGAATGTGCGCAGTAACGTCTGGCTGGCGAATATGGCGATCCCGCATATGGTACAGCGCGGTGGCGGCGCGGTGATCATTATTTCCTCGATCGGCGGGCTGCGCGGGTCGGCCCAGTTGGGCGCGTACGCGATTTCCAAAGCGGCCGACATGCAATTGGCGCGCAATATCGCGGTCGAGTGGGGGCCGAAGAATATCCGCGCCAATGCCATCGCACCGGGATTGATACGGACCGACTTCGCCCGCGCGCTGTGGGAAAACCCGACGCTGTATCGAAAGCGCACCCGGGACACCCCGCTGCAGCGCATCGGGGAACCGGATGAGATCGCCGGGGCGGCGGTGTTCCTGGCCTCGGCGGCGGGAAGCTTCACCACCGGCCAAACCATCGTCATCGATGGCGGCACAACAGCAGGCTCTGTTGTTTCGCACGAGGACTGATACCAAGCGCCGTCGATGCCGACCCGAAAAACGCCGTCATGGCCGGGCACGCGCTATGCCATCAGCCCATCTGTCGATACGCTCCCGCCGATTACGCGAGACCACGATGCAGCCACTGTTCGACCCAGCCGACTTCCGCCTGCCCCCCGGCATCACCCATGTCTGTGCCGGTGGCGAAACCGCAGCGTTGCGCGCCCATGACGAAGCCTTGCTGCGCTACGTCGCGGATAAAAGCATCGGCTTTCCCGGCCGCGCCGCCCAGGATGCCGAGGTCGAAGCCGCCCGCGCCGGCATGGCGCGCCTGTGGGGTGTGTCCGCCGCCGACATCGGATTTGTCTCCAACGTCGCGGAGGGCATCTCGATCGTCGCCGAAAGCCTGGCGTGGCGGGAGGGAGACTCGATCGCGATCGACGCCAACGAGTATCCATCGGTCGTCGGCCCCATCGCCCTGCGCCGCGCGCCCCCGATCGCGTTGCGGCAGGCGCGCGGCATGGACCCCGACCGCCTCGCGGCGTGCGTCGACGGCAGCACGCGGATTATCGCTGCCAGCTATGTCTCCTACCTGACAGGCGAGCGGGTCGATCTGCACGCCCTGCGCCGCCTTGCCGACAGCGTCGGCGCGCTGCTGCTGGTCGATTTCACCCAGGCGTCAGGCTATCTCCCGATCGAGGCCTCGATCGCCGACTTCGCCTTCTCTGCCTGCTACAAATGGATGCTCGGCGTCACCGGTGTTGCGGTCGCGTATTGGAACCGGACCCGCCAGCCCGATTGGGCACCGGCCTCCGCCGGGTGGTTTTCATTCGCGCCGGGAACGCGCGGCTACGACACGCAACCGACGCTCAAACCCGATGCGATGCGGTTCACCCGCGGCAATCCCGCGCACTGCCCGATCTATGTGCTGAACAGCGCGTTGTCATATCTGTCTCGTTTCGATATCCGCGATGTGCAACGGCATGTGCAGACGCTGACCGTGGCATTACTGGCCGAACTCGCCGCCTCCCACGTCCCAGTCATGACGCCGGCCGACCCCGCTCGGCACGGTGCCAATGTCTGCTTCGCATCCCCGCGCGCCGCGGCGATCGTGGACGCGCTCCATGCGCAAGGCGTCTATGCGTGGAACGGGCAGGGGCGGGTGCGCATCAGCTTCCATGGCTACAACGCCATGGTGGATGTGGAACGGACCGCCGAGGCATTGCGGCGTATTTTATAGCAGCGTTTGCAGCCGTCATGGAGAGATGGCCCATACGGACGGCATGAAGGTTGACTCAGTCAACTAACTCCCTGATCCTGGCAGTCGGGAGGTTTCCATGTCCGAAACAATCACCATCGCCGCGACCGACCCGGTCGCAGCCATCCGCCGATTCAGCCGGTTCTATACGCGCCAGCTTGGCCTGCTCGATGCCGGACTGCTGAAAAGCCCGTTCTCGCTGACCGAGGCGCGGGTTCTGTTCGAACTCGCCACCAGTCCGGGTCTGACCGCGGCCGACCTCAGCCGCGACGTCGGCATCGATCCCGGGTATCTCAGCCGCCTGCTGAAGGGCTTCGAAAAGCGTGGTCTCATCACCCGAGCGGTCTCCGCCGACGATGGCCGGCAGGCCCTGTTGCGCCTGACGCAAGCCGGTCAGGCGGCGTTCGCGGGGCTGGACCAGGCGTCGCGCTGCCAGGTCGTCGGCATGATCGGCAAGCTGATGCCCGCGGAGGCCGATCGGCTGGTCCAGGCCATGCAGACGGTCCAGCACCTGTTGGGTGAGGCGGAACCGTCCGCCGACCCTGTCGTTCTGCGGTCGCACCGGCTGGGCGACATCGGCTGGATCGCCCACCGCCAGGCCGTGCTGTATGCACAGGAGTATGGCTGGGACCAAAGCTACGAAATCCTGGCAGCGGAAATCCTTGCCGGGATCGTCAGGAACTTCGATCCGCAGCGGGAGGCAAGCTGGATCGCCGAACGAAACGGTTCGACTGTCGGTTCGGTGTTCGTGGTACGCGGATCGGACGCCGTCGCGAAACTGCGGCTGCTCTATGTCGAACCGGCCGCCCGCGGATTGGGCCTCGGCCGGCGGCTTGTCGATACGTGCGTCGGCTTCGCCCGGGAAAAAGGCTACCGGACGCTGACGCTGTGGACCAACGATGTGCTGCTGCCGGCCCGCCGCATCTATCAGGCCGCCGGGTTCAGCTGTGTGGCACGGGAACCGCATCATTCGTTCGGCAAGGATCTGGTCGGGGAGACATGGAACCTGGCGCTCTGATAGCGGTCGCGCGAGCGCCAGCCTGGTATAGGTCGGGCGGCTCATGCGGTTTCGGTCAGCACCGTCTCGTAGACATCGAGCGTCGCATCCTGCATCGCCCGCACCGTCGGCACCGAAGCGCGCGCCCGCTGCCCCAGCGCCAGCCGGCCGTCGGCATCCAGGTCCAGCGCCACTGCGATCGCCGCGGCCAGCGCGTCCGGATCGTTCGGGGGCACGCGCCATCCGGTTTCGCCGTGCCGCACCGTCTCGACCGGGCCGCCGAGGTCGGAGGCGATCACCGGCCGGCTCATCGCCTGGGCCTCGATCACGACACGGCCGAACGCTTCCGGTTTGATGGACGCATGCACCACGACATCCGACAGGCACAGTGCCGCGGGCATGTCATCGCACTGGCCGACCATGCGCACCCGTTCGGCGATCCCCAGACGCGTGGCCTGGCGTTCCAGTTCACGCGCGTAACCATGCCGCCCCTGGTGGGCTCCAACCAGCACGCACATCACCTCCGGCCGGTTGAGCCTGGCGATCGCGTCCAACAGGACCGGATGCCCTTTCCAGGATGTCAGCCGTCCCGGCAGCGTCACGACCCGCACGGTGTCGGGCAATCGCCACTCGGCGGCGAGTTTGGCGATCCGCTTGCCTGATACCATCGCCGGATCGAAGACGGCGGGATCGACCCCACGCGGGATCACCCGGATACGCGCGGCATCGACGCCATGCCGCGTTCTCACCAGATCGGCAATGAAATGACTGGCGGCGATGACGATGCGGCCGCGCGCCATGACCCCATTGTAGAAGCGCTTGAGCGGGACGCCCTCGCCGTAAGTGCCATGATAGGTCGTAACGAACGGCACGCCGGTGCGCTGGCAGGCCAGCCAGGCGGACCACGCCGGCGCGCGCGACCGGGCATGGACCACGGAGACCTTGCGGTCGCGGATCAATGCCTCGAGCGCCGCGGCGTTGCGCCAGATTCCGATCGGGGATTTGGTGGTCAGCGGCAAGGCGATGTGGATGCCGCCGGCACGCTCGACCTGGTGGACGAGGGGGCCGCCGGCGCTGGCAACCAAGGCCGTGGCGTCGGCTTCGGCGATGGCCTGGGCGATTTCGACGGTGCCACGCTCCACCCCACCGGTGACCAGGGAGGGGAGGACCTGCAGCACGACCGGCGAATCGGATGAGGGAGGCATGCTGTTACCGTATCACGCTTGCCGCTTGCCGGGACCATGGGTATCCGTTTCGGGGTCGCAGGCCCATGTCGTGCCGGAGGATGACGCTGCGGTTCCTGTATCCAAACAGCAGGGTCCGGTTGGCGCGTGCAGCGGATTGGCTTTTGTCGGGAATAGGCAATGATTGAAACCACCGGACGCTTCGATCGCGGGGACGGCACGGAACTCGCCTGGGCGCGCCTGGACGGACGCGGCCCGACGGTCGTGTTCCTGCCCGGCTTTCGCAGCGACATGAACGGGGACAAGGCGACGGCGCTCGCCGCGTTTTGCGCCGAACGCGGCCTTGGGATGCTGCGCTTCGACTATTCGGGCCACGGCGCCAGCGGCGGCGATTTCCTGCAGGGTTCGATCGGAGCCTGGGCGGCCGATGCGTTGGCCGCAATCGACGCCCTGACCACGGGGCAACTGATCATGGTCGGCTCCTCGATGGGGGGCTGGATCGCGCTGCTGACGGCTTTGGCGCGTCCGGAGCGCATCGCCGCGCTTGTTGGGATCGCGGCGGCGCCCGACTTCACCCAGCGGCTGATGTGGGACGCGATGGCGCCATCCGAACGCACGACGCTGGAGCGCGACGGCGTGCTGTATATACCGAGCCAGTACGGCGATCCGACGCCGATCACGCTGGCGTTGATCCGGGACGGCGCCAACCATCTCGTGCTGGACGGTCCGATGGCGATCCGCTGCCCGGTGCGGCTGCTGCATGGCCAGGCGGATCCGGACGTGCCTTGGGAACTCGCCCTGCGTATCGCGGAGCAGGTGGGGTCCGAGGATGTTCGGATCACCTTCGTCAAGGACGGCGATCATCGGTTGTCCCGGCCGGCGGACCTGGCGTTGCTACGGCAGACGATTGGCGCGCTCCTCGGCGAGGATGGCGCGTAGGCCTTCGCGATAGGTCGGATACAGCCAGGCAATTCCCAGCGCTGCCTTGGTCTTGGCACTGGCGACCTTGCGGTTCTCGGCCCAGAAGCCGCGGGCCATCGGGCTCATGGTGGGGAGCGCGTCGGCGAAGGCGACTTCCGGCGGCGGTGGTACACCCAACAGCGCGGCGGCCTCGGTCACCACGGCGGCACTTTCACCGGGTTCGTCGTCGGCCAGGTTCAGGACGCGGCGGCCAGGGGGGCGGTCCTGTCGCATGGCGGTGACGACCGCGCGGGCGATGTCGTCGCGATGGATCCGGCCAAACTGATGGCCGGGCTTGGTCATGCGACGCGCCCGGCCGGCGCGCAGATCATCGAAGGCCGATCGGCCGGGACCGTAGATGCCGGCGAGGCGGACGATCTCCACCGGACACCGGTCGGCGAACCGAGCCCAGGCCGCCTCGGCCTCCATCCGCCGCTGGCCGCGTGGCTGCGATGGGGCGGGCGGGGTGTCTTCGTCGACCCAGCCGCCGTCACGGTCGCCGTAGACGACGGTGCTGGACAGATAGCCGATCCAGCGCAGTCCTGGCGCG
>DATARX010000443.1:0-5085 GCA_036263955.1 Rhodopila sp.
CCCCCCACCTTGCCTCGCAGGGGCAGACCGCCTTACGACGCCGGCTGCATCCAGGGAACCGCCAATGACCGACGAACTCCTCTACGATACCCGCGACGGCATCGGCCACATCACCCTCAACCGGCCGCAGGCCCGCAACGCGCTGACCTTCCCGATGTATGAACGGCTGGCCGAAATCGCCGCCGCCCCCGGCGATGTTCGCGCCCTGGTCATCACCGGCGCGGGCGAGAAAGCCTTCGCCGCCGGCACCGACATCAACCAGTTCCGCGCCTTCAACGGCGCCGAAGACGCCATGGCCTATGAATCGCGGATCGACCGCGTCCTCGGCACGCTCGAACGCTGCCCGGTTCCCACCATCGCCGCGATTGCCGGCGCCTGCACCGGCGGCGGCGCCGGGATCGCCGCTGCCTGCGACCTGCGGATCGCCGCCGCCAATGCCCGCTTCGGCTTCCCGATCGCCCGCACCCTGGGCAACTGCCTGTCGATGTCCAACATCGCCCGCCTGTCCGCCCTGGTCGGACCCGCCCGCGTGACGGAAATGATCTTCACCGCCCGCCTGTTCTCCGCCGAGGAAGCGCGATCGGCCGGACTGGTGACCGAACTGCTCCCCGACCAACCCGCCCTGGTCGCCCGCGCCGCGGAACTCGCCACGCTGGTGGGCGGCCACGCCCCGCTGACGATGCGCGCGACCCGCGAAGCCCTGCGCCGGTTGCGCGACAACCTGCCGCCGGACGAGGATCTGATCCGCCTGTGCTACACCAGCCAGGACTTCAGGGAAGGCATGGACGCATTCCTGACGAAACGTACGCCGGTATGGCGCGGCGCCTGAAATATCGCTTTTCCGCAATCATGACGCAATTCTGACTCTTTTCCGCACCGTCATCCCCTATACGGAGCCGCGTGAGATACCTGACCGACTTCGCCGACCAGGCGGTAATCATCCCCGTCGTGCTGGCCGTTGCCGTTACGCTCGCCATCCAGGGATGGCGGCGTGGGGCGTCCGTATGGCTGCTCGTCGTGGCGGGAACCTTTTTCACCACACTGGCCGCCAAGCTGATGTTCCTGGCCTGCTCGCCGCTGTTCGGTCCGGTCGACGTTCATAGTCCCAGCGGCCACGTCGCCGCGTCCACCGTGGTCGCGGGCGGACTGGCGGCAATGCTGACCGGCCGCCGCGCCAGTATCCTCCCGGCCGCGGTGCTCGCCGCGATCGTCATCGGCCTCTCCCGCCTTGTCCTCGGGATGCACTCGCTGCCCGAGGTTATCGTCGGCGCGGCAATCGGCCTGACCGGCGCGGTCGCCCTACTGCGCTTCGCCGGTCCAACGCCAAGGCTGCGCGTGGCCCCCCTGGTCGCCGTGGTGGTGATCGTCGCCATGCTGTTCCACGGCCTGCATCTGCCGGCGGAAGCCGCGATCCGCCACACCGCATTCCGCGCCGCGCAGTTCATCCCGGCCTGCCGCGGAACACCGGAATTCTATCGTCCCTCACGCGGAGACGAATGATCCGCCCATGTTCATGGACATGTCACAGGTCGGTTGCTAGAAGCCGCGTGTTTCCGGCGTCCCGACCGGTTCGGTATCCTTTTTCGGCAGGCTGTTCATGAAGATCGTAGCTTGCAACAGCAATCGCCCCCTGGCTGATGCTGTTGCCGAAATCCTCGGCCTGCCGCTCACAAAGGCGTCCATCCGGCGCTTCGCCGACATGGAGGTATTCGTCGAAATCCAGGAGAACGTGCGTGGGGAAGACGTCTTCGTCATCCAGTCCACCTCGTTTCCGGCCAACGACAACCTGATGGAGCTGCTGGTGACGCTGGACGCGCTGCGGCGTTCCTCCGCCCGCCGCATCACCGCCGTCATCCCCTATTTCGGCTACGCCCGGCAGGACCGCAAATCGGCGCCGCGCACGCCGATTTCGGCCAAGCTGGTGGCGAACCTGATCACCGAGGCCGGCGCCCACCGCGTCCTGACCATGGATCTGCATGCCGGCCAGATTCAGGGCTTTTTCGATATCCCGGTGGACAACCTGATCGCCGCGCCGCTGTTCAGCCGCGACATCCAGGCGCGATTTGAAGGCCGCGACCTAATGATTGTCTCCCCCGACGTCGGCGGCGTGGTGCGCGCTCGGGCCATCGCGACCCGGCTGAACTGCGATCTGGCGATCATCGACAAGCGCCGCGAACGGGCCGGCCATTCCGAGGTGATGAATGTCATCGGCGATGTCGTCGGCCGCGATTGCATCCTGGTGGATGACCTCGTCGACTCCGGCGGCACCCATTGCAACGCGGCGGACGCGTTGATGAAGCGCGGCGCCCGGTCGGCCAGCGCCTACGTCACCCACGGCGTCCTGTCCGGCGCCGCCGTCGCCCGCATCGCCGCCTCCCCGATCGAGATGATGACGATCACCGACTCGATCTTGGCGACCGATGAGGTCAGGCGCTGCAACAACATCCGCGAACTGACCATCGCCCCGCTGCTGGCCGAGGCAATGCGCCGGATCAGCGACGAAAGCTCCGTCAGCTCGCTGTTCGACTGACCACCTGTTCCGTGCGGCAACGGCCGAATCTGGTGAGGACCTCGCGGTCGTTCGCGCTTGGATCAAGAGCGGTTGAAGCCGGGTCTGTCGGACCGTCATGGCCGGGCGCGCGCTATGCGTGTCCCGGCCATCCGCGCTTCGTCCGTCGGTATGTGGCGCTAAGCCTCCAGCGCGGCATCCCAGTACAGGAAATCCAGCCAGGTCCGGTGCAGATTTTCCCGCGAAACATGCCATCGCGCGGCTTCGTCGATCTGGTGCGGCGTCGGCTCCGCCGGCACGCAACGCAGCCGCAGGCCGGATTGCTTCAGCGACTGGCTGCCCTTGAACAGATTGTCGGCCTGGCAGCACGTGACCACGTTGGTCCAGGTCGTGGTGCCGCCCCGGGACCGCGGCACGATGTGGTCAAAGGTCAGATCCTTGGCGGGCAGCGTGTGCCCGCAATACTGGCAACTGAATCGGTCGCGAAGAAAAACGTGATATCGGGTGAAGGCGACCTTGCGGCGTTTATGGAAGCGCTTCAGTGCGACAACCGACGGAATCGGGAAGGAACGCTGGGCGGAATGCACTTCCGCGTCGTAGTTGATGATGGGATTGACCCGTTCCTGCAGGACTGCTACCAGCGCGTCCTGCCAAGACCAGACGGAGAGCGGACCCCAGCTCAACGGCTGCATGTCCGCGTTCAGCACAAGGGTCTGAAGATTAGATATATGGCTCAAGGGGGCGCCCCAATTGTGCCGCCATACCTAGCGCGAACATAGGAAACTGCGATCCGCCGTTAGGCAAAGGTCACTCCTTTCCATGCGGAGAGATACATTTCACCGCGCAGCGAATCGCCGAACCGTCAAATATCTCGCACCAAACCGCATACGATCTATGACAGAGCCCCGACCGGGCCGCAACCCGCGCCGTGAGCAATACGCCCGACTTCATTGTTTCGTCACGAAAATCCTTTCGGCCATGACGATGCGCAAAGGCCGTTCCGCGGTCCGCGATGCCAACGCCGAGTCGGCGCCATCTCCGATCGACCGGATTTGGGGACGCTGCGCCGGTGCGCCCGTGTCCACGCCAATTCGTTTATTCTTCCTGCATTTTAATATGGCGGGCGCGGGAATACCCTGGGCCGTTAATGCCGGACCGCGGAGCCGTCATGGTCGGACACGCGCTATGCGTGTCCTGACGATCCGTGCTTCGACGGTTGGTGCGTGGCGGTCCGGGACGCCCGACGCACCCGCAAGGACGCGACGATACCCTAAGCGTTGACCGGGTTTCCCATAACCCGGGTTCGGCCGCTTAAGCCGCAATCAATCGGCGCCATAGGAAAATTTACTTGACAACTCTAGCAACCTAAGGTAGAGCGACGGCACGCACTCAAGGCAACCGGCATGAGCTCAACCACCCTCGACCCAACCCAGACCGGTCACCGCCACCCCGCCGACCTGTTCATGACCCTCATCGTCGCCCTCCTCGCCCCGATGTTCCTCACCGCCTGCGGCGGCGACATCACCCTCGCCCGCATGGCCGCCGCGGAAACCGTCAACGCCCACCGCATCGAAACCCTCGCGGACATGCTGGCCGTCGCCCAGATCATCGCCTTCGGCTTCGCCGCCCTCGGCTCGCTCTGCCAGTCCGTCGGTGACGACCTCTCGCTATCGATGGTGCTGCGCCTGCGCGGCAACGCCGTCGCCCTCAACCGCGCCGCCGAACGCTGCCGCCGAACCCTGCCAGCCCCTGCCGAGGAAGGCGCCACCAGCCGCAACCTCCCCACCATCCGTCAACCCGAATCCGAACCCGCCCCGCCGCTCGCCCCGCTGGCCGCCCCGCTGCTCGCCCCGCTGCTCGCCCCGTTGGCCGAACCAGGCCGCGAGCCCGGCGCCGGCCTGCTCACGCCGGAACAATTCGATCAGATGATGGCCGCCGAATCCGAAGCCCGCCTGCGATACGGCTTCGAGCACGCCGCCAACCACGGGCCCACCCCGCCAACCCCGAAAACCGCCCGACCCTCCGACGCCGACGAACAACGCTTCCGCGCCACGCTGGCCGCCGGCATGCGTCAAAATTCCCACCCCCAACCCGCCGGCGCCCATCTCCCGCCAACCGACCGCAAACCCGCCTCGTTCCGCACCGCTGCGCTCAGCACCACCGCCCACCAGCCGCTCACCGGGAATCCGCTCACCGGGAATCCGCCCACCGGGAATCCGCCCACCGCAATCCAGTTCTAAGCCGCAGAACCGAAGATCTTCGCGGCCGTCAGCGGCCCTTCGCGCCCTCCGCGTTAAAAATTCCTATCCCACCACGCCACCGGCGCCGCCACGTCGCCCCCGGGCCGCCGACGCTCACACCTTCGCCACTGTCAGGGTCGAAGATGGCGCGCCGGCCAGCGAGGCCATGGTTCGGATCAGATCCCATCTTGCCTCCGCGCATATCAATGCCATTCTCGCCCGCAACATTCTGGGAAGGATCCCTTTGATGCGTCGGTTTGCCGCGATCCTCTCTTCGTTGCTGATGTCGGGGTTGCTTCTGTCGGGCCTGCTTCTGTCCGGCGCCGCCCGAGCCAA
>DATARX010000454.1:0-1987 GCA_036263955.1 Rhodopila sp.
TTCGAATGGCGAGGGATGGCACAACAACCATCACGCGGACCCACGCTCCGCCAGCCATGGCCATCGCTGGTGGGAAATCGATGTGGTGTACGCGACTGTATGGCTGCTCGAAGCCATGGGACTGGCGCGGAATGTGTGCCGGCCGGACCGGCGTATGGCTGGGGCCGCGCCGAAGGAGAACGGGTAAGCGCGTCCTGCCTCCACTAGAGTCTTTTCCGATCGCATTGGCTCGCCGAATCGGCTCTAGCTAAACCGTCAAGGTTCCGCGCATCACCGGCACGCAGCTTCCCGCCACGCTGGCCGACACCGGCCCCTCGGCCGTCTTCACCGCCGACGCGATGACCAGGCTGGGCCGCCCCATCTCCACCCCCTGCTCGATCGCATACTGCAGATTGACGTTCTCGCCGGGTGCCATGGAGGTCAGCAGCGCCGCCAGCGCGGCGTTGGCGCTGCCGGTGGCGGGATCTTCGAACGTGCCACCGAGTGGCGCGAACATGCGGGACCGAATCCGCCGCTCATCGCCTTCGACCCAGGCATACAGGTGCAGCGCGAACCGGGCCGCCATGTGGGGAAATCGGGTCACGGCGGCGCGGAAGGCGGCGACGTCGGGCTTGGCGCGGGACAGGGCTTCGACGCTGGCGACTTCGGCGATGACGAACGGGGTGCCGACCGAGGCGACCAGAGGTTTGTGGCAGAGGGTCGCGATGTCGGCCTCGGCCAGGCTGGCACAGGCGGCAACGACGTCCACCGGGATGCCGATATCGATCGACAGCGATTTGGGCGCGGCAACCCTGGCGCCGGAGATCTTGCGGCTGATGTCGCGCAGGATGTGGACGCGGACGAGACCGGCGATCTCCTCAAACGTGTAGTGCTCCGGCGGGTGGTCGGCCAGGGTGGCGAGGACGTAGCCGGTGCCGACATTGGGGTGGCCGGCGAACGGCATTTCCGCGGTGCGGGAGAAGATGCGCACACGGGCGTGGTGGCGCGGGTCGGTCGGGGGCAGGACGAAGGCGGTTTCCGACAGGTTGAACTCGGCCGCGATGGCCTGCATTTGCGCGTCGGTCAGGCCGTCCGCGGCGGGCAGCACGGCGAGCGGATTGCCGCCGAAACGGGCCTCGGTGAATACGTTGACGGTGACGTAGTCGTAGGCGGGCATGACGGTCTCCCTGCGGATTTCCTGAACATGGTGCGGCGGAGGCGTTGGCGGGAGGTCTGGTGTTGTCCCGGTGTCGGGATGGGTGCGCCGTTGGCGGCTGTGTCGTTTGGTTTGGCTGCCGATTTATCGCACGAAGGGGATGGAGGATGGCAGAGGGCACGGGAGGGCGTTCACCCGCGCCGTGGTCAGGCTGGCGGAGACGTTTCAGGCCGCGCTTTTGGGCTTTGCGCCAGGCGAACCAGGCGGGTCAGCGTGCGGTTGATCGGTGCCGGGATCTGGTGCTGCTCGGCGATTCGGGCGATGGCGCCGTTGATTGTTTCGATTTCGGTTTCCCGGCCGGCGAGCAGGTCCTGCAGCATCGAGGGATGGTGGCCGCGATGATTGGCCAGGGCAAAATCGATCTTGGAGAGGATCCGGGACTGGTCGAGGCAAATGCCGATCGCGGCGGCGGTGGCGACCGCTTCGGTGACGATGTCCTGGATCAGGGCGCGGCCGTCTTGGTTGTCGAGGCTGCCGACGGGCACGCGGGCGAGCGCGCACAGGCCGTTCATCGCAGCATTGAACGAGGCCTTTTCCCAGACCGCAACGCGGATGTCGGGATCGGCCGTGCTCGGAATGCCGGCGGTTTCAAGCAGGGACCTGATCCGCTCGAGCCTGGAGGAGGCTTCGCCGCTCAGCGACCACAAGCGGATCGCGCCATGCCCATGTGAGCGCACATGGGATGGGCCGGCGACGTCGGCAGGGACGTCGGTGGCGCCCATGGCGACTTGGTGGCCAGGGAACGATTCGGCGATCTGTTCGGGATTGCCGAGCCCGTTCTGCAGGGTGAGG
>DATARX010000465.1:0-3962 GCA_036263955.1 Rhodopila sp.
CATGGAACAGCGGCCACCCGCCATGCGCGCCCTGGATCCCCCGCAGGTAGACCCCGATCTTCGCCTCCAGCGCCGGGTCGATGCGCGCCAGATAATGCTCCAGCAGCACATATTCCGCCGGAATCGTCGCATCCGCTTCCAGTTCGAAAACGAAATGACCATCCGGCTTCTGCCGGCGCGTCAGCGCGTCCGCCGCCCGATCGATCGAGTCGAGCAACACGGCATCATCGACAGCCGGCGCGGCAATCGCGTCCAGGGCCATGGTATCCTTACAATCAAAGCGCGAGAAGAATGTCCGCTGCGGCGCGGCCGGACCTTATGGCGCCCTCGATGGTGGCCGGCAAGCCCGTCGCCGTCCAATCCCCCGCGAGCGACAAGTTCGTGGCTTGTTCCACCCACGCCGTCGGCCGCCGCATTTCCTGGCGCGCGTTCGCGGTGAATGTGGCCCGCTTCTCCTTCACCACGCGATACGCCGGCAAGGTATCCTTCAGCCTTGCATCCAGCCCCAACGCATCCACCACATTCGGCCACACCGCCGCCGCGATCGTTCGCGCGGGGTCATCCACCATGGTGTTCGCCGCACTGATCGTGACCGACACATGGCCCGGCTTCATGAACACCCATTCCGCCGTGCCCGACGTCAGGCCGATGAAGCCGCCCTGCCCCAGCGGCCCGTCCGCATCAGCCTCATGCCGATAGTGGATGTTCAGAATTGCCTGGAACTCCTCCGGCGCGATCAGCCCTGGCAGCAGGTCGCTCGCCACCCAGGGCGGCACCGCCAGCACCACGGCATCATCGGCCCCCAGCACAATCGCGCCATCCGGCCCCCGCAGCCCAACCGCACGGCCGCCCTCGATCGTCAACCCGGAAACCCGGCTGTTGAAGCGGACATCCGCCCCACGCGCCCGCAGTGTCGCGACCGCCGGATCCACCAGCCCCTCTGACAACCCCTGCTTCGGCAGCATCGGCAAACACGCGCCGCCCCCGCGCATCAGTGTCTCCCGCATGACCGCGCCAAGCAGTCGCGCCAACCCTTCCTGCGATGGCGTATTCAACGCCGCCACCGCCAGCGGCTCCAGCAACCGCCAATACAAGCGTCCCCGCCGCATGCTGTCCGCCACCGGCGTGTCGTCCTGGATCCGCACAATCCGAGCCATACCGATGTAGTCGGACAGCCGCGTATCGGGCACCCGGCGTTCGTCGCTGAAAATCCACCACGGAATCCGCCCCACGTTCGGGCGCACCGTCCATCGCTCGCCGCTCTGCAGATCCATGAACGGAAACGCCGCCCGGTCCGGCACCGTAAACGCACCCTCGGCGCCAATCTCCCTGATATACGCTCGCGCGGCCGTATTCCCCGACAATAGCAGATGGTTGCCGTTATCGATCCGCAGGTCGAGTTCCTTGTCGAAATACGACCGGCACCGTCCACCCGCCGCTGGTCCCGCCTCATGCAAGACCACGGCGTGGTTCGCGGCCGTCAGCGACAACGCCGCAGCCAGCCCCGCAAGCCCAGCACCCACCACATGAATCTGGCTCATTCGACGCGCCTTTTGCCCGCTCGGCCCAATCGGCACAACGGTCCGATCAATCGCCTAGAGCAGACAAAGCGCCCGAAGCTCCCGCCGCAGCGACGCCGGCAGGGCGTCGACACCGAACATCGCCCCCAGCGGCGGCATATCCGGCGGCGCATCGTCGGGGTCAAGATAACGCCACCCTTGAAACGCCCGTGTCGGACGCCCGATCAATGGCACAAGTTCCGGATCGAAGATGAGGCTGGTGCAAGGCGTCAGGTCGTCCCGCTGATCCTCGACAATATCCACGATCCGCTGGCGGACCATCATCGTCCCCGCGATCACCCAGTACATCGACCCGCCATCGATCACCTCCGCGCGTCGCCGAGGGAAATTGCGCGTCCGGTGTCGCAGCGGTGAATGCACCTGCATGCGTTCAGCCTGCAACGCCCGCAAATGGTCGCTGTCTCGCACGCCGACAGCCAGTTTGGTCAGATGCAGCATTGGTGGCCGACTCGAACTCCGGGTTTTCAACGTGCCAATCTATCATGCCAGTGTAGGCGCAAATACCCGCCGGATCATCCGGTGAAAACAAGCGACACGGTTGATTTCATGCTGCGGTGCAGCATATCGGACCTGCATTGCTCGAAAGGCCGCACGCGGCATGGACTGGTCTGATAATCTCCGCACCTTCTACCGAGGCATGAAGATCGGCAGCCAAGTCGCCAAGGCGCGGCTGGACCCGCCCAAGCTCAAGGCCCCGTTGCCGCGGCCCGCGTCCTCGCGCGGATCCGCCAGCCGGCTCGTCAGCTTCGACGGTTTCGGCGACAATCCCGGGCGCCTTCGCATGCTCGCGCACATACCTTCGTCTGTCGCCGGCTCCCCCCTTGTCGTGCTTCTGCACGGCTGTGGCCAGGATGCCGCCGGCTTCGCCGCCAACGCCGGATGGACCGCGCTCGCCGACCGTCTGCATTTCCCGCTGATCCTGCCCGAACAGGCCGAGGCCAATAACGCCGGCCGCTGCTTCCGATGGTTTCAGCCATCGGACACCGAACGCGACCACGGCGAGGCCGCTTCCATCGCCGCCATGACCCATGCCGCGATCAAACGCTTCGAGTCCGACCGCAGCCGGGTCTTCATCGTCGGCCTGTCCGCCGGCGCCGCGATGGCCGCCGCCATGCTGGCCGCCTACCCGGACTTGTACGCCGCCGGCGCCTCGGTCGCCGGCCTGCCGGTCGGCGCCGCACGCTCCGGTATGCAAGCAATCCTGCGCATGGCCTCCGCCGGCCCGAACCAAAGCCCCGAATCCTGGGCAGACCACGTGCGCGCCGCCGCCCCCGATGGGTTCGCCGGCCCATGGCCGCGCCTGTCGATCTGGCAGGGCCAGGCTGACGCCACCGTCGCCCCCGACAACGCCAACCTGCTCGCCACACAATGGCGTGCCCTGCACGGCCTCGCCGCGCCCGAAATGGTGGAGCAGACTCGCAACGGCGTGCAGCACCGCACCTGGCCCGACGGCAAAAAGCGCCTGGTCGAGCTGTGGTCGATCCCGCATTTCCCCCACGCCTATCCCGCCGGCACCCGTGCCGTCACCCCGGGCCAGTACGTCGAGCAGGCCCCGGTCGACGCCACCGACGGCATCGCCCGGTTCTTCGGGCTTGAGCATGATCGCGCGGGGCGGTAACCAAAGATGTCGCCCAGCCGCAACACCAGCCGCAACAACGGTGAGCGGACGGATCATTCGGCTGCCGTTCGCGGGTTCATCACTTCGTCTGTGTGCTCGCCCAGGCGGGGCGCGGCGCGGCGGACCGAACCCGGCGTCGCGGAAAGTTTGACGGGAACGCCCATGGTCCGGAAAGGGCCGGTGACCGGATGGTTGGTCTCCACAACCATGTCGCGCGCCAGGATCTGCGGATTGGTATAAACCTCATCGTAGTGCAGCACCGGTCCAGCCGGGATACCGAGCTTTTCCAGCGCGGCGAGCCAGTGGGAAGATGGTTGCATCCGCAATTTCGTAGCCAGCAATGCGATCAGGGCATCATTGTGCCTGACCCGTTCGGCATTGCTGGCGAAGCGCGGGTCGGCGACAATTTCCGGCGCACCAACAAGTTCGCAAAGCTGGACGAAGAATTTCTGCTGCGAGGCTCCGACTGTGATGTAGCCGTCCGCGGTCTGGAAGCACTGGTACGGCGAACTGCCGCGATGCGCCTGACCGATCCGCTCCGGCCGCGTGCCGGTGGCGAAATAGTGGGCCGATTCGTAAACCGCCAGCGACGTGGCGGCTTCCAGCAGAGACGTTTCGACATGCTGGCCTTCGCCGGTGCGGTGGCGCGCCTCGACCGCCGCCAGGACGCCGAAGGCCAGGAACATGCCGGCAGTAACGTCGGAAATTGCGATCGGCAGGCGGTGCGGCGGACCGTCGGCGGGACCGTTGGTGCTCATGAGGCC
>DATARX010000480.1:0-4245 GCA_036263955.1 Rhodopila sp.
AGGCGGTCGCGCAATTCCTCTCCGGGCTGGCCGGCGGGCCTCCCAGGGAGACCCACATCTCCGCCGTCTTCATCGGCGCCGACGCGGTGTGGAAGTTGAAGAAGGCCGTCCGCATGCCCTTCCTCGACTTCACCACACCGGCCGCCCGCGAACACTTCCTGCGCCGGGAACTGGAGATCAACAAACCTGCCGCCCCCGAACTGTACCAAGACATAATCGGTATCATCCGCAACCATGACGGCACGCTCGGATTCGGCAACGACAACCCGATCGACTTCGTGCTGCGTATGGCCCGCGTCCCCGAAGCCGATTTCCTCGACGTGATCGTCTCGCACGGCGGCCTGACGCCGGACCTGATGGACGCCCTGGGCGACACGGTCGCCGCCTACCACGCGCGGATCCCCCGACGGGATGGCGTGAATTTCGCCGACTCCATGCGGCGCATCACCGAAGGCAATGTCCGCTCCGCCCTCAACGTCGGCTTCCCGCCCGACGGCGTCGATCGTTGGCAGAAACAAATGTTGGCCGCGATCGCCGCCCGCCGCCTTTGGTTCGCCGCCCGGTCCGCCGCCGGCTTCATCCGCCGCTGCCACGGCGATCTGCACCTGGGAAATATCTGCCTGTGGAACGGCAGGCCGGTCCCCTTCGATGCGCTGGAATTCGATGAGGCGCTGGCGACGATCGACGTCGGCTACGACCTCGGGTTCCTGCTGATGGATCTGGATCGGCACGTCGGTCGGACGGCGGCGAACCGCGTGATGAACCGCTACGTCGCCCGCACCGGCGACGCCGGCCTCACCGCCGGCTTGCCCATTTTCCTGTCCCAGCGCGCGATCATCCGGGGACACGTCCTGGCGGCAATGGGACAGGATCAATCCGGATATCTCGCCGCCGCACAAGCCTACCTGGCACCGCCGCCACCCGTCGTGGTCGCGATCGGCGGCCTGCAGGGTAGCGGAAAATCCACCCTCGCCCGAGACCTGGCCCCCGACCTGGGTCCCGCGCCGGGCGCCCTGGTGCTGCGCAGCGACGAAACCCGCAAACGCCTGCACGGCGTGCCACCCGAGGCGCGGCTGCCACCGGACGCTTACGGCTCGACGGCGAACACCGCCACCAACAACGCCCTGATCGAACAGGCCCGCCTCGCCGCCGAAGCCGGCCACACCGTCATCGTCGACGCGACATTCCTGGACCCGGCGATCCGCCGCGCGCTCGCCGCGGCAATCAGACCAACCGGCACCCGCTTCATCGGCATCTGGCTGCAAGCGCCGCTGTCCGTGCTGGAACAACGCATCGCGTCACGCACCGGCGACGCGTCGGACGCCACCGTCGCCGTGCTCCACCGGTCGGCACAGGACGATCCCGGGTCGGGCGACTGGCAGCCGATCGATGCCACCGACGCAACCCAGGCGCTGCGAGCGGTCCGCCAAACGCTCGCCCGGCCCTGATCAGCCCCCCGCCATCGTCATCCCGTCGATCCGCACCGTGGGCGAGTCGGTGCCACGGCGGAACACCAGGTCCGACGCCGGCACCATGGCGGCGAACATCTCCAGCAGGTTGCCCGCCACCGTCACCTCCGCCACCGGCTCAGCCAGCGCCCCATCGCGGATCATGAAGCCGGCCGCGCCCCGGCTATAGTCGCCGGTGACGCCATTTACCCCCATGCCGATCAGTTCGGTGATGTAGAAACCCTCCTTGATATCGGCCATCAGTTCGGCGGGCGTCAGCGTCCCGGCGGCCAGATACAGGTTGGTGGCCGACGCCGACGGCGGCCCGCCGGTGCCGCGCGCCGCATGCCCGGTCGGTTTCATCCCAAGCTGCCTCGCCGACCGGCTTTCCAGCAGCCACGTCGTCAGTACCCCGTCCTCGATCAGCGCCCGCGCCTGGGTCGGCGTGCCCTCGCCATCGAACACGCGGGAGCGCAGGCCCCGCACCCGCCGCGGATCGTCATGGATGCGGATCCCACGCGCAAAAATACGCTGCCCAAGCTTGTCCTTGAGGAAACTCGTTCCCCGCGCTACGGCGGCCCCGTTGATTGCGCCCGTGAGATGCCCAAGCAGCCCACCCGCCACGCGGGGATCGTAAACAACCGGGATCCTGGCGGTCTTCGGACGGGTGGGATTCAGGCGGGCAATCGCTCGCTCGCCGGCGCTTTTGCCAATCGTCGCCGGATCGTCCAGGTCGGCGAAATACACCGCGCCGTGGTGATCATAGTCGCGCTGCATATCCGTGCCGCTACCGGCCAGCGCTGTGGCGGAGATCGAATGGCTGGTGCCGACCCGCCGCCCGGCGAAACCCGCCGAGGTCACCAGCACGATCTCACTGCGGCCATAGCCCGCTTCCGCCCCCTCGGAATTCGTCACGCCATGCACCGAGAACGCCGCCTCCTCGGCCGCGGCCGCTCGGGCGGCCAGCATGTCGGGCGCGGGTTCGGCCGGGTCCGCCATGTCCAGATCGAGCGTATCCGGCGGTGCCCAGGTGTCCGCCAGGCCGGCGAACCCATCCTCCGGCACCACTTTCGCCATGGCCAGGGCGCGTTCCACCAGGCTGGGGAAGCCCGCGGGATCATGCGACGTGGACGAGACGATCGCCGCCCGCTTGCCGACGAACACCCGCAGGCCAAGATCGCGGCCCTCCGCCCGTTCCAGATGTTCGGTCTTGCCCTGGCGCGACGCCACCGACAGCGAGGTGCCGTTCACCAGCACCGCATCGGCGGCATCGGCCCCGGCGGCGCGCGCCTGGCGGATCAGGTCGGAGACAAGGGATAGGGAGTCGGTCATGCAGTCGGTTCCTCCGCGGCGGGCTTCAGCAGGGTCATACAGCGTTTGGGGTCATAGAGCGTTTGGTTTGCGCGCCATAGATAGGCGCGACCGTGCCCAATTGCAGCCTCATCGGCTTGACACCACCCCGCCCCGCTTCATCATCGCCCCAACAAAGGGGAGCGGCTATGTCCAGACTGGATGATTGCTACAATGTCTTCGACCTGCGCGATGTGGCGAAGCGCCGCCTGCCGAAGGCGGTGTTCGAGTTCGTGGACCGCTCCACCGAGGACGAACTGGCCCTGCGCAACAACCGCGCGGCGTTCGAGAAGATCAAGCTGAAGCATCGCGCCTTGGTCGACGTGTCCGGCCGGTCCACCAAAACCACGCTGTTCGGCAAGGAGATTTCCCTGCCGATGGCGATCGCCCCCACCGGTGCCGCCGGCCTGTGCTGGCACGAGGGCGAACTGGAACTGGCGAAAGCCGCCGCCCGCGCCAAAATCCCCTTCACCCTGGCAACCGGCGCCATGACCTCGATGTAAAAAATCGCCAAGGAGGCGAATTTTCGTCTGTGGTTCCAGCTCTATGTCTGGAAGCAGCGCGAACTGTCCTACCAGTTGATCGAGCGCGCCAGGAACAACGGGTTTGAGGCGCTGATCGTCACCACCGACACGATTGTCTCGCCGAACCGCGAATACAACGCCCGCAACGGCTTCCTGCTGCCGTTCCATCCCACCTGGCGGTTCACCTGGGACATCATGCAGCACCCGGTCTGGTTCAGCACGGTGCTGATGAAATACTTCACCACCATCGGCATGCCGCGCAACGAAAACTATCCGGAGCCGTATCGCCGCCCGATCGGCACCGATCCCGGCACGCGCGAGGTGATGCGCCAGGACTCGCTGAACTGGGACGACATCCGCATCTTCCGCGACAAGTGGCCCGGGATCCTGATGCTGAAAGGCATCAACCGCGTGGACGACGCGCTGAAAGCGATCAGCTACGGCGTGGACGGGCTGATCGTGTCCAACCACGGCGGCCGCAACATGGACAGCGCCGCGGCCACCCTGGACATGCTGCCCGAAATCGCCGAGGCCGTCGGCGACAAGGCAACCGTCATCCTCGATTCCGGCGTCCGCCGCGGCTCCGACATCGTCAAAGCCCTGGCGCTTGGGGCCAAATGCGTACTAACCGGTCGCGCAACGTTGTATGGCACCGCGGCGGGCGGCCAACTCGGCGCTTCCAAGGCCGTTGGTTTCATCCAGACGGAAATGGACAAGACCATGGCCTACACCGGATGCAACCGGGTGGACGAAATCTCCACCGACATCTTCTTCCGCGACCGAGAAAGCAACCGCTTGATGGCCGACTAGGATCCGGTCGCGGAGCAGCGTGAATCGGATACTTCAAATCAAAAGCGACGTATCGTGCGTCGCGGGAAAGGGTTCGGTGTGCGGGGATCTACCGAATTTTTCACCACAGAGGC
>DATARX010000494.1:0-2343 GCA_036263955.1 Rhodopila sp.
TTCACATACAGCGCGTAGAGGCCGTGGCTGGCGGCCATGAACAGGCGGTTGCGGAAGCGGCCGCCGAAGCACAGGTTCGCGGCCCGCTCCGGCAAGGTGATGTGACCGATCGGCTTGCCGGTCCGGTCGAACACGCGCACGCCGTCCAGTTCGGGGTCACCCATGCCCCAGCCGCACCAAAGGTTACCTTCGACATCAACCCGGAAGCCGTCGGGGGTGCCGGCCTCGGCGTCGATGAACACACGGTTTTTCGTCAACCGCTTGCCGCCGTCCAGCACGTCGAACGCTCGGATCAGGCGGTTCGGGGTGGCGCGCGAGGCGACCACGTAGAGGATCGATTCATCGGGGGAGAACGCGAGGCCGTTCGGGCCCTCGATATCGTCGGCCATCATCGTTGCCTGGCCGGTCTGGCCGTCGATGCGCCAGACCGCGGCAGGCATCTCCGACGGTGCCTTCTCGCCCTCGTAATAGCCGCTGATGCCGAACACCGGGTCGGTGAACCAGATCGAGCCGTCGGATTTCACCACGACGTCGTTCGGCGAGTTCAGGCGCTTTCCTTCGAAACTATCCATCAGGATGGTGATGGCGCCGTCATATTCCGTGCGGGTGACGCGGCGGCCGCGATGCTCGCAGGTCACCAGGCGGCCCTGGCGGTCACGGGTGTTGCCGTTGGCGTTCCAGGAGGTCTTGCGAAAGACGCTGACGGTGCCGGTCTCTTCCTCCCATTTCAGGATGCGATCGTTGGGGATGTCGCTCCACAGCAAATAGCGGCCGTCGCCGAACCAGACCGGGCCTTCGGACCAGCGGCAGCCGGTGGCGAGCTGCTCCACCGAAGCGAGCGGCAGGCGCAGGGCGTTGAAGGCAGGGTCCAGCACCTGGACGTTCGGGTCGGGATAACGCTGGCTTGGTTCCCACATGGTCGGATTCCCTCGGATCGTGTCGCGGCAGCTTAGAGCAGGTCCGGCGGATGGGAAACCGGGCGGGCGGCGTTATGAAATCGACGGGCGCTTCGCCTTGGAAATGCGACAACGGGAAAATGCGGAAAACGGGTTGCCGGTCCGCGCCTGAGGGGCAACACTCCGCCGCGTCGAAAAAGGAAGAGTCCGATGCTGCAAATGCCTCCCGCCGTTCCCGGCATGCGTGAAGACGAAATCGATACGCCGGCCCTGGTGGTCGACCTGGACGCGTTCGAATTCAACCTCGACACCATGGCGGCGCGGTTGGCGCCGACCGGGGTCAAGCTGCGGGCGCATGCCAAGACGCATAAGTCGCCGGTGATCGCCAGGCTGCAGATGGATCGCGGGGCGGTCGGCAATTGCGTGCAGAAGGTGACCGAGGCCGAGGTGCTGGCCTGGGGCGGCATCCCGGACATCCTGGTCAGCAACGAAGTGGTCGGCGCGCCCAAGCTGGCGCGGTTGTGCGCGCTGTCGCTGATCAGCAAGGTCGCGGTCTGCGCCGACGACGCCGGGCAGGTGGCGGCGATCGAGGCGGCCGCCGCGGATGCCGGTATCCGGATGACGGTGCTGGTGGAAATCGATGTCGGCGCCGGGCGCTGCGGGGTGCAGCCGGGACCCGACGCGGTTGCGCTGGCGACACGGATCGCCGCGTCGAAGCACCTGATTTTCGGTGGCCTGCAAGCGTATCACGGCAGCGCCCAGCACAAGCGGACGCCGGCCGAACGCATTTCGATGATCAACGGCGCGGTTGATGCCTCCCGCCGGACGGTGGAACAGTTGCGCCAGCAGGGACTGGATTGCCCGATCGTCGGTGGCGCGGGAACCGGCACGTTCGAACTGGAGTCGACGTCCGGCGTCTATACGGAAATGCAGGCCGGCAGCTACGTGTTCATGGATGCCGACTATGCGCGCAACCTGGATGAGGCCGGCGCGCCGGTCACCACGTTCCAACACGCGCTGTTCGTGTTCTCGACGGTGATGAGCCAGGCACAGACCGGCGTGGCGGTGCTGGACGCCGGGCACAAGGCGGTGGCCGTTGACTCCGGCATGCCGACGGTGTGGCAGCGGCCGGATATTCGTTACGTCAGTGCCTCAGACGAGCATGGGAAGCTGCAATACGGCAGCGAAACCACAGCCCCGAAGGTCGGCGAAAAACTGCGCCTGGTGCCAGGACACTGCGACCCGACCGTGGATAAATTCGACTGGTACGTCGGCGTTCGCAAAGGCCGCGTCGAATGCCTATGGCCCGTCGCGGCCCGCGGTGGGTTGAGTTAGGAAGGCCGGGCGCTGCCCGGACCCGCAAAGGGGCCGACTGCCCCTTTGATCCCATTTAATGGGTGGGTGGTCAGGAGGGGGCAACTGAGGTGGTGATAGGTACGGGTTGCCC
>DATARX010000007.1:0-2341 GCA_036263955.1 Rhodopila sp.
ATTCGCAGCCGGTTCGGCTTCGGCCGCAGCCGCATGCCGTCCGGCGCCGTGACCGGGGCGTGCGGTGCCAGAACGATCCGCCAGAAATCCGGCGTCAGCACGACATCGTCCAGCGAGGCATGGGACGTTCCGTCCGCCGCGGCCCCGCGCCATGCCGGCTGCATCGGGAGCGGTGCCAGGGTATGCACCCGCTTGCCGAAATACGGTGCCTCCTGCGCGACGCCGGAGTTCACCGTCAGCACCGCGCTGATCTGCGGCAGGGCCATCATCCGATAGATATTGTCGTCGATGACCCCCAGCATGCCCGCCGGCACGCCGGCCGCGGCCATCAGCAGGGAATGGTATCGATCGAGCGGATGCGGCTTCAATATCACCGCGGCGTAGCGAGCGCAGATCGCATGGATCTCCGCCGCCCGCGGTTCGGCGTCGAAGAATCGGCCGTCGATGATCTGGGTCGAATCGAAGCGCCGCTGCCCGGCGACCAGCAAGGTGTTGTCCGGCACCCGCGATTCGGAGATGAAGCGGCACATTGCCTCCCTCAGGCCGGCAGTCACCAACACTTCGCTTTCCATGACGGCCATGGACAACAGGGCGGCCTGGGTTTCGAACTGCGATGCCCGAGCGGCGAACAGCAGGTCGTCCATGAAGCGGACGGGATGCAGGCGCAGGTCAATATAAGGGACAGCGTGCTCGTTTAGCAGCCGCACAAGCCAAGGCGGCATCTCATAGCCGATGCAGAAGCGGTGGCGGACGCGTTCCAGGACCAGTTGTTCCAAGGACGCCGACCAGGGAAGCCGGGCGTGGACCGAGGCCCAGTGACTGTCGGCATCCGCGGGCGCGCGTAGCGTTTCGATCCATCGGTGAATGCCGGGGACGTTTGTCGCGGTCAGTGCTTCGGTGGCCAGGCCGGTCGCGAGGTCGACGGAGCGCTTGATCGCGTTCCACAGCCAAAGCGTCGCGCGGTCGGTGCCGCCGGGTCGGCCGCTGCCATCCGGACGCAGCAGATCGCCGGCGACGACAATGCCCTCGATCATCGGCGCATCTTCGGGCAGTCCGCGTCGACGGCGGTGATCATGGCGGCTCCTGCATCGTTGCGGGCGAAGCATGGGCGCGAGCGGTAAAGAAAGTCTTAAGAGATCCGGACGATCGGCAATGATCGCGTTCGGAGCGTGATCGCCGGCGACGTGAACCACCGGCGACGTGAACACCGCTCTCAAACCATGATTTGAAAGCGTTGTCCGCCAGCCGGCATGGGTGAACAGCGGCTACCGCCGAACCAGGCGACGGGCGGTGCGGAGCAGCATCTGGCGATCCTCGGGGTCGCATTCGCGATACAGGCGCAGCAGCGCCAGTTCGTCCCCCTGCCGGACCTCGCCCACCGCCCGCTTGTCATCGCCGATCATCAGGTATTCGACGTTGACCTGAAGCGCGTCGGCGATACGGGACAGGTTGCCGGTGACCTGGCCGGCGCGCCCGGTTTCCCACTGCGCGACGGCGCTGCGGGAAACGCCGACACGATCCGCGAGTTCGTCCTGCGTCAGGCCGTTTTCACGGCGCGTGGCTCGGATTCGGGCGCCGATATCCTGGGATGTGCTCATATTGTTAGTATAACTGACCCATCCTAACGCCTCCAGGAAAATCTTGGCTGCAAGAAGTGGCATTTGTTCCTGCTATCGAGTCAGCCAGATCCTCCGCCGCGATGTCGCAGGTTCGTCTCGGGGCGATATCTCGCAGAATACAGCCTGTTTCCCGCCGCGGCAGCGCATGGATCACGTCGCGCGCCGGGAAATATTCCTTCTCTAGGTGTTATTTCTATTGACGATGGGCGTCAGTGCCGCTAACTAACGTCATGTTCACTTGTTGTTCATGCGGGAGCCGCCGATGCCTAGGAAACCACTCTGGACTGAAGGACAGGATACCCAAATCCGCCGCCTCCGCACCGAGGGGGCAAGCTGGGACACGATCGCGCTCGCCCTGGGCATCGCCCGCTGGGCGGTGATCGAGCGGGCTCGGATCATTGGCCTCTCGCAACGGCCCGCCAACGCTGTCACCCGCCTTGACGAATCGGATCGCTCGCCGCTGCCAGCCGGTCACGCCGAAAGCTGGGGGGCGATCAACCGCGACACCGGCCTCGCGGCCGTGCCCTTTCGGATCCCCGGGGCCATTCGCTGAACCGCTTCCTTATTCCCACGCCGGAAGGACTCCCTCGATGCCGACCTCACGCGCCAGCAAACCCGCCGTCTCATCCGCCCCGCGGCAAGCAATCCCTCCGTTGATGATCAACGGATACGAAGTCGACGCCGATTACGTTGTGTACCGTCTGGAGGAAGCCGGCGCGACA
>DATARX010000013.1:0-31947 GCA_036263955.1 Rhodopila sp.
TTCTTCGCCATGGCTTGGCCGATGTCGCGCGCGATCTCTGGCCCGGTTCCGAGTTCTTTGGCCACCGTGCCATAGGTGGTCGTGTGGCCCCATGCAACCTGACGGATCGCCGCGTAAACCTTTTGGAAGAATGCACTCTGATCATCGAGGTCGAGCGTGACGTCCGAAAAGTCGATCCTCTCGCCCTCGAAATAGCGCATTGCGGCTGCGATGGTTTCGTCCACCTCAGGTGGGGGCGCACCGGGTTGGGCGCCGGGCAGCCTGCGCAGTAGCGCGCGCTCAGCTGCCGTGGCGGTAGTCGCCGGCAAATGGAAGCGTGTGATGCCCAGGTCGTTCCAGGCGATGCCACAGAAACCGTCCGCGGTTTCAAAGATGCGATAACGGTGCGCAGTCTGCCCCACGACGCTGCCTCGATGTTTGATCCGACTGCTTGCAAACTCGTGGGCCTCGTGGGCGATTTCAAGCCGAGGATCCCTCTCGATGATACGCATGCTCACCATCCACGTCGCGGCCCATCGCGTAGTGCCGAACCGCGAGGGGCGACCATTGGACATCGACGCCAGGTTACTTACGTCTACAATGTGCCCCGAGGATTGCCCGGGGCTCGTTTTGAGGGATTTCCGATGCTCTTCCCAACACGTGTGTTGCTGACGGCTGCCGCCCTGTCGGCGGCGTCGTGCAGTGCGGCCAGCCTCCAGGAGGGTTCGGCCGCGGCGAGGGACCCCACCGTGCCAGGCGCAACCGGCCAGGCCGTGGTCATCGGCTCCCACAGCAGCATGGCCGGTTCGGACCGCGTTCACCCTGACTGGGGTTCCGCCGCGTTGAATTCGTTTGGACGGGATTGAACCGCTGCGTCGACGAAGGGCCCGACGCTCGCCAGCATCGGGTCGCTGGTGGCCACGGTGCAGCTCGATCCGGACCAGGTTTTCAGCAGCGACGGTTTCACGGTCGCCGCCGACGGCAACGGCGGCACCATCCCGACCGAAGATGTGATCCCGCCGCGGATCGTCTCGGCCACCTATGCCAGCGGCATCACTCTGACCGTTCCCTTCACGACCATCACCAGCATCGGTTCGGTCACGGCCCGCTCCTCCAGCGATGTCGTCATCGGGGGCACCACGGCAGGTTCAATCCATCTGCCGCGGGACCGCAACCGGCGCGACGGCCGATCCCCCGGGCGCGTCTGTGGGCCGATCCGGGACAGCGCGATCAGCGCGGCGGTATCGGTGTCGCGGTCGAGCGAATGGCAAAAACCGAGTGGGAAGGATCGTGGGCGGCCGGGCTGTTCGGTTCACCGCGGATCCGGAGATGGCGTGGACGATCACGCCCGAGGCGTCGGCTGGCCAGCGCGCGATGCCGGGTCACCCCGCCAACGCTTCCTCGGCATCGGGGGCGCCCGGTGCGGTCGCCCAGGCCAGTTCCACCAGCGTCACGATCCGCCGGCCGGCGCCGTCTAATTGGCAGACGATCAACCCCTGCTCTTCCATGTAGGTCAGCACGCGCCGTGCGCGGCCCAGGGACCGGGTGCCGTAGGCGCGGGCAATCGCCGGGTCGCCCGGACAGGGCAGCCCCTCCCGAGCGGCGCGGGCGATCATCAGGAAGATGCCCTGCATGTCCTCCGGCAGGATGGCGGCGCGGGCCGAGACATCCTGCCAGACATCGTCCTCCGCCATCTCGGCGTTGATGCCGGCGCGCGCGCGGGTCAGCATGCGGCGGAAGACACCGAGGTCCGGCGCCCCGGCGCCCAGGCCCTCGATCCGGCAGCGTACCAGGAAATCCTGATACAGCAAGCCGATGGCGCGGAACCCCGCCTCGGGATCCGCCATGATCGCGCCCAGGATGCGGTCCAGCCGCGCACGCCGTTCCGCCAGTTCCTCGGGGCTTGGTGGCGCCTCCACCGGTTCGGTGCGGCTCTCCGTCGCGGCGGGCTTCGCGGCGGCCATCAACTGGCTGAGCAGGTCGGGCGCCGGAGGCGGCGGCGGGCGACGCTGGGGGCGTGGGGCGTCGGGCGGTGGCGCCGCCAGGATGATGGCACGCGCATCTTCCAGCGCCGCCTCCGGCAGCGGCATGAGCCGCGGCATCGCATTGGGCGGCTGGGTCTCCGTCGTGCCGATGCGAAGCCCCAGTGGGAGGCGGGACAGCGCTGGCCCCAGCGCAATGAAGTGCCCGCGTTGCAGGTCCCGGAACGCTTCTGCCTGCCGCCGCTCCATGCCCAGAAGGTCGGCCGCGCGCGCCATATCGATGTCCAGGAAGGTGCGGCCCATCAGGAAGTTGGACGCCTCGGCCGCGACGTTCTTGGCCAGCTTCGCCAGGCGCTGGGTGGCAATCACCCCCGCCAATCCGCGCTTGCGGCCCCGGCACATCAGGTTGGTCATGGCGCCGAGGGAAAGCTTGCGGGCCTCGTCCGAAACGTCCCCGGCGACGGCCGCGGCGAACAGCTGCGCCTCATCCACCACCACCAGCATCGGGTACCAATGGTCGCGGTCGACGTCGAACAGGCCGCCCAGGAAGGCGGCGGCGCGGCGCATCTGGTGTTCGGCGTCGAGCCCCTCGAGGTTGAGCACGCTGGAGACGCGATGAATGCGCGCCCGCTCGCCCGCCAACTGCAGGCCGTGCTCGTTATGGGCCTCGGCATCGATCACCAGGTGGCCGAAGCGCTCGGCCAATGTCACGAAGTCGCCTTCGGGGTCGATGATCGTCTGCTGCACCCAAGGGGCGCTCTGTTCCAGCAGCCGGCGCAGCAGATGGGATTTGCCGGAGCCCGAATTGCCCTGAACCAGCAGGCGGGTGGCCAGCAGTTCCTCCAGGTCGAGCGTCGCCGGGGCGCCTGCCGTCGTGTGTCCCATCCCGATCGCCACCGTCATGTCCCGACTCGAAGCCTCCTTGCGCGGAGGGGCTTATTACCTGACCGCGGCGAGTGGAGCACCCCACGACGCGCCGCATGGCCGGCCGCCGGCGCCAAGCGCATCAACTTCGACTTGACCCATGTATGGTTGGGGCGGGCACGTCCGTGACGCCCGAGCGGCTGGACGGCTTCACCACGGCCCTCAACGCCTTCGGTAGGTCCCTTGCTGCGTCCGGACTGGCGTTCAGTTCACCAGATTGACGCGCAATGCCTCCGCCTTCTCGCGGTAACGACGCGCCGCTGCCCGCGCTCCTCTGGCGGCCGTTAGCCGCCCCTCGGCCTCCGCCCGTTCGGCGAAGGCTTCCTCATGCCGGATCAAACGCAGATACGTTCGATAGTCGGCCGCGGCTTGCCCGGTCAGCATCGCTTTCGTCCCCGCTCAAAATTTGCCCGGCCGCCTGCCTCCGTGGCTTTGGCAGTCTTCCGATCGCGGATCCGGCATGTCGCCTGATGGTTTGTTTTCCTCGTGACCTCCGCGTCAATCTGCTCGTGCATCATGGGCTCCTCGTCGGTCGGCGGATCGCCGGCATATCGCCGCAATCCGAGGGGTTGTCTGATCAGCCACTCAACATCCAGCCGGTTACCGGTCGCGTGAGAAAACTGAAGCCGACTGCCATTCTTATGAGAGACACCCAGGACGGCTTGAACGAAACGCTCAAAATGAACAATCCGTCCCTGCCCCGATCCGCCGCATGGATGCGTTGATGCATTGTGATCGAGGGGGATTTTCCGGGGCCAGGGCGGATGATGCTGTAACCAACGGGCGCCCGTTCCCGCGATCGGCGCATAAGTCAAATGCCGCGCCGCAGCATTATCATCTGGTGCCCATCGGTCCATTTACCCATCCATCGAAGCCGGACATATCGCCCGACGAAAGATGGAGAGTTCCGATGAAAAAGATTATCCTCGCCGCTTTCACCGTGCTGAGCCTGACGGCCGCGGTCGCCCCGTTGGCCAGTGCTGCAGTGCCATCAGGCCCCTATGACAACACCGCAAACAGCCTTGGTGGCCGTTGGGTCGGCGGCGGCGGCGGCTAATTTTGGCCACAAGCACAACGTCGAGGCCGGGGGCATCCCCGGCCTTTTCTTGTTGTCAAGTGCGGCGCGATACGCGGATTGGGTCACGGGCCGTCGTCATCGAGGGACAAATATCTCGACACGCCGCGTCCCCAAGCCGAGAGGCCGTCCACGTTGACGGTGCCATTTGCTCAACCAACGCCGGAAGCCATCGTGGTGCCGACTTCACTGCCCCTGGGGATGCGGGTGCCAACACCTCATCCCCCGTTGTCAGTCGATCAGCTTGCGGGCGGTGAATCGTTTTGCCGGACTCACGCATGCTTGGCGAACGGCCCGCGCCAGGGCTACGATTTGCCCTTTGTGCGCGCCAGGTAGTCGACGATTTTGGCTGCGCTGGCCGGATCAATGGGCGCCTTGTAGGCTTTGATCATCTTGTTCACGACTTCCTGCCACGCCTCCCTGGTCAGCAATGGCTGGTTCAGGATGTGGTCCGCCGAATGGCAGGCCAGGCAAGAACCGTTGATCTCATCCGCTCCCGGCCCGTCCGGGAACATCGTATCGCTGGTCGGGAGATCGACGTTCGGCGATTTCAGCTGATCGAGCGAGGCCGCGAAGCTTGGACCGGATACCAGCACAGTGCCGCAGATGATCGCGGTGGATAGTAGAGAACGCAACATGTCTGGTCTGTTCCTTACGCCGCGACCACGTGGGTCGTTTCGATCGTGTTGTACATGTAGCCGCCCGGATTCCAGATCGGAAAATCGGGCTGCGCCTCGCCGCTTGTGTTGGTGCAACGGACCATCAGGGTCTGCGCGCCGCGCGCGGCCAGGGTGACCTGCGTCGTCCAGCGCCGGAAACCATACTTGCCCTCGTCCTTGCCAAGCTGGGTCGCCCGCCATGTCTTGCCGCCGTCGAGCGAGAGATCGACGCGCGCCACGCCGCAGTCGCCTCCGAAGGCGATGCCGCGCACCGTCGCCGGCGCACCGATCGGCATGGTGTCACCGTCGTTGATGTTGGTGATGAATGACCGCGGCCGGTTCGTGGTGATCGGCACCATCTGGTAGTTCTTATCGCCCGGCTTGACGTTGCCGTGCGGCACGTTGGGGATGCGATAGCCTGTTGTGGTCCAGTAATTGTCATCGGGATGATTGAGCACCTCGATGTCGTTCAGCATCTTGATCCAGTAGGTGGCGACCCAACCGGGGATGATGAGCTTCACCGGGAAGCCATTCAGCAGCGGCAATTGCTGCCCGTTCATGCCGAAGGCGATCATCACCTCGCCGTCGCGCGCATGATCCACCGTGATCGACTTCATGAACTTGGGCGCGCCCGGAAGAATGGCGTCTTCCACACCGGCGAACCGCACCATCGTGGCGTCGGCCTTGACGCCCGCGCGGTCCAGCACGTCCTTCAACCGCACGCCGGTCCACAGCGCATTGCTCATCGCTCCCTTGTACCATTGCGCCCCGGCGACGCGCGGTTGCATGGACGGGCGCCCGTTGCCGGTGCACTGGCTGACGGCGGCGATCTCGAACCGCGGCAAGCCGTGCAGGAGGTCGTTCAGCGACAGCGACAAGGTCCGGTTGACCTGTCCGCGGACCGTCAGCCGGTACTTCTGGAGGTCGAACTGCGTCGGGAAGTCGGCCCAGTGCCAGCTCACATAGTGCTGGTCATTCGGCGTGAATGTGCCTTTGTCGAACACCTCGAACGGGGTTTCCAGCCAGGGCGGGCTGGTGCGTTGCACGATCATTCGCCCCTTCTCGGGGTAGGCGGTCGAAATTGGCCGGATGCTGGGGCCGCCGGGGACGTGAAAATCAACGGTGTCCTGCGCCCAGGCGGGAGACGACATCAGGGCGAGGCCGCCCATGCCCGCACCGGCGAGCAGCCCGCGCCGGCTCATTGTTGGATGCAGGATTTGGTGACTCTTCATGCGTGGCTTCCTCGCGACGGCTTCAATGCGCAGTGCGACAGCCCGCGGCTGGAGATCAGCGCCACAACGCCGTTGAAGCCGGTTGCCGTCACACCGGGAGGGAGTTGGATGCCGAACCTTAAGGCAAGCTTAACTCGTGCCGGCGCGCGGAGGAAAATCCGCCTGCGCAGCGATTAGTCGACCTTATCCAGGCGGAGGCGGTCGCGGGCGAGGACGATCTCTGCCCGCAGGCCGCATCCGCCATCCGGCCGGCAGAGGCGCAGTTCCGCACCGGCCCGGTCCAACGCGGCGCTGACGATCGCCAGACCGAGCCCGCTGCCGCTCGCTGTCTTGTGGCGGCCGCGAAAGAAGGGCTTCAGGACGAGGCCCAGTTCATCCCCTGGAATTCCCGGTCCACCGTCCTCGACGCAGATTTTTGCCTCCTGGTCATCGTGGATGACAGACACCCGGACCATCGCGTTGCCAGGACTGAGCTGCAGCGCGTTTTCGAGCAGGTTGCGGACCGCGAGATCGAACAATGTGCGGTCGATAGAAATGCTCCGTCCGCCAACCGAGGCGCCGAGTACGACACGGCCCGGGTCAAGCTCGCGGCCAATGTTGGTGGTGACATCGAGCAGCGCGGCCTCGAGGTTGATCCAATGGTTGGCATGCCGGTGCGTGCCGGCGTCCATGCGCGACATGGAGAGTAATTGCCGCACGAGACGCGACGTCCGATCCACCCCCTTGAGCACGTGGCTCAACGCGGCATTCCGCATCCCGGCGTCGGTGGCTTTCACGGCGACCTGGACCTGGGTTTTGAGGCCGGCCAGCGGGGTGCGCATCTCGTGCGCGGCGTACGCCAGGAAGCTTCGTTCGTTTTCGCGTGCGGCAACGACCTTCTGAAACAATCCGTTCAGGGCGTTGATCAGCGGACGGATCTCCGATGGCGATCGCCCGACATCCAACGGCGTGAGATTCTCCGCACCGCGGGCGGACAACGATTCCGTGACGCGCCGCAGGGGCCTGAGGCCCCGCCGCACGCTAATCCAGATCAACATCGCAATGAGTGGCAGGATGACAGCCGCCGGCACCAGCAGACCGCGGAGGAGGTCGTCGACGAGGCCCTGCCTTTGCCCCAGATTGTCGCCGACCAGCACGCGCACTCCCTTCGCCGGGTCCTCGACGGCGTAAACCCGATAAACCTCGCCGTCCACGACGGGTTCGGAAAACCCCTGAGCCTGGTTGGTCAGCTTGGATTGGGGCGCATTGCCGGAGCGTCCGACGAGCCGTCCATCGAATGACCAGACCTGGCAGCTCAACCGATGCTCGTAGGTCGGCCCAACATCCGGGTCCGCGGCACTCACCATCATTGGCAGGTTCTGGCTGCCACCGGCCGCCGGAGCCGCAAGCGACAACACCATGCGGGCGGCCTCCATCAGGCGGCGGTCAAGCAGAGTCTGGATCTCCCGCTGGCTGTTGACGTAGATCCAGGCGAACCCGCACATCCAGATCGCGCTGGTCGATGCGATGAGGACGAGGAGGAGGCGGGCGCGCAACGACCTCATCGTGCCTCGGCCCGCATCCGATAGCCGAGTCCCCGCAGCGTCTGGATAAATTGGCGGCCGATCTTGGCCCTGAGATTGTGGATGTGAACCTCGACGGCGTTGCTGCCGACGTCCTCCTGCCAGCCGTACAGGCATTCCTCCAACTGCGACCGCGAACAGACGATCCCCGGCCGCTGCATCAGGGCCCGCAGAACCGCGAATTCCCGGCGGGACAGGAGTACGGGTTCGCCGTCACGCGTGACTTCCAAGGTGCCAGGATCCAACACCAACGTTCGGAAGACCAGCTTCGGCGACGTCCGGCCGACGGCTCTGCGGTCGAGGGCGCGCAACCGGGCGGCGACCTCATCGAGATCGAACGGCTTGCCCAAATAGTCGTCGGCCCCTTGGTCCAACCCGGCGATCCGGTCCTCGACCGTATCCCGGGCGGTCAACAGGAGGACGGGCGTGGCATCGTTCCGGTCCTGCAAATACCGCAGCACGTCGAAGCCTGACCCGTCCGGCAGCATGATGTCCAGGACGATGGCGTTGTACGTGGTTGTGGCGAGCGCCGCACAGGCGTCCTGACAGGTGGCAACGCTATCGATCGCCATTCGATGGAGCGAGAGGCCCACCGACAGCCCATCCAGGAGGATGGGGTCGTCTTCCACCACGAGAATACGCATCACGCCATCTCAGTCGACGCCACCGGCGTTGGGCATCACGGACCGACACGTTCGGCTCGCCACCGGCAACGTCCGCGCAGCGGAAAGCCTGCTGGAGTCGTTGATAGAGGACGGCGAAGGCTCGCTTCGGATTGTCGATGTCATGGCTTGGCTGCCGTGGCCGCCCGGCCTCAACAGGCGGGCGATTTGTGTTTTGCCGCGACAATCGACGCCGGCCAAGCGCCCGGCCCGGTCATGCCGTGCCATTTTGTATCGGCCGAACAGACCGACGGGATGATCACCAAGCCAAGAGCAAGAGCGGCGCACATGCAAAAAACTTGCGCCAATCCAATGGTATCTGTCCACGGATTTGCTAGAGGAATAGCGTGAAAACGGATTAATCCGCGCACATCCGTTCGCCGCGTCATCTCCGCTCGACTTATATCAGTTACACACCCGCTTGCCATTGACGAAGCCGCACCCTTGTTCCAGGCCCTTGGTCGCGGTGTTGCCGCGCCGGCCCTGAACACTCGCGCCCGGCGCGACCTGGTTCGAATTCGAAGACTGCGCGGTATGAGCCGTCCCGGTGTTTTTGTTGTAGGTGGCTGCTCCGTTCGCCCCGACACAGCCCGATCGGTTAGCGGTCGATCCGCACTCGGCGGCTCCTGCCTGCTGCGCAGCCAGAAGCAGAAGTAAAGCGATGATCAAGCGGGACATGATGTTACCTTCTGTATGAAAATGGCATTCGCGAAGTGTCCACCAGATGCCCGCCCGTATTCGTGGGCCTGCTTACCAGTCTGCGTCCTGGCGGACGTCGTGGCGCGATGGCAGCGCCCATCCGGAGCAGAACGTAACCTGACTGGCGATGGCGGTCGGCGCTATGCGGTCTTGGCATAGGCTTTTCCGCCGGAGCATCCTGCCGTTCGCATCACGGCCAAATTACTTTCAACGCGGTTGTCGATGCGCAGATTATTGATGGCACTACCAGCGTAGTTCACACCCATCGCGACCTATTTCCAAATGCATGTATTTGATCACCGACATGCCGAGCAGCGGCTCGTCTATACCCGCGTAATCGACCGTGGCTTTCACATCATGCAGAATAAAACCGCCGATGCGTAGTTCGTGCACCACGATCGGCGCCGACCGTACGATGCCATTCGAGGTGTTCACCAATTGATCGTAGCTGAGGCGTTTCGCATTCATGCCCAGTTTCCGCAGATGGCTGCGGTTGAAAGCAAGGTCATCGGAGCCAGTGTCCACGAGCATCCGGAATACCGCGCCGTCGACCGTTACGTTGACATAACATGCGAACGCCTCGTCGAACTGGCCGACAATCCGATGTTCATCGTCCGACGATGGTGCGCCCTCCGACGATGGTGCGCCAATTGACGGCTGCTGACCGCTGTAAACCGCCCCGGCAAGCAGAATGACGACACCCACCGCCTGCAGTCGTGCGCTCACAACACGCACGCCATCTGATCTGGCATGGGCTTCAGCTCCCTGGAAACGAGCGCATGGGCACGGCGAAACGGCTTGGAAATCGAGCGGTAATCCCTCCGCATCTCTCCGCCGCAATTGCCGGTTGCAGTCGGCGCTCGAAAGGGCCGGTGCCTGCCACGCTGCAGCGCCGATGACCCCACGGCTATGCAATTTCGGCGAAAAGCTTATGTGTTTGCCAAAGCCTGATATGGCGGCGACCTACGCCGCCGGCTTACCTGGGGGATTCAGGATCCCCGCCACCAACGTCCTGACGGTTCCCGGAGACATATTCTTCGTATGCTCCCACGCCTCGACGAAGGTCGGCCTCGGACAATAAGGTCGCAACATTTCAGCAAGGAGCGGCGCCAGATCGTCGTTCTTGCCGTGCTCTCCGTCCATTGCCACACACAGCAGCATCGCGGCGGTTTTCTTGTCCTTTCGGGATGCCTTGCTGCTTCGCCAGTGATCTCCGACCTTCCATAGCAACTGCTGAAACCACCACACGCCCGCAACGATCGTCTTTGCCGGGAAATCAAGCGCGGGATTGGCGACGACCCGACGCATCTCCTCGATCGTCATGCCGGGTTCCCGGGACGCCTCCGACAAGGCGTCTGGTTTCGGCGTTCTGGTCTTGCTCCGGCGTCGGTGCTTGGAAACGGGCATGTCGGCTACTCTCGATGAGCGTCGCGGCGGTTGCCGTACAACAGCGGTGGCGTCAACACCGCCATCTACTTCACCTGACGCGGTTTTCAACGCCAGCCGCGACGCCGATCGTTCACCGCTTTTCTCCGATCGGCCAAAGCGGCATTATCCGGGCCTATTCGCTCCCCAGCCCGCTCCGGTTGGGTGACAGACCTGGGGTAATACGCATGGGGCAATTGGTCTGGATCGCGTCCTATCCGAAATCCGGCAACACCTGGATGCGCGCATTCCTGCACAACTATATCCGCCAGCCGCAGGTCCCGTACGACATAAACCGGCTGACGGACCTGACCGCGGCCGACACCAATGCCGAACGCTACCACCGCTACGACCCGCGTCCGGCATCGCAATACACCGTCGCCGACGTGCAGCGGATGCGCCGGTTGGTGCACCGCGACCTAACCGCCCTGGATTCGACGCTGGTCTTCGTGAAAACCCACAATGCGCGGCTGCAGATCGAGGGGGCGCCGCTTGTCACACCGGACGTGACGGCGGGAGCCATCTATATCGTGCGCGATCCGCGCGATGTCGTCGTTTCCTTCAGCCGCCATCGCGGTCGTTCGATTGACGATACGATCAACTTCATGGCCGACCCCGAGGCGGCCACCGGCGGCACAGATAAGAAAGTCTATGAGCGGTTCAGTTCCTGGTCCATGCATGTCCATTCCTGGACGAGCCGGCCCGATCCGCGGATCTTTGTCGTCCGCTACGAGGCGATGATCGCGAACCCTGAGGCTACGTTCGGCCCGCAGATCCGCTGGCTGGGAGAGGATCCGCCGCCGGATCGGCTGAACCGGGCGATCCGATTCAGCGCATTCGACGAACTGCACAAGCAGGAGCAGGCAAAAGGTTTCAAGGAGCGAGTGGCCGAGTCCGTCGGCCCGTTTTTCGGGACCGGACTAGCCGGCCATTGGCGCACCGTGCTGACCCCGGCGCAGCAAGCGCGGATCGAGCGTAATCATGGGACCGTGATGCATCGCTTTGGATATTTGTGAGGGAACGACCATGAAAACCATCTCGGCTGACCGGATCGGCATCGATGTCGGCCGCAAACTACGGTTGGAGGACGCGGTCGGCTGGGCAGCGGGGAACGACGTCGGCATCATCGACATCCAACTCGACACCGGTGCCAATATCGTCACCAGCTTCGACCAGCCACGCGCGCACGCCATCCGCCGATTATGCGACCATCACGGCATCCGGCTCGGACTGCACACCTTGTCCGCCGTCAATGTGGCAGAGTACGCCCCGTTGGTCGCCGATGCGGTGGACGCCTACCTCAAAGCCTACATCGACGCCGCGGTTCTGTTGGGGGCGGAATGGACCGTCGTCCATGCCGGATTTCATTTCTCTGCCGATATCACTCAGCGCATGCACGCTGGTCTGGACCGGCTGCGCCGGGTCGCGGATTATGCCGACAAGAAATCCGTGCTCCTGCTGTTGGAAAACCTGAACAAGGAACCGCCGGAGGCAGAGGTTCATTACCTCGCCCATACGATAGAGGAATGGCGCTGGTTTTACGAGAAACTGGATTCACCGGCGCTGCAGCTTTCCTTCACCGCCAATCACGCCCATCTGGTGCCGGAGGGCGTCACGGGTTTCATCGATGCCATGCCGCTGCCCCGGGTGCGCGAAGTCCGGCTCGCCGACTGTTTCCGCAATGGCCACGAAGAACACCTGGTCCCTGGCCAGGGAGATTTCGACTTTTTGTGGTTGTTCAGGACGTTGGAAGCGAGAGGTTACGCAGGCCATTACATGAACGCCTTCGGTTCGCTGGACGACATGCTGGCGGCGCGCACCCGGTTTGCGGGAATGACCACGGAATGACACACTCTCCTTGTCCAAGAAACAAGGGGAAAAATGATGCCTCGCCTTTGCGCCTATCTGCTCGCAGCGGCAGCCGCCGCCGTGGTTCCGGCCGCCGCCATGGCCGATGTTGTGCTGTCGTCCAACGATGGCCATACCGTAACGGACGCTCAGAAGAACTTGGTCGCGGCCAGCCCGCCCGGCACCGATACGATCTCGGTGATCGATGTCAAATCCTATCCGCCGAGGATCAAGGCCACGTTCGAAGCCCCCGGCAGCGTCGTCGGCCCGCCCGGCGCGATCTGGATCAGCAAGGACGAAAGCTGGGGGATCGTCACCGCCGCCACCAAGGGCGACGCCGAGGCGAAATCCGCCGGCATTTCACCCGATAACCGCGTGGCGGTGTTCGACCTGACCAGCACGCCGCCGAAGGTTGTGCAGAACCTGACCGCCGGCCTCGGCGCGACACAGGTTCGCGTCTCCCCCGACGGCACGCTGGCCTTGATCGCCAACCGCGCCGAGGGAACCGTCTCGGTGTTCACGGTCAAGGACAAGCGCCTGACCGAAATCGGCAAGGTGTCTACCGGAAACGAAAAATCGCTGCCGAGCAGTGTGGTATTCGTCGATGACAAGACCGCGTTGCTGACCCGGGGCGGTGACAATATGGTAAGCGTGCTGCATATCGATGGGACCAATGTAACGATCGATCCAAGGCCGATCACCACCGGCGTCTCTCCCTACACCATGGACATCAACGCCAGCCACACCCTGGCAGCGGTGTCCAACATGGGACGCGGCGACGGTGATCAGGACTCGCTCAGCCTGATCGACCTGACATCGAAACCCTATCGGACCGTCGCCACGTTCGGTGTCCCCAGCGGGCCGGAGCCCATGAAATTCTCGCCCGACGGGCGCTATCTGGCGATCGGCGCCGAGAATGGCAGCACGAAACCGTCATCCAACCCGTTTCACCACGACAACGGCCTGCTGGCACTGTATGCGGTCGAGCACCAAACCCTGCACAGAATCGCGGAAACCACTGTCGGGCCATGGATCGAGGCGATTGCTTTCAGCCGCGACGGCAAGACCATCCTGATCCAAAGCATGCAGAACCGCGCGATCGAGGTCTTTCGCTGGGATGGTAAAGCCCTGATACGCGGCAAAAGCCTTTCGATCGAGGGTGCTGGTCCGGAGTCCTTTGCCACCGCCTGGCCATAAACCGGCCGGCCCAACCGAAGCCGCTTCCCGGGGAGCGACTAATTCAACCGGGGATCGGGCACCCGGGCGGCCACGAGCACGTCCACCGCCAATGCACCCGCATCCGACATAGCGGCGGCGCAGGCATTGGCGGTCGCGCCCGACGTCATGACGTCATCGATCAGCAGAACGACCCGGCCCACCAGCCGTTCCCGCCTTGACGGCCGCACGGCCATGGCGCCGGCGACCTCGCGCGCCCGCTCCTCCGGCGACTTGTCATCCAGCGGTTCGGTGCGCCGGGTGCGGATCAGCATGTCGGGGGAGACCGGCCGTTCCGCGAGCCGGCCAACCGCGAACGCCAGCACCGCCGCCTGATTATAGGTTCGCTGGAACAGCCGCCGTCGATGCAACGGCACCGGCACCAGAATATCCGCTCGCCGCAACAGCGCCGATCCGGCCCGAACCATCATCGGCGCCAGGATCGCGGCGAGTTCGAGCCGATCACCATGCTTCAGCGGCAGAATCAGCCGCCGAGCCTGCTCGTCGTATCGTAACGCCGCCCGTGCCTGGCGAAATCCCGGTGGACGTTCCCGGCAACCCGGGCATTGGGCGTCTGCCCCTCCCTGCTCCACGGAGGCGAAGGGCACGCCGCACCGCGAGCATATTGGTGCCGTGATGAAATTCGTGCGGCCGAAGCAATCCGAACAAAGCTGTCCCTGCCCCGCCACCGGGTTATCGCATGCCGCGCACCGCGGTGGCAGCATCAGGTCGATGGCCCGCCGAACGATCGTCCGAACGACGGGTTCAGGCGGCAGCGTCGGTTTCTCCGGGGACACCGAACGCCACGGTGCCATCGCGTTCAATCTCATGCACCAGGTTGATTTCCCAGGACAGATAGGCGTTCATCGCGTCCTCGATCCCCGCGTTCCGGTCGTACGGGCGCAAGTAGAAGTCGATGCACGCTTCATCAGGCGGCGTGGTCCGGTCCTTTACCAACGGCCGGCCGAATGCATGCCACGCCTCGGTTCCGCCTTCCAGAACATGCACCGCCGCGCTCGTCAGACTCTTGACCTCCGGCACCGCGAGACGCGCCAGCATGCCGTCCGGGGAGGTGATGACAACATGTCTGGCACTTGCAAGCTGGAGTCGCAGAACGCCGAGCCGCGCACGCACGCCCCAGAGCGCACCCGGGATATGGCCGTCGCGGTAATCGATGCTGCGGCCGACATCCAGCACCAGCGTGCCAGCACCGCTGTCGAGCAAATGCACCAGGCCGGACACATCGACCAGATTCACCCGCGCAGCCAGTTCCGGCACCGATATCGGGGCAGCCCCAGCCGTCTTCACCGCCTCCAGGCCGCCTTCGACGACAAACACGTCGCGGTGCCCCATCTGCCGCAGCCAGGCGGCTGACATCCGGGCACGCACTCCGGTATCGTCGATCAGCACAATCCGCGCGTTGCGCACGCCGACCCAATTGTCGGTTCCCTGCACCAGTTGGCCGCCCGGCGCGTTGCGGCTGCCCGGCCGGTGACCGGCCCGGAATTCCACCGGGTCGCGCACGTCCAACACATAGAGCGTGCGGTCGGGGTCGTCCTCGAACCGGCTTAGGTCCAGCGGGCCGATGACCCCGACACCGGACTGCTCCGCGAACGCCTTCGCCCGCTGCAGCGCCAGCGCCGCAGTCTTCGGTGTGCCCGGTTCGAACTTCTCTGTCCGACCGCGATCGCATCGCAACCCCGCGAGTTCCCAGCCCATCGTGCCGTTGCGCAGCGCCACGACCTTGTTGGGGATGCCGGCACGCCGCAAGCTTTCCGCGCCCATGATACTACGCGTACGTCCGGCGCAGTTGACCACGACAAGTGTTTTCGGATCTGGCGCCAGGTCGCCGATGCGGTACGCCAGTTCGCCACCCGGCACGCTGATTCCGGTCGGGATCGACATACGGGTGAATTCTTCGAGTGTCCGGCTATCCAGCACCACCATGTCGCGCCCGGAGTCGATCCACGTCTTCAATTCGCGCGCGTCGACGCTTTCCGTGCCGTAATGATGCTCGACCCATTCGCCAAACGCCTTGGACGGGACGTTCACCCCGCTGAACAGCACATAGCCGGCCGCTTCCCATGCCTTTGTGCCGCCGTCGAGGACCGAGACATTGGTGCAGCCGATGGATTCCAGCCACGTGCCCAGCGTCTCCGCCAGGCCGCTGCCGTCATCGACGCAACACACCCGCACCGCCGGCCGCGGCAACAGCGCCCGCGCGCGGATTTCCTTCCGCGCCAATCCGCAGGGTACCGCCCAGAATAAATGCGACGTGCCGAACGCTCCGTCCTCCCGGGCATCCAAGAGGGCCAGTTCCTGCCCGTCGGTGATCCAGCCACGCAGTGTGTCGGCGCTGATGCGGTTCATCTTGGAAGTCTCCAGTCACGTGGGACGGTAGTGCCGGGGCGGATGGCTTGGCAACGCCGCCGTGTCGGCGCACAGACGGTTCATGGACTCCATGCTGGTATTTGATCGCCTTGCTGTCCGCCGCCATCGCGACCGCGCGGCACGAACCGTGGATAAGGTGGCCGACGTGCTGCGCGATGTGGCCGAACGGCTATTGGATCGGCTGGATGATACCAATCGGCGTTTCACCGATGCGCTGGACGTCGGCGGCCGCGGTGTTGTCGCACCGCTGCTGCGTCAACGCGCGATGCGGGTGATCAGTTGCGACCTGTCGCCGGCGATGGCCGCGCGGAACGGTGGCTTGTGCGTCGCGGCTGACGAGGAATGCCTGCCCTTCGCGCCGGCAAGCTTCGACCTGATCATCGCCAGCCTGTCGCTGCACTGGATTAACGATTTGCCGGGGGCCCTATTGCAACTGCGCCAAACATTACGGCCGGACGGGCTGTTGCTCGCCAGCCTTCCCGTGCTCGGTACTCTGTCCGCGTTGCGTGCTGCGCTGACCGAAGCTGAGTCGGAGATCGCCGGCGGCGCCTCGCCCCGGGTGTCCCCATTTCCGGAGTTGCGGGATTGCGCCCAGTTGCTGCAGCGGGCCGGCTTCACCCTGCCGGTGGCGGACGTCGAGGACATCACCCTGCTTTACGCCACCCCCTTCGCGCTGCTGACCGATCTGCGCGCGGCCGGCGAAACGAACGCAATCAGGCATCGGATGCGGCTGACCTCGAATCGAGGCCTGTTTCCCGCGGCGTTGGCCCGCCTGCCGACGGATCAGGGAAGGGTCGCGGTTACCTTGCGCATGGCGGTCCTGACCGGGTGGGCGCCCGGGAACTGAGGCACGCTATTGTCCCGAATACTGCGGTGCGCGCAGAAATCCTTCACCGTACCGACGGTCTTCGAACCGGCGAAGCTAGCCCCCGGTCACACTCATATGCCGGGCCACGGCTGGCTTGTCGTGCCGTCGGTCGATGATGAAATCGTGCCCCTTCGGCTTGCGGGAAATCGCCTCTCGGATCGCATCATCCAACTGGTCGTCGGTCACGCCTGCGCGCAGCAGCGACCGGAAATCGGCTGAATCATCCTGTCCAAGACACATGTAGAGCGTGCCGGTGCAGGTCAGCCGCACCCGATTGCAGCTTTCGCAGAAATTATGCGTCATCGGCGTGATGAACCCGATCCGCCGACCGGTTTCCTTCACGGTATAGTACCGCGCCGGACCACCGGTCTTGTAATCGGTGTCCTCCAGCGTCCAGGTCCTGCGTAGCCGCGCCCGCACCACGGACAGCGGCAGGTATTGCTCCGTCCGGTCGCCGGTGATGTCGCCCATCGGCATTGTCTCGATCAAACACAGGTCGAACCCATGCTCGCCGCACCACGCCAACATCCCGTCGAATTCCGCCTCGTTCACGCCCTTCATCGCCACGGCGTTGATCTTCACCGCCAGCCCGGCGGCCTTGGCGGCGAAAATCCCGTCCAGAGTTTGTTCGATCTTGCCCCAGCGGGTGATCTGGGTGAACCGCACCGGATCGAGCGTATCCAGCGACACGTTGATGCGCTTGACCCCACAGGTCACCAGCGTCTCGGCATGCTTGACCAGTTGCGAGCCGTTGGTCGTCACGGTCAGTTCATCGAGACCATGGCCCATCCGCTCGCCCAGCTTGCCGAACAGCCGCATGACGTCGCGCCGCACCAGCGGCTCCCCGCCGGTGATGCGGATCTTGCGCGTGCCCAGGCGGATGAATGCGGCACACAACCGATCCAGTTCCTCCAGCGTCAACAGGTCGCGCTTGGGCAAGAAGGTCATGTCCTCCGCCATGCAATAGACGCAACGCAAGTCGCACCGGTCGGTCACCGATACCCGGAGGTAGGTGATCGCTCTGCCGAACGGATCGATCATGGTAAGAGGCTGTCTCCTTCCGGGCTGGGCACTCGCCGCTGCCCGCCTTCATATGGTGTTAATTGACACTTGCGCTACCATCGCGCTGTGTTCAAGGCCTCTCTGGCGGAAGACCCGTGCCCGGCGGCCTGATAATGTTGCTCGCCTCCGGAATACGACCGTACCTGCCCCCGGCTCAGCAAACAGCGCCCGAAATGGCGCGTCCGCGTGGACGAAACCAAAAAAAATTCGCCGGCATTTACCTTTTGTTTGCGAAGTCCTGCCAAGGATCGGTTCCCGCCCGAGCATCGGGCTTCCAAGGGGGCTGCCGTGGACGACCTTCTTTCCGACTTCCTGACCGAGACGAATGAGAGCCTCGCTGAACTCGACGTCGCGCTCGTCACCCTGGAACGCACGCCGGATGATGCCGAAACGCTGGGTTTCATTTTCCGCCTGGTGCACACCATTAAAGGTACTTGCGGGTTTCTCGGGCTGCCTCGGCTGGAACGCGTTGCCCATGCCGGCGAGAACGTGCTGGGCAAGTTGCGCGATCGCAGCCTGGCCGTCACCCCCGACATCGTCAGTCAGGTATTGGCCGCCCTCGATCGGATCAAGGCGATCGTGACCGGCCTGAGCGAAACCGGTTCCGAACCGGTCGGCGACGATGCCGCCCTCATCGGCACCCTTAACGCGACCGCGTCGGGCGAGGCGCCGGCCTCGGCAGCGCCACCGCCACCGCCACCGTCACCGCCAACAGCGACGGAAACGCCGAAAGCCGTTGTCACACCGCCGCCGGTTCTGGAACCAGCCGCCATCATATCAGTCCCGGTCGAAGCCCTCCCGGACCCGGTTGCGGTCGCGGAACCCTCCCCTGCGGCTGTGCCGGCGCAGGCCCCGGCCAACGCGTCGCCCAGTGGCGCAACCGCCGGCGCGCCGAATGGAGCCCCCAATCGGGCCCCCAGTGGAGCCCCCGGTGGAACCCCCGGTGGAGCCCCCAGCGGAGCCTCGAGTGGAGGCTCCGCTGGCGCACAGACGATTCGGGTCACCGTCGACGTGCTGGAGGATTTGATGACGCTGGTCAGCGAACTCGTGCTGACCCGCAATCAGCTTCTGCAACTCGCCAGAACGCACGAAGACAATGCCTTCACTGTTCCCTTGCAGCGGTTGTCGCACATCACCTCGGATCTGCAGGAAGGGGTCATGAAGACCCGGATGCAGCCGATCGGCAACGCATGGAACAAGCTGCCCCGCCTGGTCCGCGATCTCTCCCACGACATGGGGAAGAAGATCGAACTCACGATGCTCGGTGCAGAGACCGAACTCGATCGCCAGGTGCTGGAGTTGATCAAGGATCCGCTGACCCACATGATCCGCAACAGTGGCGATCATGGACTGGAGACCCCGGCGGAGCGCCGGGCCGCGGGCAAGCCGGAAGTCGGCACGATCACCCTCAATGCCTTCCATGAAGGCGGCTATATTATTCTGGAAATCGCCGACGACGGCCGAGGTCTGGCCGTTGACCGCATTCGCGCCAAGGTCCTGTCGCAGGGGCTGGCCACCGAGGCCGAACTGGTCGGCATGACCGATGGGCAGATCCAGCGCTTCATCTTCCGCGCCGGCTTCTCCACGGCCGAAAAAGTGTCTGCCGTCTCCGGCCGCGGCGTCGGCATGGATGTGGTGCGGACCAATATCGAGAAAATCGGTGGTACCATTGAACTGAAGAGCACCCCCGGCCAGGGGACGACCTTCACCGTCAAGATCCCGCTGACCCTGGCGATCGTCTCGGCGCTGATCGTCGAGGCGGGCAAGGAGCGCTTCGCCATCCCGCAACTCAGCGTGGTCGAGCTTGTGCGGGCAAGACGCAACTTCGACGCCGCCACGGGCGATGGGGCCGGCAACAGCGTGATCGAGCGGATCAACGACACCCCGGTCCTGCGATTGCGCAACCGCCTGCTGCCGCTGGTCAGCCTGACCGAACTGCTGGCCTTGGGCACCGATGACCGGGCGGAAAACGCTGTCCATGTCGTTGTGGCGCAGGTCGGTCAGCAGATGATGGGTATCATCGTGAACCGCGTGTTCGACACCGAGGAAATCGTGGTCAAACCGGTCGCCCCGATCCTGCGCCACGTGACCATGTTCAGCGGCAACACCATTCTGGGCGATGGATCGGTGATCATGATCCTGGACCCAAACGGTATTGCGCGGGCCAGCGGCGTCGGCGCCGGATCGGAGAGCAAGCTGGTACGCACCAGCCTGGCCGAGGCACAAACCTCCGCCGACAAAACCGCGATGCTGCTGTTCCGTGCCGGCGAGAGCCAGCGAATGGCCGTGCCGCTGGGCCTGGTTGCCCGCCTGGAAGACATCCCGCGCGACATGATCGAACTGTCCTGCGGTGCCCCGGTCACCCAGTATCGCGGCAAGCTGATGCCGTTGATCGCCATCGACGGCGGCATCGACCAGCAGAAACCCACACAACCGCTGCTGGTTTTCGCTGAAGGCGAGCGCACCATGGGTCTGATGGTCGATGAGATCATCGACGTCGTGGAAGACAGCCTGGATATCGAACTTGCCGGCGCCCGGCCCGGCTTATTGGGAACGGGGGTCATCGGCGGACAGGCCACCGACGTCCTGGATACCGGCTACTGGCTGATGCAGGCGTGGGAAGACTGGTTCCGCGGCGTGCCGCGCCAGCGAACTTCCGCCGGCCAGATGCATATTCTGCTGGTCGATGACAGCGAGTTCTTCCGCCAGTTGACGGTGCCGATGCTCGGCGCCGCCGGTTTCCGCGTGACCGCAGTGGCCAGCGCCGTTGAAGCCCTGCGTTTGCGGGAAGCGGGAACGATGTTCGATGCCGTCGTTTCCGACATCGAGATGCCGGAGATCGATGGCGTGCAGTTCGCCCGCATTGTGCGCGCCAGCGGACCCTGGGTTCGGCTCCCGATGATCGCAATGACCGCCCACGCCGATATGGAAAGCGCGCGGATCGGCCGCGAAGCCGGTTTCACCGACTACGTCGCCAAGTTCGAACGCGAGGCGCTGGTCGCCAGCCTGCGAACGATGCTGGCGCAAACGGCTCACGCCTGAACGATCGAAAGGGACCTGTCCATGGCCACCGACATTCTGGAGCGGCCGGAGGCCGCGACTTCGCACGAAGACAATCAAGTTCTGGTTACACTGACTGTCGGCGAGCAACTTTGCGGGGTGCCCGTCCTCGCGGTACGGGACATCCTGGGTGAGCAAGTCATCACCCGTATCCCGCTCGCGCCGCCCGAAATCGCCGGCAGCCTGAACCTGCGCGGCCGCATCGTCACCGCGATCGATCTACGCCGCCGGCTGCGCCTGCCGCCCGCGGCGCCGGATCAGCCACGTATGTCTGTGGTCGCCGAACAAGGCGGCGAACTCTATGCCCTGCTGGTTGATCAGGTATCGGAAGTCCTCAGCCTGAATGTCTCGATGTTCGAACGCAACCCGCCAACGCTGGAGCGATCCTGGGCCGATTTCAGCACGGGCGTCTTCCGCCTCGACGGACGGCTGCTGGTCGTTCTGGACGTCTCGCGGCTGCTGGCCTTGGCCGGAGAGGGATGACCGCAATGCAAAGGATTTGCCTGGTCGTGGACGACAGCCGCGTTGTCCGCAAGGTTGCCCGACGGATCCTCGAGTCCAACGGGTACGCGGTCACCGAGGCCGGCGACGGCCAAAAGGCGCTGGAAGCATGCCGGGAACACCTGCCCGACTGCGTCCTGCTGGACTGGAACATGCCGGTGATGGACGGCCTGTCCTTCCTGCGGGCGCTGCGCAAGGAATTCGGCCCCGACAACCCCCCGGTCGTCTTCTGCACGACCGAAAACGACATCGCGCATATCGAGGCGGCGATCCTGAACGGGGCGCAAGAATACATCATGAAGCCGTTCGACGAGGATATCCTGACCAGCAAGTTCGCCCAAGTGGGTCTTCTGTGACCGATATGGCCCCGGCGGCGGCAGCTGCCCCCACGCCGTCAGCCGTGCGCACGCCGGTGGCAATGGCAGTTCGAGTGATGGTTTGCGACGATTCGGCGGTGATCCGCGGGGCTCTTTCCCGCATACTCGAATCCGATCCCGAGATCGCCGTCGTCGCCAAGCTGGAAAACGGCAAGCTCGCCGTCGATCAGATCCGCGCCTCTCAGGTGGATGTCGTGGTACTGGACATCGAGATGCCGGTGATGGATGGCCTGACCGCCCTGCCCTTGCTGCTGCGCGCCGATCCCGGGGTCCGCGTCATCATGGCGTCGACACTAACCACGCGCGGTGCCGAAATCGCGCTTCGGGCCCTGCGTCTCGGTGCCTCCGACTATGTGCCGAAACCATCGACCATCGGCACAGTCGGCGATGAAGGGTTCAGGCGAGAACTGCTGGAGAAGGTCAAAGGCCTTGCCCGCACACGCCGGCGGGTCGTCCTGCCGGCCCGGGTCCGCCCCCCGATCACCATGCGCGCGGCTCCTCCCAATCCGGCCCGCTTGCTTGCTGTCGGCAGTTCGACTGGTGGACCCCAGGCGCTTTTCACCTTGATCCAGGGCCTGGGACGTTCGCTCGCCGTGCCCGTGGTCATCACCCAGCACATGCCGGCAGCCTTCACGCCGATCCTGGCCGATCACCTCAACCGTTTGGGCGCAATGCCATGCACCGAGGCGCGGGACGGCGAATTCCTGGTCGCGGGCCGCATCTACCTTGCCCCGGGCGATCGGCATCTGCTGATCGAGGGCGGTCGCGGCGGCCTTCGCGCCCGCTTGACCACCGATCCGCCGGAAAATTTCTGTCGCCCGTCCGTCGACCCGATGCTGCGTTCCGCCGTAGCCGCATGCGATGGCCGGGTTCTGGTGGCAATGCTGACCGGCATGGGCCAGGACGGCCTGGCTGGAACCAGGAAAGTGATCGAGGCCGGGGGAGCCGCCATCGGCCAGGACGAAGCCAGCAGCGTGGTCTGGGGCATGCCCGGCGCCATCGCCCAGGCCGGCCTGTGTGCCGCCGTTCTGCCATTGCCAAAAATCGCCCCCAAGCTCCTGGAAATGCTGAAAGGAGCCCATGCATGACCGCGCCCCTGTCGCCGCTGGCCTTCGAGACGCTGGCCAATCTGCTGAAGACGAAATCCGGGCTGGTGATCGGAACAGACAAGCTCTATTTGCTGGAGACCAGACTGGCCAGCCTCGTCAAACGGGAAAAGTTGTCCGACCTGAGCGGGTTGGCGGAGCGTCTCCGACGTCAAGGCAGCGATGCGCTGGCTCGCGAGGTGGTGGAGGCGATGACCACCAACGAAAGCTTCTTCTTTCGTGACGACAAGCCATTCCAGCATTTTCGCACGCAGGCGCTCCCCCGCCTGGTCGCCGCACGTCCGGCTGGCGCCACGCTGCGAATATGGTCGGCGGCCTCCTCATCGGGGCAGGAAGCTTATTCGCTGGCGATGATCGTCGCCGAAGCCGGGGCCCTACTGGCGGGGCGCAAGGTGGAGATCATCGGCACCGACATCGCCCGCGATCAGCTGGCCCGAGCCCGCGATGGGCTCTACACCCAGTTCGAGGTCCAGCGCGGCCTGCCGGTGCAAATGCTGATGCGGTATTTCAAGAAAAACGACGCCAACTGGCGCATCGTCGACTCAATCAGCGGGATGGTGCAGTTCCGCGAATACAACCTGCTATCCGACTTGCGCCCGCTGGGCAAATTCGACATCGTATTCTGCCGCAACGTGTTGATCTATTTCGACCAACCGACGAAGGCGCGTGTGCTCGACTCCATCGCCGGCGTGATGCCGCCTGACGGCCTGCTATATCTGGGAGGCGCGGAAACCGTCCTGGGTATTACCTCTCGTTTCGGGCCGGTGGCGAACGAACGCGGCGTGTACGGGGTCGTCGCCCCGACCAGTGCCACGGCGCCAAGCCGGATGGTGGCGACCGCCTGACCGACCGCAAGGGCATCCCAGCTTTCGCGCCGGCGTACCCCGATTCGTCACACCGTCTTCAGGAAATCCGTCAGCTTGGTGATCGCGGTCTGCTTGTCGGTCTTATCCAGCGCACCCAGTTCAGCCGCCAACCGATCCATGGCCGCCTCGTAGATCTGACGCTCGGAAAAGCTCTGGTCCGGCTGACCGGCATTGCGGTGCAGGTCACGCACTACTTCCGCGATTGCCAGCGGATCGCCGGAGTTGATTTTTGCCTCATATTCCTGCGCCCGGCGCGACCACATGGTACGCTTGACCCGCGCCTTGCCGCGCAGCATGTTCAAGGCCTCATCGAACACTTTGCGGGTCGCCAGCTTGCGCAGACCGGCGGTTCGGGCCTTCGCGACCGGCACCCGCAGGGTCATACGGTTTTCTTCGAACGTAATGTGGATCAGTTCCAGTTTATGTCCGGCGATCTCCTCGACCGCGATCCGCTCGACCTTGCCCACGCCATGGGTCGGGTAGACCACATGATCGCCCTCGACAAAGATTTCCGCCTTCGCGATCGCTCGCGGCGTCAGGTTCGGGCCGTTGTGCGGCGGCCGGACGTTCGGGCGGGGTTCTGATGCGGTTGCCGGGTTCTCGCTCATGACCGCCGGTTCGGCCACCTGGTTTGAAACGTCTTCCACTGCGTGCTGCTCACCCATCATATTGCCTGTCGTCCCGCTCACCCTAACGCACCACCTTTGCCAGGCGGATTCAATTCGCCCCAGCGGATACCGCCGCCCTGGCGATTACCGTCACCATGATACCCCTTGTGCCTGGGATAACCCCTCGTGCCTGGGTTCCGCGAACGACGATCGGCGTTATATCGATCGTCACCCCGACCAACGCAACGGGTGGGGTGGGCAAGAAGTATAGCACAAAACCGATGCCAGGTCAGTGCCTCGCCCCTGACCCCAGCGAACGTTTTTGAGCACAAATTCCGGGACGAATGGTTTTTCTGCAAGGGTTCAGGGCTGGCCCGGTTCGGATGAGAACAGGTCGGCCTTGCCCGGCTTGTCCTTCCACGCATCAGCGTCATCCGGAGGCGTGCCCTTGCGGGTGATGTTCGGCCATTCCTTTGCGTACTGCAGATTCCGCTCGGCCCAGGCGGTTGCCCGGTCATCGCTGTCCGGCAGGATCGCTTCGGCCGGGCACTCGGGCTCACACACGCCACAATCAATGCATTCGTCCGGGTGAATCACCAACATGTTCGCGCCGACATAGAAGCAATCCACCGGGCAGACCTCGACGCAATCCATATATTTGCAGCGAATGCAGTTTTCGGTGACCACATAGGTCATTGAGGAACCCCTGAATTGTGGGAAAACGCGGCCCCAGGCCGACAATCAAGGCGGGCGATATGCCGAGGAATCCGCCACAGCGCAAGATGTTGCTGACACATCGCTGACATCAACGTACAGGAGACGGGCTTTGGCCGGTGGTCCGCGACGCGCGGCAAGGCCCACGACACGCAGCACCCGCACCATTCCGTGCGCCGGAATGGTCAGTACATCGCCCACCCGCAGTTTCGCATGCGCCTTAACCGTCGGTTGGCGATTGATCCGAATCGAGCCTTGCGCCACCAGCTCGGCGCAATCCGTGCGGGCGCGCATGATGCGGGCACACCACAGCCACTTGTCCAGTCGCTGCCAATCCTGGTCTTCCGTGTCGGCTATCGGGCACCTCCGCTTCGTAATACCGCCAGCGCCGCGAACGGCCCGCTGGCCGGCCTCATCGGTTCGGGCACCTCCGGGACCGGCGGCCTTCGCCGGCGCAACGGCATCAGCATCGCCGGTGCCGGGGGACCTTGCTGGTCTGCCGCCAGACCCGCCGCCGGCACAACGCGGAAACCAAGCTGCCGCAGCACGGCCGGCAGCATATCCGGCCGGACCGCAAAACGAGATGCCAGCCCCGACGGCAGCGCCACCGGGCCGCGACGCGACCGGTATCCCAGTTCGCCAGCGACCTTTTCCGCGATGTCCAGCCGCAGCAGAATCGGTCCCGCCTCGATCCAACCGGCCATGGACGCGAAATCGGGGGGCCAGTCGGGTTGGTGCGCGGGCAGCGAAACCAATGCGGCGTTTGGCAGTGCCGGCATCGAAATGCCCCGATACACCGCCCATAGTCGCACGCGCATCGCCGCCGCGCGTGCTTTCAACAACGCTGGCATGAACAAGGCGAACCGGCCGGAACGCACGCCGATCGCCCTGAGCCGTGGCCGCACCTCAGCCGAAAGGGTGTCATCATCGAGTCCCGGAATCAGGCCGAACGACTCGATGAGCCGATGCACCGGCCCGCGCAGCGGAGGATGGTTTCCCGCCAGCGCTTCGGCCGCGAAGAGTGGGGCGAGGTCGGCCCTGATCTGGCCATCCAGCCAGGATTGCAGGCGCCCCCGCACGCGTTCCCGCTCTGCCCCGTCAAGGAATTCGCTGTCGAGCACCTGAACGCGCGGCCGCAGCGGCATGCTGCCTCGTATTAATCGGGCGACCGGCGCGGAGTCCCAAGTCACTCGATGGTCTTGCGTCAGCGCGAACATATCGTCGGATGCGGCTTCCAGCACGTTGACACGGCGTGGCATCTCGGCCCGCAAGGCCCGCCTTGCCGCGCGCAGCACCAGCTTCTTCTCGTCACCCACCGCCAACGGATCGGGGATGAAGCCGAATCCCTCGATATGGCCGACGTCATGCCCCTCCACGACGACCTCGCCCCGGCGGGTAACCGCCGACAGCAATTCCTTGCCCTCGGCTTCCTCCAACCGCCGCACCAGGTGGGCGGAGCGGCGATCGACAAAGCGGCTGGTGAGGCTTTCGTGCAGCGCGTCGGACAGCTTATCTTCGACATCCCGGGCACGGGCCTGCCAATGGACAGTGTCCTTCACCCAGTCTGGCCGGGCGGCGATGTAGGACCACACGCGAACCCCGGACAGCCGCTGCATCAGCGTGTCGATATCGCCATCCGCCCGGTCCAGCGCGGCGATCTGGGATGCCAGCCAATCGGTAGGCAACGTCGTATCATTTGCGACGTGGCCAAACACCCGGGCGCATAGCTTGGCGTGGGTATCGTCCGCCAATTTGCGGAAATCCGGTATCTGGCACGCGTCCCACAGCAGCCGCATGCGCCGTCTGCCGATTGCCAGCTTACGGATTTCGGGGTCCCGGGACAGGGAGGTCAGCGTTTCCATGTCCGATGCTTCATTGCCACGGACCAGCCCGGCGCGCGGCGGCGGCGCGGTCAGGCTGTCGATCAGCCCGTGCAGCGAGGAAAAATCGAGGTCGCTGTTCCGCCAGCACAACAGCTCCAGCGAGTCGAAGGTATGCGCTTCGACCGCCGCGACCACCTCCTCCGGGATCGGCGGACACTCCGTCGTGGTGCCGAACGTGCCATCCTTCATGCCGCGGCCGGCCCGCCCGGCGATCTGGGCGACCTCGGACGCGCTCAGCCGGCGTGGGCGATGGCCGTCGAATTTGCCCAGACCGGCAAAGGCGACGTGATCGACGTTCATATTCAGGCCCATGCCGATCGCATCGGTGGCGACCAGGAAATCGACCTCCCGTTCTTGGTACAGCGCGACCTGGGCGTTGCGGGTGCGCGGCGACAGGCGGCCCATCACCACCGCACAACCGCCCTTGCGCCGCCGGATCAGCTCTGCCAAGGCATAAATTTCGGCCGCGCTGAACGCAACGACGGCGGTGCGCGGCGGCAGCCGGACCAGCTTGGCCGGACCGGCGTAAGATAATTGCGACAACCGTGGCCGGGTTTCGATTTGCGCCTGCGGCACAAGGCGACGGATCAGCGGCGCGATCGTCTCCGCGCCGAGGAACATGGTCTCCACCATGCCGCGCGCATGCAGCAGGCGGTCGGTAAACACGTGCCCGCGGTCGGCATCGGCACAAAGCTGGATCTCATCCACCGCGACAAACTCGGCGTGGCGGTCGAGGGGCATCGCCTCCACGGTGCAGGAAAACCATCGGGCCTCCGGTGGGATAATCTTTTCCTCCCCGGTGATCAGCGCGACGTAGCGGGCGCCTTTGACCGCCACCATGCGGTCGTAATTTTCGCGCGCGAGCAGGCGGAGCGGGAAGCCGATGATGCCGGACGCATGAGCCAGCATCCGCTCGATGGCCAGATGCGTCTTGCCTGTGTTCGTCGGGCCCAGGACGGCCTTGACGCGAGCGGCGAAACCGGAGTCGGAGCCGAACATGGGATGAATGTTTGGATGCCGCGCCGCGGAATGCAAGCGGCGATGTTGTGACGGGCCCCCGACCTCCATCTTGCAACAGCACGCCGGTTCGAGTGATGCCGCGGTGGCTGGTCACGCCCGTGGTCGCCGCGCTGCCGACCAACCGGAATGCCCACCGGATCGTCGTCGCGGCCGATGTGATTGTCGATGTGATTGTCGGGGCGGTTATCCGGGCGGTTATCCGGGCGGTTATCGGACTGGCGTTTGGCTGAAACGACCAACCGCTTGACTTGACCAAGCGGGCGGGGCTTGTGTGCCGACCTCATTCAAGACGGCGGCCAAACGCGGCCCGTGCTTATCAGGATACCACACGATGCACGCCTATCGCACCCATGACTGTGGCGCCCTCCGTGCCGCCGACGCCAGCAAGGAGGTCCGCCTTTCGGGTTGGGTGCACGCCAAGCGCGACCACGGCGGCCTGCTGTTCATCGACCTGCGTGATCACTACGGTATCACCCAATGCGTGTTCGCCGCCGGCTCGCCCGCCTTCGCCGCCGCGGACGCAGTGCGTCCGGAAAGCGTGATCACGGTCACCGGCCAGGTGGTCATGCGGGCGGCCGGCACCATCAATCCGCGCCTGCCCACCGGCGAAATCGAACTCCGGGTCGCCGACCTGGTGCTCCAGTCCGCCGCCGAGGTCCTGCCCATGCAGGTTGCCGGCGACGAAAAATTCCCCGAGGACATCCGGCTCAAATACCGCTTCATCGACCTGCGGCGGGAGAAGCTGCACAAGAACATGGTTCTGCGGTCACAGGTCATCACCTCGGTCCGCCGCCGGATGATCGAGCAAGGCTTCCTGGAATATCAGACCCCGATCCTGACCGCCTCCTCGCCTGAGGGGGCCCGCGACTTCCTCGTTCCGTCCCGCCTGCATCCCGGGAAATTCTACGCCCTGCCTCAGGCACCGCAGCAGTTCAAGCAGTTGCTGATGGTCGCCGGCTTCGACCGCTACTTCCAGATCGCTCCCTGCTTCCGCGACGAAGCGTCCCGCGCCGACCGCTCCCCGGGCGAATTCTACCAGCTCGATTTCGAGATGAGCTACGTTACCCAGGAAGACGTGTTCAACACCATTGAACCGGTCATCGCCGGTGTGTTCGAGGAATTCGCCGACGGCCGCGGCGTGACCAAGCCGCCGTTCCCGCGCATCCCCTACGACCGGGCGATGCTGGAATTCGGCTCCGACAAGCCGGACCTGCGCAATCCGATCCGCATCGCCGACGTCACCGAACACTATGCCGGCTCCGGTTTCGGCCTGTTCGCTCGCATCGCCGCGTCCGGCGGCGTCGTCCGGGCGATCCCGGCGCCGGGAGCCGGAACGCAGCCGCGCAGTTTCTTCGACAAATTGAACGACTGGGCAAAAGCCGAGGGCCAGGGCGGTCTCGGCTACATCACCTTTGACGCCGAAGGCCCGAAGGGTCCGATCGCTCGCAACCTGGAGGCCGACCGCGCCGAGGCGATTCGCGTCGCCTGTGGCCTGAACCCCGGCGACGCCGTGTTTTTCGTCGGAGGCAAGGCCGATACCGCGCCAAAATTCGCCGGTGCCGTGCGGACCCGGCTGTGCGACGAACTCGGCTTGCTGGAAAAGGGCAGCTTCCGCTTCTGCTGGGTCACCGACTTCCCAATGTTCGAACTGAACGAGGAAACCGGCTTGGTCGATTTCAGCCACAACCCGTTCAGCATGCCGCAAGGTGAGCTGGAGGCGCTGACCACGCAGGATCCGCTGACCATCAAAGCCTACCAGTACGATATTGTTTGCAACGGGATCGAGCTGTCGTCCGGTGCCATCCGCAACCACCGCCCGGACATTATGATCAAGGCGTTCGAGATCGCCGGATATAGCGCGGCCGACGTCGAAGCCCGTTTCGGCGGCATGCTCAATGCGTTCCGCTATGGCGCGCCGCCACATGGCGGCTCCGCGCCCGGCATCGACCGCATGGTGATGCTGCTGGCCGACGAACCGAATATCCGCGAAGTCATTCTGTTCCCGCTGAACCAGCAGGGCGAGGACCTGATGATGGGGGCCCCGGCGGAGGTTCCGCCCGCCCGCCTGAAGGAACTGTCGCTGAAGATCGACCTGCCGCCGGCCAAGCCAAAAGTCACGGGTGCCTGAGGCGACGCCAAACCATCCGCTTGGCGATGGCGCAATTCCGCACTCCGTGCCTATCTTTCCCTACAACCTGCCGACCTCACCAGCGGAGTTCTTCATGCGCCTTCCCGCCGTACTCGGCGCACTCATTCTGACCGCCGCGATCTTGACCCAGCCGGCCGCGGCCGCGAATGCTCCGGCGCCGCCTATTGCCACCCCTACCGCGGGAATGCTGGCGCACAAGGCGCTCTACACGCTGACGCTCGACACCGCGCACAGCAACGATGTGATCGCCGCCCGCGGCACCATGGGCTATGAGGTGACCGACGCTTGTGACGGCTGGGCGGTTCGCCAGCGTCTGCAGATGACCATCACCAACGCCGAGGGCCAGAATATCGAGATGGCGTCGGATTACGCGACGTGGGAGTCGAAGGATGGCCTGAAGTTCCGCTACCACATGCGCCAGACCACCGACACGGCGGTCACCAGCCAGACCGATGGTGAGGCCTTCCTGGAAAAGGCCGGCGGCCCTGGCCAGGCGCATTACACGTCACCCCACGACAGCATCAGCACGCTGCCCGCCGGTACGGTCTTTCCGATGGCGCATACCGCGGCGATCATCGCGGCGGCACGCGACAAAAAGCATTTCCTTGGCCTGCCGCTGTTCGACGGCACGGATGAAAATGGCGTCGAGGACAGCTTCATCGTCGTCCTGGACTGGAAGCCGCCGATGCAAAACAAGTGGCCGGCTCTGGTTCCGCTGCCCAGTACGCGCGTCAATATTGCCTTCTTCGACCATACCCAGGCCGCCGTCACGCCGAGCTATGAGGTCGCGATGCGCTATTGGGAGAACGGTGTGGCAGACGATATGAAGATGAATTTCGGCGATTTCGTCATGAATGCGAAATTGAAGGAGTTCGCCCCGCAGCCGCGCAGATGTTAGGATTGAGCCGCGGGCGGTCCTGACGCCACCCGCGGCCCCTTTCCGATAAAACCCCGTTCCCGGCGGGCGCGACTTGGTTCGGCTATCGATGAAGACCGGGGCAATGCGTCGCACGGTCCGTACTCGACACGGGCACATGCACGGGTACTGTCAAGCTGTTGGCCCATAATGCGGTCTCCGCCAGCAGGATGTCCGGCACAGACATTCTGCCAACAGCGGCGCCGAAGACAGTGCCTGCTAACAGTCCAAATACAATGATGCCTGGCAATCCAAATGCCTTGTCCAGGATGTAACCGACGACCGGTCCGGTGTTGCGCAACATGTTCTTGCCCCTCGATCAGGCGCAGCGGGGCCGATCCCGCTGACCGGCCCGGATTTAGACCCGTCCCGTCGTGGGCGATCTGAAGTGCTTCATAGCTTCCTGAGTGAGTCGCATGGCTGAAGACATCGGACGCTCAGTCCGTGGCGAAGGGAGAAATGTGATGCCCCTGACTTCCATCTCGGTATTCAAGAGCCTGACGGAGGACACGCTCGATCGGCTGGAGCAGGGCAGTGTGCGCCTTGAACCGCGCGACGGTGCGTCGATTTTCGTGCAAGGCGATCCCGCCGACTCGGTCTATGCGATCGTCGCCGGTGACGGACATGTCCGCATCGGTGCCATCGATCGGGGCAGCAAGGCCCTGATGGTCGAGGTCTTCCGTGCAGGGGAGATTTTTGGCGAGATCGGTGTCATCGATGGCGGCGCCCGGACCGCCTCCGCCGTTGCCAAGGGTAGACTTCAACTGCTGAAAATCCGAGCGCCCGTCTTTCTCGCGGCTCTTGCCGACGGTCCGGCATTGGGGGTGGCGCTGTGCCGTATGATGGCACAGCGCCTGCGACGCACCTACGAACTGTTCCAGGACGCCACCTTCGAGACGTTGGAGGTCCGTCTGGCGCGGCAGATCCTCTATCTGGCGACGCGCGAAGGCCGCACCACACCGCAGGGATTGCGACTTGCAAACCGGCTCCGCCAGGCGGACCTTGCCGACCTGCTCGGTGCGACAACCCGCAGTATCATTACGATTCTGAATGCCTGGCGCGCCGGAAATATCGTACTTTACGATACGGAGCGGGCGCTGCTGACAATCCAGGATATCGCCGCCCTCCGGGGGATCGTGGAAACCGAACGCGGCGGATAGTGGA
>DATARX010000040.1:0-8547 GCA_036263955.1 Rhodopila sp.
CTTCGATACGGCCGGCAGCGCGCCGCATCGCATGCTCCAGGTCGTCCCCGAATGCCCGGTATGCCTGAACCAGATGGTCCTCGATAAGGTCGAGATCGCGCGTGACAGCCGCCGCGCGGCGAACCCTATAACGCCGCACGCGCCTTCCTCTTGCGCGCCAGCATCGCGCGCGTCTCCGCCTCACCCGCGTCGAGATCGACGAAACCGCCCGTGCGGCGCTGATCGATCAGCGACCGCAGCGCCTGCAGTTCCGCATCGTGCATCTCGCTATCGCGCCGCAGCATCTCCAGTCCACGCTGGAGAACCGCGCTAAGGCTCGGATACTGTCCGCTCTCGACCAGGGCGCGCGCATAGGCTTCCTGGTCATCGGTCAACGAGATCGAGGTCTTCGCGGTCATGGCCACCTCCCGGCGGAATGTACCACTCAGTAGTACCACCATCAAGGGTAACCGGCGCCGCCCTGAAAACGGCGCCCTATCCCCGCTGCCGGTACGCCAGCGCCTCCGCCACATGCACCCGCTCCACCACCGCCGCGCCAGCCCCATCCGCCCCAGCGAGATCGGCGATCGTTCGCGCCACCCGCATCGTCCGCACGTAGCCGCGCGGCGACAGACGCAACCGCTCCATCGCCTGCTCCAGCAACGCCTGCGCCGCCGGCGCCAACCGGATCAAAGCTCGATCGGCCTCGGCGTTGCACACCGGCCCCTCCGCCCCATACCGATCCGCCTGCGCCCGCCGCGCCCGAACCACCCGTTCGGCGATCGCCGCGCTGCTTTCCCCCACCGGCGCCCGCGCCAGTTCCGCCGCCGTCACCGGTTGCACCTCCACCACCAGGTCGATCCGGTCCAGCACCGGCCCGCTGACCCGGTTGCGATAATCCTCCCCGCACCGTGGCGCCCGGCCGCATTCGCGCCCGCCCTCCCCCAGATACCCGCACCGGCACGGGTTCATCGCCGCAACCAACTGGAACCGCGCCGGATACGTAATGTGCGCCGTCGCCCGCGACACCGTCGTCCGTCCGGACTCCATCGGCTGCCGCAACGCCTCCAGCGCCTGCCGAGGGAACTCGGGCAACTCATCCAGGAACAGCACACCCCGATGCGCCAGGCTGACCTCACCCGGCCGAGCCCGGTGGCCGCCGCCACTCAGCGCCGCCTGCGACGCCGAGTGATGCGGCTCGCGAAACGGCGGCCGCATCACCAGCCGCCCGCCATCCAGCATCCCGGCGACACTGTGGATCATACTGACCTCCAGCGCCGACCGCGGATCGAGATCCGGCAGCAGCCCCGGCAACCGCGCGGCCAGCATCGACTTCCCCGCCCCCGGAGGTCCCACCAGCAACAAATTGTGCCCCCCGGCGGCGGCGATCTCCAGCGCCCGCCGCGCCGTCTCCATCCCCTTCACATCGCTCATGTCCGGCCCTGGCGGCGCCTCCGCCACACCGGCCGTAGAAGGCGGGGTCAGCACCTGCGTTCCCCGAAAATGGTTGATCAGGCTGAGCAGATCGGTCGGCGCCAGCACCTCGATCCGCCCCGCCCACGCCGCCTCCCCGCCCTGCCCGGCGGGACAGATCAGCCCCCAGTCGCGGGACGAAGCCGCGATCGCCGCCGGCAAGATCCCCGCGACCGGGTTCAACGACCCATCCAGCGACAACTCCCCCAGCGCCGCATAACCGGCGATCTCGTCCCGCGGCAGCACATCCATCGCCGCCAGCAGACCCAGCGCCAGCGGCAGGTCGAAATGGCTGCCCTCCTTCAGAAGGTCGGCGGGCTTCAGGTTGATCAGCACCCGCTTGATCGGCAGCGAAACCCCCATCGCGGCAAACGCCGCTCGGACTCGTTCCCGCGCCTCCCCCACCGCCTTGTCGGGCAACCCCACCAGAACCAGCGCCGGCAACCCGGGCGCAATCTGCACCTGCACCTCAACCGGCACCGCCTCGATGCCATTGAATGCAAAGGTGTTCGCGATCGCCATCGTGGAGGATTGAAAGCGTTTGGCCATGGCCGCATTGTCGCGGCCAATGGTAAACAAACTCGTAATCAGCTGAGGAATTCGCATGCCATTCGACGAAACTGGCCGGCGCCCAGGCAGGCGGCCGGCCCGCAACGTACTCGGCGGCCCGATCGGGGTCTGTTCCAACGACCCGATGACCGGTTTCTTCCGCAACGGCTGCTGTGAGACCAGCCCGGAGGACCTCGGCAGCCACACCGTCTGCGCCGTCATGACGCCCGAGTTCCTCGCCTTCAGCAAAGCCCAGGGCAACGACCTGTCCACCCCAAGGCCGGCGTTCGGTTTCGCCGGCCTGAAACCCGGCGACCGTTGGTGCCTGTGCGCCCCCCGCTGGCAGGAAGCGTTCGAGGCCGATGCCGCGCCACGGGTCGTGTTGCATGCCACCGAGGAAGGCGCGCTCAGGCATTGCCGGCTCGCCGACCTGACCCGATTCGCGATCGATCTCGGATGATTCAAAGGCCTGAAGGCGGCCAGGTCGTGATAGGCCAACCGTGCACTCCGTGCCCTAATCCAGTATAATCCGTGTTGCACTTTATCCTTCTGCCTGCAGCCCCTCCAATACCGACCCGCTTCCCAAACGGTCACCGCGCCAAAAATGTCCGCCCGCGTCGCGTTTCGTTACCCGACATCCCTGGTCTTTCCACACGTTCACACTAAGTTACGTCCCGGAGACAGAATGCGCGCTAGAAGGACCTCCGGCACCATTGGCCTCCTCGGATACCTCATTTGGGAACCTGTGAAATGACTCGCGCGATGTCCGCCCTCGGGGTTGTATCGGTTCTGGCACTCAGCGCCTGCGCGGTCGCCCCGCCGCAGGGCCCCAGCGTCATGGCATTGCCGGCGCAGGGCAAAAGCTTCGAGGCCTTCCAGCAAGATGACGCCCAATGCCGGGGCTATGCCACGCAGCAGACCGGCGGCGCCTCGGCGGCGCAGGCCGCCAACAACAGCGCGGTCGGCAGCGCGGTCCTTGGCACCGCGCTCGGCGCCGGCGTCGGCGCGGCACTGGGATCGGTCGGCGGCGCGGTCGGCGCCGGCGCGGCGATCGGCGGTGCAACCGGCCTGCTCGCCGGCAGCGCGATCGGCGCCAGCAACGCCCAGGCCTCCGGCGGAAACGTGCAGGGGCGCTACGACACCGCCTACACCCAGTGCATGTATTCCAAGGGCAATACCGTCCAGGGCGCGCCCAGCGGTTATGCCGCCGGCTATGGCTATGGGCCCGCCTACGGACCCGGCTACTACCCCGCCCCCTACTACGGCCCCGGCTACTACGGTCCCGCGGTCGTGGTCGGCGGCGGCTGTGGTTGGGGCGGCGGCTGGCGCGGCGGCTGGCGCCGCTGGTAACCCCGCCACCGGGTACCTCGGCACCGGTAACTCCGGCACTGCTAACCCCGACACCGGTAACTCCGGCACTGCTAACCCCGGCGCCGGTAACTCCGGCACCGGTAACAAAACCGTCCTGGTTTCGTCACTGGCCCTCCCCCGCGCGACCGGGAGAGGGCTCGTGACCGACGCGCCTACCGCGTGTAACCCTCGATCTCATCCTGCGCCCAGGTAATGACCTGGTCGATCGACTGGCCATCGCGCAGACGGGCGAACATCTGGTTATGGACGCCCCGGTTGTAGATCTGCACCGCCACCTCGGGCGCCGCCTCCGAAGCCGTGAGCGACGGCTTCTGCCCGCTGGCCGGCCGCAGCGGATAGTTGAACACCGTGCCGACCGGCGGCCCGACTTCTTCCCATATCTTGAAGTCGTTCAGCTTGGCATAGGGCGGCAGGTCATACCCCACGCTGGCAATGTCGCGTTCCTCGACATTTTCCCGCTGCATCAGGAACTCCACCAGTTCCTTGCCCGCGGTCTTGTTCGGGCTGAAGCTGTAGGTGCCCCAGAAATAGCTTTGCGTCGGCACGAACCGCCCCTTCGGACCGGACGGCGCCGGGAACGTCCAGCAATCCGCCGCGACATCCGGCGCGTCGCGTTTCGCCACCGCCCACGCCGACGGCGGATTGAAGATCAGCGCCGATTTGCCGGAGATCAGCGCCCGGTTGTTGGACGCGTCGTCATAGCTGACCGCATCGGCCGGATAGAACTTGACCAGCCGCTGGGCATATTCCATCGCCTGCCGGGTCGCATCGGATTTCAGCTGCGACTTGCCCTCGGCATCGATCAGCGTGCCGCCGAACGCTGCGAAGATCGCGCCATGCGTGTCGGTGGCATCGGTGTTCAGGCCGCCGCCCATGCCCATCGCGAAGGTCATGTTATCCTTGGCCGCGAGTTCGGCGTATTTAAGGAACGTCTCCCACGTCCAGTTGTCCTGCAGCGCGTTCTTGCCTTCCTTCACCGGATACATCGCCTGCAGGTCGAGACCCTGTTTTTTGAACCAACTGATCCGCGCGCACGGCGGCTTGGTTTGCGTCCCGCTGCTGGACGGCACCGCCGCCCAATGACCCTTGGACTTGGCCAGGTAGGTGCCAACGCTGTTGACCTCGCCATTGGCGGCGGTCAGGCGCTTCATCACGTCGTCCACCGGCTCCAGGCTGTCCGCGTAATTCTGCACATCCCAGGTGATGAATGTCATGACATCGTGACCGGCCTTGGCCTGGGTTTCCGCTGCCGGAGTCAATTGCAGCTTGCCGCCGGAGGTGGTGATGAAATCGGCAGTCACCTCGACCTTGTTCTTGTCCGCCCAGGCTTTGACCTGCTTCGTCATGACATCATTGGCGCCGGGAACCCAATGATCCCAAAATCCGATGTTCAACTTGCCCGCGGCCCCGGCGGTGCGGATATGCACCAGCGGCAACGCGGCGGCGGCGGCACCCATTTTGACAGCTCGGCGACGTGAGATCGCCCACGGCTTAGACATATTAATACTCCCTGTGACGGCTCGTTGGCCTTGTTCTTCACCCGCACTTCTTGCGGGTGTGCAGCCGTTCTACGGCAAACCGCACCTTTTGGGGACTCAAATCGCGTAAGGGCGCCGTCGCGGCCCGGGCCGCGCATCCCAGCTTCCCCAGGCCACCCGATCCGCGTCCGGGACCGAGCGCCAGAACAGCCAATGCGATATCACCCGGCATCGCGGCTCCCGCAGGATGGTCATCAAGCGGTGTGACGGATGGGCCGCGCGGAGTGTGGAACGGGCGATATGTCCCGTTACCAGATCGGCATCGCGCGGCAACTCCGCCGGACTGAAGAAGACGGTTTTGCGAAGCGCCGGGTCGAGCCATCGCGTGTCGCAAGGATCCGATATTCGCAGGCTCGATTGGCTGATTGATAACAGAAAGATACGAAATACACCGAGATGCTCGACCAGGCGCGTGACAGAGGCAGATCCGGCGCTTGCAAATATTGGTCGTATTCCGCCAGTGGATTTACTGGCCAGTCTGCCCACGTTTTAAGGAACGGGATGAAGTTGACCGGATTGATTAGGGAAATTCTGCGGCTTGTTCGCGGCCCCGGCAAATAACCGCGCGGGAGTACTTCTATTACCGACTCCGGGACGCGCATCTGTCGGCGCCGGCCAGGCGGCCAAAACGGTCTGCGGCAAAATCGGCCTCGCCGTCATCAGCGCCGACAGAGTCGATAACCAGACGCACGAGATCGGTCTCCCCGGCGACGAGCGGCGCAACGCCGCCGATCTCGCGGCCTCATTGATCGGCGGCGCCGGCGTTCTCATCCAGCGCCGCCTCGTCCCGGGATGCGGGTACGGCCCCCTTCACCGCGACAAAGGTTTACAGCCCTTCGAACAGCACCGTCGTAATGTAACGCTCAGCGAACGACGGGATGATCACCACGATCCGCTTGTGGGCGAATTCCGGCCGTTTCGCCACTTTCAGCGCCGCCACCAGGGCCGCGCCGGAGGAGATGCCGCCGGGAATGCCCTCAACCCTGGCAAGCCGGCGGGCGGCGGCGAGGGTTTCCTCGTTGCTGACCTGGATCACCTCGTCGATCGCCTCGACATTCAGCACCTCCGGGATGAAACCGGCGCCGATGCCCTGGATCGGGTGCGGGCCGGGTTTGCCGCCGGACAGGACCGGGCTGGCCGTCGGCTCCACCGCGAACATCTTCAGGCCGGGCCGCCGCGGCTTCAGCGCCTGCGCCACGCCGGTCAGCGTGCCGCCGGTGCCGATGCCGGAGACAATCGCATCGACCTCGCCGTTGGTGTCGTACCAGATCTCTTCCGCCGTGGTCCTCACGTGGATTGCCGGGTTGGACGGGTTGCCGAACTGGTTCGGGATGATCGCCCCCGGCGTCGCCTCCAGCAGTTCCTTGGCGCGCGCGACGGCGCCGTTCATGCCCTTCTCGCGCGGCGTCAGCTCCAGTTCCGCGCCCAGGTAGGTCAGCATCTTGCGCCGCTCGATCGACACCGATTCCGGCATCGTCAGGATCAGCTTGTAGCCGCGGGCCGCGGCGACGAAGGCCAGGCCGATGCCGGTGTTGCCGGAGGTCGGCTCGATCAGCGTGCCGCCCGGCTTCAACTGGCCGGAGGCTTCCAGTTCGACGATCATGTTGACGCCGATGCGGTCCTTCACGCTGGAGATCGGATTGAAGAATTCCAGCTTCAGCACGACGTCGGCGGTGACGCCTTCCTCGGCGAGGATTTTCGGGATTCGCACCAGCGGCGTGTTGCCGATGGTCTCCGCGATACTGTCGTAGATACGCCCGCGCAAGGGGCGGTCGAAGACCAACGGCTTATGTGCGGAATGCATGGCTATGTTCCTTCTCCCGAATGCCGCGCGCAACGGCGGCGCTGTCCGGAACCCATAAAACGCTGGATTTCTCGGCCCTGGCAAGGTGGGGGACAGCAATGGGAAAACCTGTTCGTGCGTGGCTATTTGGTGAAAATTCCTTCTTTGCGCGGGGGGCGCGGCACGCGCCCTTGCTGTTCCCGCTTGGCAAGACGCCGTCGGAATGCACATGTGCGTGTATGAAGACGTCGTTAGCTGCCCCTTTTATCACGGTTGCCGTCCTGACGGCCGCCGTGGCCGCCGCATGGGCGGATCCCATCCGCCTGGGGGCGGCCGCGTTCAGCAGTTGGCGCGGCGACTCGCCCGGCGTCGTCCGCAAGATCGCCCCCGACGCCCTGCCCGCGCCGTTTGCCAGCCCGTCCGCGGCGGACACGCCGTCGGTGGTGGTGCGCCCCGCCGGCGCCCGCCCGCAGCTGCCGCCGGGATTCGCCGCCACGGTGTTCGCCACCGGGCTGGACCAGCCGCGCACCATGCGCACCGCCCCCAACGGCGACATCTTCGTGGCCGAGAGCGGGGCCGGGCGGATCCGCGTGCTGCGCACCACCGACGGGATGGCCAAGCCGGTGTCCTCCACCGTGTTCGCGTCCGGCCTGGACCTGCCGTTCGGCATCGCGTTCTGGCCGCCCGGCCCCTCGCCCCGCTTCCTCTACGTGGGTGAGACCAACCGGATCGTCCGCTATCCCTACGCGCCCGGCGACCAGCAGGCGCGCGGACCGGCGCAGGTCATCGTGCGCAGCCTGCCCGAGGGCGGCCATTGGACCCGCGACATCGTATTCTCGGCTGATGGCAGCCACATGCTGGTTTCGGTGGGGTCCTCCGGCAACCTGGACCGCGACCTGAAGGGCCCGCCGCCGGCCGGCCTGCCGCTGGGCGCCGCCTGGGGCGACGACCTGGACCGCGCCGACGTGCTGCAGTTCAGCCCGGCCGGCGGGGCGCCGAAGATCCTCGCCACCGGATTGCGCAACTGCTCCGCCGAGGCGATCCAGCCCGGCAGCGGCGCATTGTGGTGCGCGGTGAACGAGCGGGACGGCCTGGGCGACAACGTGCCGCCGGATTTCGCGACGCGGGTCGAACCCGGCTCTTTCTTCGGCTGGCCCTGGTTCTATATCGGCAACCATCCGGAGCCGCGGATGGACGGCGCGCGCGCCGATCTCGCCACCCATGTGACGGTGCCGGACGTGCTGATCCAGCCGCATTCCGCCCCGCTGGGGATCGTGTTCTACGACGGCACGCAATTCCCCACGGACTATCGCGGCGATGCCTTCGTGGCGCTGCACGGGTCGTGGAACCGATCCCAGCGCACCGGCTACAAGGTGATCCGGCTGCCGTTCGAGGATGGCCGCCCAACCGGCGAAACCGACGACTTCCTGACCGGCTTCGTCGCCTCCGACCAGGCGGTCTGGGGGCGTCCGGTGGGGCTGACGGTGATGCATGACGGCTCGCTGCTGGTCAGCGAGGACGGCAATGGCACGATCTGGCGGATTGCCTATCGGCCCACCCCATGACGCCCACCCCATGAGGCCCACCCCATGAGGCGTACCCCATGAGGCCTACCCCATGAGGCCTACCCCATGAGGCCCACCCGATGAACAGCCACGCCGCGTCGGTCCGGTTCATCCTGCTGACGCTGGTGATCGATGCGCTGGGCTTCGGCCTGGTGGTGCCGATCGTGCCCGAACTGGTGCTGAAGCTATCGGGCATGAGCGTCTCCGCCGCCTCGCAGTGGGTGGGGCTGCTGCTGGCGGCCTTCGCGCTGATGCAGTTCGCCTGCGCCCCGGTGCTGGGCGCGCTGAG
>DATARX010000055.1:0-3008 GCA_036263955.1 Rhodopila sp.
CGACACGCCCTCGCCTGGATCAGTTCAAGCGAAACCGCCGGATCTTCCTGAAACCAGCTGACCTCATCCTCGGTGTAGGCCGCATCCCAATGCGTCCGGCGCCCCTTCCTGTCCCGTCCTTCAAACGATTGCCTTACCGCGTCTCGCCATGATAGCGCCCACCACCCCTGCGCCGGACCCGCAAAAAACGGAGACCACGTGACCAAGCCACCCATCCTCGACGCCAAGAACCCCCAGGCCCCGTCGGTGTTCGCCCCCGCCGCGCTGCTGCGAGAGGCTCGGCGGCAAAAGCGCTTGCCGGCAACCGAGGTGCCCTCGGTCTGCATCCTCGATCCCGACGGCGATATCGTACGCATCCTGCGTCACACCGGACAGGCCCGCCCGTTCGGCGCCTGGCCTTGCTATCACACCACGCTCGACACCTTTGCCCTCGCCAACCAGACGGTCGGAATCATCGGCTCCGCGGTCGGTGCGTCCTTCGCGGTGCTCGTTGCGGAGGAATTGTTCGCGTCCGGCTGCCGTCTCTTGATCAGCCTGACCTCGGCGGGACAAATCAACCAAGCCGGCGTCTCACCCTATTTCGTCATCATCGACCGCGCGCTACGCGACGAGGGAACCAGCTACCATTACGCCGACCCCGCCGAATATGCCGACGCCGATCCCGCGCTTGTCCAGGCGGCGACAGCCGCGCTCACACGTGACGGTCTGCACGCCCATGTCGGCGCAAGCTGGACCACCGACGCGCCGTTCCGCGAAACCGCCGAGGCCATCGCCGCCGCTCAAGCCAAGGGCATTCTGACGGTCGAGATGGAAGCCGCGGCACTGTACGCCTTCGCCCGCGCAAGCGGTATCGCGCTGCTCTGCCTTGCCCACGTCACCAACACCATGGGCCAGACCGAAACGGATTTTGAAAAAGGCGCGGCAGACGGCACCACCGACGCCCTGCAAGTCCTGGCCTCGATCGTCCGAGGCCTCGCCGGCGATGTGAACCACGCTTCCAGTAAAGATTAGCGATCGGTTGAGGTTGCACCAACCTCAAACGTGAATCGCCCGCCCCAACAAAGAGAGCAAGAGTGTGATAGCGTCAACCTGAGTCTGTTACACGCTAAGTAAAGCGCAGCAAAACCGCCGGCAGCCACCGGCGGATGGAATCGTCACCCCGCACCAAGGCATCGCAGCCCAGCGATCGGCCATAGGCATCGAGCGAAAATATCGCCAGCAACAGCATCAGAAACCCATAGCTCCAAGGCCACTCGGCATCGACCCGATAGAGTCCGAGCCAAAGGTTCGCAATGAACAGCGCTCCGCAGAACGCACTCAGGCGCGTCAGAAGCCCGATCATCAATGACACGCCGATGGCGATCTCGATGCAGAAAACGCCCACGCCGATCGGCGTGAAATTGGGCAGGATGGCGCTCCGGACGAAATCCGCCTGGGCCTCGAACGCGGCGTGCTGTGCCATCTGTTCGGTCCAGTAACGCAATCCGCCAAGATCCGACGGAAACTTCCACAAAGCCTGTTGCCACCACATGCTGCCGATGATGAACCGAACGATGAACCGGCCCAGATGCACGGCACTGAACTGCCCCGGAATCTTTCGCGCGGCGGTGACGGCCACGGCCAGGCTGGACAGTGCGACAATCCAATACAGGATCATCATGAAGCCAGGCTCGCTATACGACGGCCTTGTCAGAAAATGGAAAGCATCCACGAACGGGTTAACCCGCATCACCACCCTCCCGACCAGTCATCCCCGCCGTTCAACGTATCCGAACACCCCTCAGTCCCCGGCCTACGGCAGCGGCACAGCCTCAAGCGGTGCCCGCGCACCACGCGCCCGATCGGCCCCCAATGCGGCGATCCGCCGGTCGACCCCCAGCATCATGACGATCCCGGCGGAGATCACCAGGAACACGGCCAGCACCAGGAACCCGGCAAATCCGCTGCCTGTCGCCGTGCGCACATAGCCCACCACGTAAGGACCGAGGAACCCGCCCAGATTGGCCATGTTGATCAACCCCATCGCGACGCCGCCGACCTCCTGCCGCAGGATTGCGCTCGGCACCGCCCAGAACGGGCCGTACGGACCATAGACACCGATCGCCGCGACAATCAGGAAGGTAAGCTGCAGCGCCGGAGCATGCGTGAACTGGCCGGCGACCAGCCCAAGCGCGCCGATGATCATCGGCACCGCAATGAACGCCCGCCGCGTCATCGCCCGGTCCGACCAGACCGAGTTCACCACCATGCTGACCAGTGCGAAGGCGAACGGAATCGCGCTGATCGCGCCCACCACGACCGCCGAACTGCCCGGCCCGGCAAAGCCCTTGACCACCGCCGGCACCCACATCGTGAAGCCGTAGAACCCCGCCATCCAGAAGAAATACGCCGCCACCAGCCACAGCACCGTCCGGTCGGTCAGCGCCGCCCAGTACCCGGCCGACGCTGGCTTGCCGGCGTTCTCGGCGGCGATGGTGCGCGCGATGTAGTCCCGTTCCGCGGCCGAGGCCCAACGCGCCTCCCGCGGGTGGTCGGCGATGAAGAACCACCACACGAACACCCAGACCAGCGGCGGCAGCCCCTCGACGACAAACACCTCCCGCCAGGTCAGGAAGTTGAGCAGCCAGCCGGTAAGCGGCGCCATGAACACCGCCGAGATCGGCAGGCAGCTCATCCACAGCGCGTTCGCCCGGGCGCGCTCGTTCTGCGGGAACCACGTGGCGAGCAGCACCAGCACGGCCGGCCACACGCCGCCCTCGAAGATGCCCAGGATGAAGCGCACGGCGTAGAGCTGCTCGCGGCTCTGCACGAAGCCGGATGCCACCGCCGTGACGCCCCACAGCACCATCAGCAAGGCGACGGTCTTTCGCGCGCTCCACCGACTCGCCAGCAGCCCGCCGGGAATCTGCAGCACCATGTAGCCAACGAAGAAGATGCCGGCCGCGAAGCCCGAATCCGCCGCGCTCAGGCCGAAGGTTTTGTCGACATAGGGCAGCACCATGGCCACG
>DATARX010000107.1:0-3355 GCA_036263955.1 Rhodopila sp.
ACTGCTCGCCACCGCCACCGCCGCTTCCCTCCCGCTCCCCGCGCTGGGGCAAGGCAAGCCGGAGAAACTGGTCTATGTCGGCGACAACGGCCCCTGGCACTGGGTGATGGTCGAGGAAGTCGCCCCGGCCTTCGAAAAAGCCACCGGCATCAAGATCGACTTCACCCTGCTCCCCGTTGACCCCTGGACCGCGCGGCTGAAGGCCGAACTCAGCGCCGGCTCCGGCGACATCGACATTGTCCAGTGGTCCGTCGGCATGGCCGGCTGGATCAGCCCGCACATGATGGATCACGAGGCGCTGGCAGGCGAGATCATGGCCAAGGATCCGTCGTGGAACTGGTCGGATTTCCTATCCGGCAGCAAGCGCGCCGCCACCTACGACGGCAAGATGGTCGGCATCCCGTACCGCATCACCACCGGCATCATGCACTATCAAAAGGCCCTGCTGGAGCAGGCCGGCATCACCAAATTGCCGGAAACCTTCGCCGAACTGGAACGCGCCGCGATCGCCACCAACAAACCGCCGGAGCGCTACGGCTTCGGCCTGTCCGGCCGCCAGGGCTCAGCCATCCTCACCGCCTTCCTCCCCTGGCTGTATTCCTGCGGCGGCGATCTGCTGGACTTCAAGACCGGCGAGATCTTCATCAACAACGAAAAAGGCGTCGCCGCGCTGGATTTCTGGGCCGGCCTCGTCACCAGGGACAAGGTCGTGCCGCCCGAAGCCATGACCTGGGAATATGACGAAATCGTCGCCGGCGGCCAGAACGACCGCTACGCGATGGCGCAGACCTTCGCCCCCTACGGCACGCTGATCAACGACCCGAAGCTGTCGAAAACCGGCGGTAAATGGACCTGGGCGACTGTCCCCGGACAAACGGCCAAAGACCAAAGCCGCACCTGGATCGATGGCCACTTCGTCGCCATCCCGAAATATGCCAGGAACAGGGATTGGTCGCTCGCCTTCATCCAGATGCTGTGCAGCAAGGACTGGATGCAACGCTCGATGGTCCGCGGCAACGCCCCGCCCCGAGGCGCCGTCCTCCGAGACCCCGCCATGGTCGAACTGATCGGCTGGCCCCCCACCGCCGCCGCGGCCATCGAAACCGGCTTCCCAACCCCCGCCCAACCCGTCTGGAGCACGCTGCAACTCTCCCTCCGCACCGGATTGTCGCAAGCGATCCTGGGCCAGAAGACCCCCAGGCAAGCCCTGGACGACGTCGCCGTCGACTGGCAACGCGGCCTGCGCAGAGCCGGGGTCGGACGATAACCGCGACGATGCGACTTCGGGCAGGCAACGCGCTCATCCTCCGGGCCCACCGGGGCGGCCCCCCCCTTCGTGCCTTCGTGCCTTCGTCACTTCGTGATGAAAAATCGACCTCGCCACCGCCCGCTCATGCCGATGACCCCCGGCCAAGAACCGTTCAAGCCAAAGCAGGGAAACGCCGCATGCAAACCCGCCGCCGCCTGATACAAAACGCCCTCGCCACCGCCGCCACATTGGCCACCCCGTCCATCGCCCGAGCCGCATCGAAACCGGAAAAACTTGTCTTCGTAGGCGACAACGGTCCCTGGCACTGGTGCCTGGTCGAAGAAGTCGCCCCCGCGTTCGAAAAAGCCACCGGCATCAAAATCGACTTCACCCTGCTGCCGATCGACGCCCTCAGCGCCAGGCTGAAAGCCGAACTGAATTCGGGCTCGCCCGACATCGACATCATCCAATGGACCGCCACCTTCGCCGGCTGGCTCGCGCCCCACATGGCCGACCACGCGAAGCTGCTCGCCGATACCGCCGGCAAACACCCCGACTACGACTGGGACGATTTCCTTCCACCCGTCCGCGACCTCGCCAGCTACCACGGCAAGCTGCTCGGTATTCCCTACCGCACGACCACCGGCATCCTGACGTACCAGAAACAACTGCTGACCGATGCCGGCTTCACCACGCCACCCGCCGACTGGGACAGCTTCCTCGCCGCCGCGAAAGCGACGACAAAGCCCCCCGAACGCTACGGCCTGGGTATCTGGGGCCGCCAAGGCCCCGCCATGCTGGGCGGATTCACGCCGTTCCTGCGCGGTAACGGCGGTCGCTATTTCGATCCCGCGACCATGGAGATCGAGATCAACAGCGATAAAGCCGTCGAAGCGCTGCAATTCTACGGCGACCTCATGACCAGGTATAAAGTCGTCGTCCCTGACAGCATCACCTGGGAATACGACGAAATCGTCGCCGGCGGCCAGCGCGACCGCTATGCCATGACCATCACCCTGGCCCCCTACGGCACGCTGCTCAACGATCCGAAGCTATCCCAGACCGGCGGCCGCTGGGCCTGGGCCGTCGCCCCCGGCCGCCATTCCGCGGCGGAAAGCCGGGTTTCGCTCAACGGCTGGACCCTCGGCGTCCCCGCTGCCGGCAAAAACACCGAATGGGCCTTCGAATTCATCCAGTTCGCAACGAGCAAGCAATGGATGCGCCGCTCCCTGGAACGCGGCAACGCCCCGCCCAGGACCTCCGTCCTCACCGACACCGCCGTGTTGGAACGGTTCGGCTGGGCGCCGGTGATGGCCGAGGCGCTGAAGACCGCCCAACTCGAACCGCGCGAACCATACTGGCCGTCCATGGAATTGCAGTTGCGCAGCGGCATTTCCGCCGTCCTGCTGGGCGAGAAAACCGCAAAAGCGGCACTCGACGGCGTCGCGACCGACTGGCAGCGCACCCTGCGCCGGGCCGGGGTGAAGCCGACATGAGTTTGGCCGACATGAGTTTGGCCCACATGAGTTTGGCCCACATGAGTTTGGCCGACATAGGTTTGACAGAAAAAATCGCCGCGTCCCATAGTTGCAGCGGGAGAAAACAATGACCCTTGGCGCGATCGACTGCGACATCCACCCGGGCGTCCCGGATATCAAGGCGCTGCTGCCCTACATGAACGATTTCTGGCAGGAATCCTTCGTCGATCGCGGCCTCGACGGCTTCGACATGATGTCGTACCCGCTCAACGCCCCGATCACCTGCCGCCCCGACTGGCGGGTGAAAGGCCAGCGCCCCGCCGCCACCCTGGACGCCATGCGCAGTCAGGCACTGGATCAATTCGGCATCGGCACCGCGATCTGCAATCCGCTCACCGGCGGCCAGGTCGCGGTCAGTGAGAGCATGGGCGCCGCCATCTGTTCCGCCGTCAACGACTGGATCAGGGAACACTGGCTGGACAAGGAACCCCGCCTGCGTGCCTCTATCGTCGTGCCCGCCCAGGCGCCCCTGTTGGCCGCCGAGGAAATCGATCGTTGCGCCGGCGACCGGCGTTTCGTGCAAGTCCTCATGCCGGTCGCCTGCGAAATGATGCTGGGCCGGTCGTAC
>DATARX010000165.1:0-8079 GCA_036263955.1 Rhodopila sp.
GCGACTTCCTGCCCTCGATGATTCGCGTGTCCAGGTGCGGAACCGACATCGGCGGGGATCCTTCCGCCGCCTTGCCGTAGACCTTGGCGTGATGGCGATCGCTGACCGAAGGGACGTCGCAGCGCAACCAGATCCAGCTGACCGGAAAACCACCGTAGCCGTGCGCTTCCGGGATACGCGAGGTCTGCAGCAGCGACAGCGCGCCACCGCCGGCGCCGATGAAGACGAACTTCGCCGAAATCATGTGCATCTTGCGCTGATCGACATCCTCGATTTCCACGCGCCAACGCCCGCCCGCCTCCCGGTGGAGCCCCACGACGCGCTGCTTGTAGTGCACCGAGAACCCCGTCTGCGCGGCAAGATGCGCGACCAGCAGATGCGTCAGCGAACCGTAATCGACGTCGGCTCCGGTCACCATGCGGGTCGCCGCGATCGGCTGGTTGGCGTCCCGCCCGTCGATCACCAGTGGCGCCCAGTCGGCAATCTGTTTGCGGTTCTCGCTGTATTCCATACCGTGATAGCAATGATGTGCCGCCATCGCCTTGAAACGCGCGCGCAGGAAATCGACATTCTTGTCGCCCCACACGAAGCTCATGTGCGGCGTCGGATGAAGGAACGCGCGCGGATCGGCGATCGCGCCTTTCCTGGCCAGGTAAGACCAAAGCTGGCGCGACAAGTCGAACTCGGTGTTGACTTCAAGCGCGCGGGAAATATCGACGCTGCCGTCGGCATTCTGCGGCGTGTAGTTCAGTTCGCAGTTCGCGGCATGGCCAGTACCGGCGTTATTCCAGGCCTGCGAGCTTTCCTGCGCACAATCGTCCAGCACCTCGAGCATGACGATATTCAGGGATGGCTCAAGTTCCTTGAGCATCGTGGCGAGCGTCGCGCTCATGATTCCGGCGCCGATCAGAACGACGTCGGGCGTGCCGGGGATGGCGGTTTGGGGCATATCTCTCTCCTGTCCTCCGGCCTCGTATCCGATCGCAGATAAGCGTGAGTCGCATCGCGACCAGGATTTGTCGCGTGAATCGGATCCTTCAAAATCAAAAGCGCTGTATTGCGCTTCACTGATACGCGATACTAGGCCGACGTGGATTTCGCGACAAACGGCACGCTGGAATCCGACGCCAGGATCACATAAGCCCGCCGCCACGGCTCATCGTCGACCAGCCGCCAACTATGGCCACTGCCCGTGGTATCCTCGGCGAGCAGGATATCGCCCGGGCGGATGGAAAAGTGTTCGCCCTTGCGCGTCTGGAAGTCGAGCGTCCCGCTGAGTGTGATGACGAACTGCCGCGTCGGCGCATCATGCCAGGCGAACGTGCCACCCGACTTCGTTTCCTGGTAGGAAATGCTGGCAGCGCTTGCCTTGCCGCTCAACAGGTCGCCGCGCGCGCCTTCGGCAAGGTCGATCGATCCTTCCTCGAAGCAGGAATTGCCGTCATCGCCAGTCCAAATCCGCACACATCGAATCATTCCGCGCCCCCATTGTTTCTGTCTCTAGGAAAGCGTGTCCGGTGTCCGCCAAGGTCTTGTGGCTACGCAATTATACTTGCATCCGGCACGAAGGCCCGCAATCCCCTCGGTCCGGTCAGCACCCGGCGGATCGGTTATTTTATGGCCCGTCAATGTCACCGCCGATCACCGAATGCACCGCATCAATAGTTCGAGAGCGGCAAATCGATCGAGGTAAAGGCCTCAACCTGTGTCCTTGTCCTCAACCTTTGTCCTTATCAGGGTCGTTCCGCAAATAAAGATCCCCTGAATACAACCCAACCGACCCCCATCTGTCCAAGCAGTCGCGGGTTTCCTATCATGAACATTCGTTCCGCGGTCGGCGCGAGACATCCAGTTGGAGGGCACTATGGCCGATTTTCGTATGGAAACGGATAGTATGGGACAGGTCGCCGTCCCCGCCGACAAGCTTTGGGGCGCACAGACACAACGCTCGCTCGAGCATTTCAGCATCGGCAAGGACCTGATGCCGCGTGAGATGATCATCGCCTACGCCATCCTGAAGCAGGCCGCCGCCAACGCGAACCACGCCTCCGGCCGACTGACCGATATCGTCCATGATCTCATCACTGAGGTTACCAATGAGATCCTGCAGGGCCAACACGGCGACATGTTCCCGCTGCACGTGTGGATGACCGGCAGCGGCACCCAGTTCAACATGAACGTCAACGAGGTCATTTCAAACCGCGCCAGCCAACTTGCCGGCACGCCCCTCGGCAGCAAGGCCCCGGTCCATCCCAACGATCACGTCAACATGTCGCAGTCGTCGAACGATTCGTTCCCGTCAGCCATGTGCATCGCCGCCGCGCTCGGCGTTGCCCAGCGCCTGGCCCCAAGCGTTCGCACCCTGCGTGACGCCATCGCCGCCAAGGCGGACGAATGGAAGGACATCGTCAAGATCGGCCGCACCCACATGCAGGATGCAACTCCCATCACGCTTGGGCAGGAGTGGTCGGGCTACGCCGGCGCGCTGTCGGATGATCTCGAACGTCTCGACGACGCACTGAAAACCGTCTACCACCTCGCGCTAGGTGGCACCGCCGTCGGCACCGGCATCAATGCCGCACCCGATTTCGCAGAATCCGTGGCTGCCGAGATCGCCCGGCTCACCGGCCTTCCATTCGTCACTGCACCCAATAAGTTCACCGTGCAGGGCTCGCACGATGCGCTGGTGCAACTGTCCGGCACGATGCGCACCCTGGCCACGTCCTTGTACAAGATCGCCAACGACATCCGGCTGTTATCGTGCGGCCCGCGCGCCGGCTTCGCCGAATTGTTAATTCCGGAGAACGAACCCGGCTCCTCGATCATGCCGGGCAAGGTCAATCCGACGCAGGCCGAAGCCCTCACCATGATCGCGGTGCAGGTGATGGGCAACGACGTCGCGGTGGGGTTCGGCGGCGCCGGCGGCTATTTGGAAATGAACGTCTACAAGCCGCTGATCATCGCCAATGTAACCCACTCCATCACCATCCTGACCGATGGCTGCATAAACTTCCGCAGGTTCCTGGTCGAGGGAACCCAGCCGAACCTTGAACAGATCAAGATGTACGTGGACCGCTCGCTGATGCTGGTCACGGCGCTCGCGCCGGTCATCGGGTATGACAAGGCATCCCGCATCGCCCACCACGCAATGGACGCGAACCTCACGCTGAAGGAAGCCGCGCTTGGACTCGGCTACGTCACCGAACCCGAGTTCGACCGTATCGTCGACCCGGCCAAGATGGTTCGCCCGTACGTCGCCAGCGAAACCTAGCGCAAGAAGACATCGGGCCCACGCCGGGACACCTACCGCGTAACGGCGACGCCCTTCGACTCGCCGCAATAGCAAGGCGTCCCGGTCTGGGCGTAGGCATCGTTCAGTTGGCAGGTGGTCTGCTGTGTGATGCACGCCGTTTTCGGCCCCTGGCCGCACGACCCGAGGCCAAGCAGCAGCAAGAGGACAGCGCAGCACCTTCGATCTGGATATGCAAAGAGTCGAGTCAACTCATCTCTCCCGGCAATATTCGCGGCAGGAACGGCCCGTTCGTGTAATCAAAAGATCAGCTGGAACAGATCCCGCTCAGATTGCATACCTGAGCGGGTGAAGATGCTCGCTAAAACAATGTGCTAGAGCCGATTCGGCGAGCCAATGCGTACGGAAAAGGCTCTAGCCCAAATCCTGCCCCCCGGCAACGATAGCAGCGCCAGTAATGGCCGCCAGACGACTGTGCCGCCGTCCCGGTCACAGATGCCGGAGGGAATACATCGCCTTTTTGATCCCCGTCCCCCGATCCGGTTCGCATCCGCATCCGCGCCGCTGCGTTATCACCAAACACAACACGACACCGCGCCACCCGCCCGAACCCCACCCGGACGGCGCACGCGAACAGGGAGCATTCGATGAAGCCACTCCTGGCCCTGGTAACCCTCGCCCTCACGTCCCTCATCTTTGAGGAAAAGGCCCGTCAACTAGCCGGCGACACGCAGGACGCCTATCACGCCATGGTCACCCAGGCCTGCGACGCGACCAAGACCCTGACCGACACGGTCGAACGCCGCCCCCTCACCTCCCTGCTGACCGCCGGCGGCCTCGCCTACCTCCTGGCGACCATCATTCCCAGCCGCGGCTGACCGTCCGTTCCGATCGGCGCGTATCTCCCACCGAACCACGGACACGCTTGGCGCGCTCTCTTCACGCGGCCCGAGCACTGAAAGCGACCGACCAAGACACCCCCAACAGGAAAAAGGCGCGGAACACCGCGCCTTTTCACCAACATCCAGATCCGATCGCCGCCAGATCCGATCGCCGCCAGATCCGATCGCCGAAAAAAATCAGAGGTTACCGGCAATCCAGTCCTTCAGCTTGCTCTTTGGCAGCGCACCGACCTGAGTCGCCGCCGGCTTGCCGTCCTTGAACAGGATCAGCGTCGGGATGCCACGCACCGCGAACTGATTCGGCGACATCGGGTTGTCGTCGATATCCACCTTCGCCACCGTCAGCTTGCCAGCGAACTCGCCCGCCAGTTCCTCCAGCGCCGGCCCGATCATCTTGCACGGGCCGCACCATTCCGCCCAAAAATCAACCAGCACCGGGCCGGTCTTGCTCTTCTCCACCACGTCTGTGGCGAAGCTGTTGTCCGTCACGGGAACCGTGTTCGCGCTCATGTTGAAGGGTCCTCGGGTAAATTTCAGTTGCATGAAAGGTGGGACGGCCAGTCAAACCGGTCAAGCAGCGTCTCGCGCATGGCCGGGGTGGTGAGAATCGAGAATCTCATCCGGCAGCATCGCCACCCGAACGTCGCGCGTCCAGATCAAAGCACACAACACCGTCCGGCCGGGGAAAATCGCCCGCAGCACCGCCCGATACGACGCCATCTGCCGCAGATACATTACCGGCGTGTCCTCCAGTCGAACCGGCGGCCGGCGGTTGGTCTTGAAATCCGCCACCAGCACACGGTCCGGCAGCACCACCAGCCGATCGACCAGGCCGCCCACCACCATATCACCCACAACGCCGGTCAGCGGCACCTCCGCTCGGCTGTCCGCCCAGAACAGCGGCGCCAGATCGGGATGCGCCATCACCGCCAGCACCTCTTCGGCGATGCGTTCGGCCTCGCCCGCCGGCAACTCATGCGCCGGCTTGTCGAGGAACCGGATCGCCGCCTCCCGCCGCTCCCCGGCCGCCAAGGCCGGTAGATGCTGCAGCAGGGAATGGATCAACTGCCCCCGCCGGAACCGGTTGCCGCCCGCGTCGCGCTCGGCCAGCGGTGACTCCGCAGCCGGCACCGGCCCCAATTCGATCCCCTCCGGCCGGCTGGGAGCCAACGGCACCGGGCGCGGCGGCTCCGGCGGAGGCGGCGCCGGCACCCAAGTAGGAGCAGCCCCGATCCACCCCGGCAACGCCCTGCCATGATCCGCGAGGGCAACCGCGGCCGGACCATCCGCCGGCACCGTTTGCAGACTGCGGAGCCGCAGCACCTCTCCGTCCCACGGGCCAAACGCCTCGGCCTCGGCCCCCGCCGCCTCGAAGCCCCGCCGCACCAGGCTGTGCCAGCACTCGTCCTTCGGCGCATGCGCGCCGCGCCAGCCGCACACCAGCAACCGATCTTCCGCTCGGGTCAGCGCGACATACAGCAGCCGGTTGTGCTCCTCCATCTGCCGCTGCCGCCCCGCCGCCCGCAGCCGGTCCAGCGCATCGCAGCGGAACTCCTTGCGCGGCGCCCACAACAGCACCGCGCGGTCCGTCACCGAGTCCGCCGCCCAGACAATCGTCCCGTCATCCTTCGGCAGGCCGGAGGTATCCGGCACGATCACCAGCGGCGCCTGCAGCCCCTTCGCCCCATGCACCGTCATGATGCGCACCAGGTTGCCGGCCGCCTCCGCCTCGCGCTTCACCTCCGCCCCGGACCGGCGTAGCCAATGCAGGAACCCCTGCAGCGACGGCGGATGACGGCCGGCATAGGTCAGCGCCGCATTCAGCAATTCATCCACCGGTTCGGCCGCCTCCGGCCCCAGCCGGGCGAACAGCCGGGCGCGCCCGCCGAACGGCCCCAAGGCCTCGGCGAACAGCGCGTACGGCGAGACGTAATCGACCCGCGCCAGCAACTGCGCGAAGAAATCCGCCGCCCGGCGCCAGCCCGGCCGTTCGTCCGCCCGGTCGCGCAACGCCTCCCACAGCGAACCCGGCCGATCCATCGCCAGTTCCGCCAGTTCGTCGTCGGAGAACCCACCCAACGGACTGGTCAGCACGCAGGCAAACGTCAGGTCGTCGGACGGAAGCAGCAGCGCATCCGCCAGCGCCATCAGGTCCTGCACCGCCGGCTGGTCCGTTAGGACCATCCGGTCCAGCCCCGCCACCGGGACGCCCCTGGTCTTCAGCGCGCGCACCAGCGCCCGGGCGAACTCATCCCGGCGCCGCACCAGGATCAGCACGTCCCCGGCGCTCAACGGCCGCCCCTTGCTCTCCAGCAGCACGGATCCGTCGGTCTGGTCGCGAATCCAGTCCGCCAGCGTATCCGCGAGCAACTGCCGGGCCGAGGTCTGCGACTGGTTCTGCTCCGGCACGGTCCACGGAAGGTGCGGCGCCGGATCCGGCTGGGGCGCCAGCGGCCACAGCTCCACCAGCCCGGCATGGCCGGCGCGATCGGCGTAATGCGTCAGCACCTCCCCCGCCCCGACCACGCCCGGACGCGCCAGCGGATCGGCGAACACCGCATCCACCAGCGCCAGCACCGGCGCGGTGGACCGGAACGACACATCCAGCCCGACATCCTGAAACACCTGGCCGGAGGCGCGGACGCGCCGCCCCAGTTCATCGTGGGACCGGTCGAACTCCCCCGTGTCGGCGCCCTGGAAGGAGTAGATCGACTGCTTGCGGTCACCGACTGCGAACACAGTGCGGGTGCGATCGCGCGCCCCGGCGCCGGCAAAGAATTCCTCGGTCAGCGCGTGCGCGATCCGCCACTGCTGAGGCGCGGTATCCTGCACCTCATCCAGCAACAAATGATCCAGGCCGCCATCCAGTTTGTACAGCACCCAGGCCGCGCCGGGGTCGAACAGCAGCGTGCGGGTGCGGTCGATCAGGTCGTCATAATCCAGCAGCCCCGCCTCGTCCTTGCGCTGCGCATACCTGCTGGCCACCGGCCCGGACAGCGCCGCCAGCGCACCGGATACCGCCGCGAGCCGGATCGCCGCCCGCGCATCCTCGATCCGGATGATGCGGTCGGCCTCCTCCAGATACCGGTCAATGACCTGCGGCGTGTTCGCGAGCGCCTTGCCCACCAGCGTGGACGGCGCACACGGCTCCCCATCCTTCTTCAGGAACAGGCCGCACCAGTCCGACCAATTCGCCTGCCGATGGGCTGCGTCCTGGGCCAACCAGTCGAGAATCCCCGCCGCCCGTTCCCCAACCGTCCGCGGGCTGCTCGCCAGCACGGTGCGGGCCGCGTCGCGCAACGCCGCCTCGCCCAACCAGTCCACCGCTTCGGCGAGCAGCGATTCCTCGTCCGCCGCGGTCACGCCCAGCACCCGGCGTTGCGCCCGTTCCAGTTCCGGCCCGAGCGCCAGCGCGTCCTGCAACCGACGCCGGTCGGATTGCAGTGTCTTGACGTGGTTGCCGAACGCCTCGGCCGAGGCCAGCCCGGCCAGCGTGCGCAACGCCGCCTGCATCGCCGGGGAGCCGGCATTGGCCAGCATATCCTCGCGCGCCTCGGTCAGCGCATCGTTGGCATCCCGATCGTCAACCAGTTGGAAATGCGGCGAGATCGCCGCCTCCAGCGGGAAGCGGCGCAGCAACGATTGGCTGAAGGCGTGGATGGTGCCGATCCGCATGCCACCCGGCAAATCCAGCACCTTGGCGAACAACGCCCGAGCGGTGCGGCAGGCCGCCTCGGTCGGTTCCACCTGCAGGTCCTGCAGCGCCTTCGCCAGCGCCTCCGGCGGCATGGTCACCCATCGCCCCAGCGTCTTCTGCAGCCGCACCGCCATTTCCGCAGCCGCCGCCTTGGTGAACGTCAGGCACTGGATCCGTTCCGGCGCCGCCCCGCTCAACATCAGCCGCAGCAGCCGGTCAGTCAGAAGCTT
>DATARX010000197.1:0-8547 GCA_036263955.1 Rhodopila sp.
CTGCAAGGCATCAACCGCGAGTATTCCGGCTTTATCAAGATCGATGGCGCGGATTTGCGGGAAATCAACCTGCGCCACCTGCGTTCCAGCTTCGGCGTGGTGCTGCAGGAGAACTTCCTGTTCCGCGGCTCCATCCGCGACAACATCCTGGCCGGCCGGCCCGGCCTCACGCTAGAGGACGCAATCCGAGCCGCCCGGCTGGCAGGGGCCGAGGAGTTCATCGAGCGGATGCCGAACGGGTATGAAACCTACATCGAGGAAGGCTCCCCCAACCTGTCGGGTGGCCAGCGCCAGCGCCTCGCCATCGCCCGCGCGCTCATCACCGATCCGCGGATCCTGATATTGGATGAGGCGACCAGCGCGCTCGACCCGGAATCCGAAGCGCTGGTCAACGCCAACCTGCTGCGGATCGCCCGTGGCCGGACAATGCTGATCGTGTCCCACCGGCTGTCTTCCCTGGTCAATTGCGACCAGATCCTCGTACTGGAACGCGGCAAGCTGATGGATATCGGCCCGCATTCCGCCCTGCTGGAGCGGTGTGCGATCTATCGCACGCTCTGGAACCAGCAAAACCGTCACATGCAAAACGAAGGCCCAGGTCATGCAGCTCCTGCCCCGACCCTCCTCCAAGGCAATTAGCACCACGGCGGAGGACCGGCTGGACCCCACCCTGCCGGTCATTCTGGAGTACCAGTCTCCCTCCACCGCCATCATCAACCTGCCAATGCCGCGGCTGGCGCGCAGCCTGACGTTGGTCCTCAGCAGCATGCTCCTGGTGATGTGCGTCGTGACCGGGGTTATTCGGGTGGATCGGGTGGTGAGCGCGACCGGGATTGTCGTGGCCCGCTCCTCGACCATCGTCGTTCAGCCACTCGACACCGCGATCGTCCGTTCCATCAACGTCGACCCCGGCGACGTGGTCCATGCCGGCCAGATCCTGGCGCGCCTCGATCCGACCTTCGCCACCGCGGATATGGGTGCGCTGGTCGCCCAGGTCTCGACGCTACAGGCCCAGGTTTCACGCATGCAGGCCGAAATGGAGAACCGCCCGTTCACCTATTCCGGGCTTGACCCCAACATGATGTTCCAGGCCTCGATCTATAGCCAGCGCCAGGCCGAGTTCAATTCCAAGCTGGAGAACTACCAGGAGAAAGCCGCCAGCCTGTCGGCAACGATCGGCCGGGCCAACGCCGATATCGCCAACTACACGGATCGTCTGGCCTACGCCAGGACGCTCGAGCAGATGCGCAAGGATCTCGAGCATCTCAACGTCGGGTCGAAAATCAACACGCTGTCGGCAATGGATACCAGGGCGCAGATGCAGGACAGCCTGGACAATGCCAGGCAGCAACAGGTCGGCGCCCAGCGCGACCTCGCCGCACTGATCGCCGAGCGTAATGGCTTTATCCAGGGCTGGCACAACGACATCGGCGACAAGCTGACGGACGCGCTCGGCAAGCTGTCCGATGCGCGGGAATCGCTAACCAAGGCCCAGCTGCATCGCCAGTTGGTCGAACTGCGGGCGCCTGAAGACGGCACGGTTATGACAGTCAGCAAGGTGTCGGTCGGATCCGTGCTGAACCCCGGTCAGCAATTCATCACCATCGTCCCGGCCAACGCGCCGTTGGAGGTCGAGGCCAACATATCGGGCGCCGACGACGGTCACATCACCGTTGGCGATCCGGTCGATATCAAGTTCGATACCTTCCAATACTCGCGCTACGGTCTCGCGCACGGCGTCGTCCGGATCGTCAGCCCCGACAGCTTTTCGGCGCAGGATGAATCGCGCAATCCGACCGGCTCGGTTCCCCTGCCGCAACAATCGAGCGGCGTGTTCTATCGCTCCAGAATTACCCTGGATCAGATTGATCTGCACAACACGCCGCCCAACTTTCATTTGATCCCCGGCATGCCGGTCACCGCGGACATCCGTGTCGGCAAGCAGACCGTTCTTCGCTACATGCTCGGGAAGATGATTCCCCTGGCCACCGAAGGCATGCGGGAGCCTTAGGCCCCCGCACCTTCGAAGGATACGATGAACTCATGGCTCTCCTCGATAAGCTGTTCGGTGGATTCTCCCCGGCCGCCGCACTGCGCCGGGGCACCCAGCTTCAGGAACAGGGCGACGTAAAAGGCGCCTTCGCGCTGTTCTCCCGCGCCGCGCGAGCCAGTATCCCGGAAGCGGAATTCCGGGTGGGACGCTGCTACCTGGAAGGGTCCGGCGTCCCGCCGAGCCGTGCGGACGGCGTGCGCTGGGTCGAACGCGCAGCATCGCAGGGTTATGTGGAGGCGCAGGCCCTGCTCGCCACGCTCTGCCTGCATGGCATGGGACCTGGCTTCGCCGATGCCAACCATCAATCGGGCGCCGGCCTGTTCGGTGGCCAGACAGTCGCCGAACCGGACTACCCGACCGCCGCCAAATGGGCTTTGCGGGCGGCCGAGGCCGGGTCAGCCGACGGCCAGGCCGTGCTGGGCTTCATTCTGACTTCGGGTCCGGAGGAGCTTCGCAACATTCCGGAGGGCGACCGCTGGTTTGAAAAATCCGCCGCCGGCGGCTGTCCGCAGGGGCAGCTCGGCTACGCCCTGGTCCTGGCGCGCGATACCAGCAAGCCCGGCACGCAGGAAGAACTGCTTCGACATCTGAGCGAAGCGGCGGAAAAGGGTCTGGCAACCGCCCTCTATCTGTACGGCATGGTCCTCGAGCGCGGGATCAACGTCCAGCAGGACCGCGAGGCCGCCGCCGCGCACTACAAGCAGGCTGCGGAAAAGGGCCATCGGGGCGCCCAGGCGCGCTGGGGTTATGCGCTGATGGAGGGCAATGGCGTCGAGGCCAATCAAGTCGAAGGCGAATCCTGGCTGCGGCGCGCCGCCCTGGCGGGCGACGCCGAAGCCGCCGCGCTGGTAGGCGACATCTATGCCAAGGGCGGTGACCTGCCGCCGAACTATGCCGAGGCGGCGATGTGGTTCCGTCGCGCCGCCGACGCCAACCACAAAGGCGCCGCGCGTGCCCTGGGGATGCTTTACCTCACCGGCGCCGGCGTCCCGCGCGACCAGCAGGAGGCCGCGAAACTGTTCAGCATCGCCGCCCAGGCCGGGGATCCGAGCGCTCATGTCGACCTCGGCAACCTGCTGTTGCGTGGACACGGCGATGAACAGGACCAGATCCGCACCCGCTCCTGGTTCGAACAGGCCGCCGCATCCGGCGACCTGATCGCCGCGTTCAATTTCGGTGTTTGCCTCGCCGAGGGCGTTGGTATCGAGCGTGATGACCGCAAGGCGGCCGAGTGGCTGCGTCGCGCCGCCGATGGCGTGGTGAACGCGCAATACTGGTACGGGCGGATGCTGGTGGAAGGGCGCGGCGTCAACGCCGACCCCGAGGAAGGCCGGATATGGATCGCCAAGGCCGCGGACGTCGGCATGATCGAAGCTCAGGTCATGCTGGCGGACATGCTGCTGTCCGGACGCGGCGGTGCGAAGGATCATCACGCCGCTTTGGCCTTGTTCGAAAAGGCGGCGGGCCAGGGCCATGTCGGCGCGATGTTCGCCGTCGGCGCCATGTACGGCGGCGGCCATGACGTCCCATGGGACCGTGCCGCGGCCCAGCGCTGGTTCCGCGCGGCTGCCGAACGCGGACATCCCTATGCGCAAATGATGCTCGGTCGCTACCTCGCTCGAAAACTGGCCGGGGAACAGGACCTCGAAGAAGCCAGGCGTTGGACCGAACGCGCCGTCGCCCAGGGCCTGCAGGAAGCCAAGGCGGATCTCGCCGCCTTGCCACCGGCGCCACGGCCGGACGGACCGTCGTCGCCGCAGGAGAGTGCTGCCCGCGCCGCGGGCGATTGATCCGTGCCCGCGCGCGATACCGACGCTGAACCAGCGATCGCCGCACTCGCGCGCACCGCCATGGCTCGCGGCACCGCCGCGCTGCAAGCCCAGGATAGGGTTACGGCACTCCGCTGGCTGGAGCGTGCGCACCGCCTGGTGCCGCGGGATCCGAACACGACGCTGGCGCTGGCAAGCGCCTGCCTGGGATCCGCCCCGGAACGCGCGGCCGAACTGTTCACCGGTATCACCGAGAAACACGACGTCCGACAGGCCTGGCTCGGGTTGGCTGCCGCCCGGCATCGCCTGGGAGAGGTCGATGCGGCGGCCGAAGCACTCGCCACCGTCCTCTCTCGTTTTGCATTTGTGCCGGAATCCGTGGCGCTGGCCGAACGGATCGGCGGAACGCACGGATGGTGCGGCCTGCGGTCGGATGGCACGCTGGAGGTCCGTGCCGGATCGCCCCGGCTATCGCTGGACGGCCAGCCAATAAGCGGCACTGCGTTGCCCCACGGTTGGGCGCGGGCACGGACGATCGAGGTGCGGCTTGGCGGATCGCATCTCCTCGGCAGTCCGATCCAGGTGACTGCGATCCGACGTCTGGCCGGCTGCGCGGAGGTGTGGGATGGCGGGCTGCGCGGCTGGGCGTGGCACCCGAACGATCCGGACACCGCGCCAGAGCTCACCCTGACCTATGTCGATGGCCTGACGCAGATGCTGGTCGCATCGGATCCGGTCGCGCTCCCCGACACCGGCCCTTTGGCCCGCCCACGCAGCTTTGGCCTGGCTCCGGATCAATTGCTGGCCGCGGCGGGGCCGATCCATGTGCGGGGGCCGGACGGGAAGGACATGCTGGGCAGCCCGCTCAACCCGTTCGCCGACGGCCTGACCCACGTGACGGCGGCCTTGCGGATCGGCCAGGTCTATCCGGCGAGTCGAACCACGCCCGCGGCATCGGCCGAACCGGCGCGCGGCGAGTCCGTCAGCAGCACGGCCCTGCGTGCTGACGCGCCGGCACCGGTTCGCCCGGTCGGTGCCGATGGCAAGCGGCGACCGGCGACGGTCGTCATTCCCGTGCATGATGGCGGTCCGGTCGTGCTTGCCTGCCTCGCCAGCGTGCTGGCTTCGCTGCCGCCGGACTCGCGGGTCCTTGTGATCGATGACGGATCGTCCGACCCGGCCTTGATCGCGGCACTCGACGAACTGGCACGGCAGCGAAAGATCACGCTGCAACGGCAGGAGCGCCCTCGCGGCTTCCCGGCGAGCGCCAATGCCGGCATCCAGGCCGCGAAAAGCCGCGACGTCGTCTTGCTGAACAGCGATACGCTGGTCCCGCCGGGCTGGCTGGAACGATTGCGCGACGCTGCCTACAGCGGCCCCGACATCGGCACCGTCACCCCGCTTTCGAACGACGCCACCATCCTGAGCTATCCGGGACCTGCCGGCAGCAATCCCAGGCCAGACCAGGCAACGACCGATCGACTGGACCGGCTGGCCGCCCGCGCCAACGGTGCGGCCATCGTCGATATTCCGGTCGGCGTGGGGTTCTGCCTCTACCTCCGTCGCGACTGCCTGAACGTCACCGGCATGTTCCGTTCGGATGTGTTCGCGCAAGGCTACGGCGAGGAAAACGACCTGTGCCTGCGCGCCCGCAGGCTGGGCTGGCGCAACGTGGCACTGACCGGCCTGTTCGTCGGACACGTCGGCGGCGCGAGCTTCGGCGGCGGCGCCACGCATCTTCGGCGGCGCAACGGTCGTCTCATCGAGCAGCTTCACCCCGGCCACCACGCGCTGATCGATCATTTCTTGGCGGCCGACGCGCTGGCGGACTCGCGCCGCCGCATCGATCTGCTGGACTGGAAGCAGCGGGGACGCTCCTGGCAACAGGCGGCGATCCTGATCACCCACGCCTCGGGCGGCGGCGTGGAGCGGCGCATATTGCAAGCGGTTCGAGCCCACGCGGACGCCGGACGCCGTCCAATCATTCTGCGGCCGGCGGAAGCAGCGGACGGAATCTCGGCAATCGCGGTCCACGATGGCCTGGCCGACAACCTTCCCAACCTGGTGTTTTCGGTGGAGCGGGAACTCCCCCACCTGTTGCGCCTGCTGCGTGCGGCCAAGGCGGCGTGCATCGAAGCGCATCATCTGGCCGATTATCCCCCGGCGATCTACGACCTGATCGCCCGGCTAGGCCTGCCCTATGACGTCCATATCCATGATTACGCCTGGTTTTGTCCGCGCATTTCGTTGGTCGCGGCGCAGGACCGGTATTGCGGAGAACCCGATCTGCGGGATTGCGAAACCTGCGTGACCGACAACGGCCATTTCCTGAAGGAAGACATCGGGGTCGCCGCGCTGCGGCATCGCTCCGCCGAATTCCTGCGGCAGGCCGAGCGCGTGGTCGTACCGGCCGATGATGTCGGCCTTCGTATACGACGGCACTTTTCGACACTGTCACCGGTAACGATTCCGCATGAGGACGATACGGCGGTAGTTCGACCGCCCGTCGTCGGCAGGAATAAGTCCCCGGCAAGGCGGAACGGCAGACCGTCAGTCTGCGTGGTGGGCGCGATCGGCGTGCACAAAGGCTACGATGTTCTGCTGGCCTGTGCGCGCGATGCGGAGCGCCGCAACCTCGATCTGGAATTCGTCATTGTGGGCCACACGATTGATGACAATCGCCTGATGAATACCGGACGCGTATTCGTAACGGGACAGTTCGATCCGGATGAAGCCGTCGACCTGGTCGTCGCGCAGCACGCGAGCCTTGGATTCGTGCCCTCCATATGCCCGGAAACCTGGTGCCTGGGGCTGGGTGATCTCTGGCGGGCCGGACTGCGCGTCGCCGCATTCGAAATCGGCGCGCCGGCGGAGCGGATAAGACGAACTGGCCGCGGAATTATCCTTCCCTTGGGCCTATCCGCCAATGCTATTAATAACGCACTGGTTGCAGCGATCCGTGCGGGGAGGCATTAGTGACCGACGTTGAACGCATGCTCGCGGAAGGCGAAAATGTCAGGCGGCCACTCAAGGCAGCCTGAGGGTCCCGTCCCACGTTGCTTCAGCCGATCCCTCTGACCTGGTCGATTAAGACGAACAATGGCACGCACCCCTAAAGAGAGAGTAAGCCGCATGTCTGAAGCCGCGAGTGCGGAACGAGCCCACGCGAAGCCGGAGACAGGTGGCCAACCGGCCAATCCTTCCCCCGAAGCGGCGAACCGGGTGGCCGAACTTCAGGTATCGGCGCATCTGATGACGCTGGAATCAGGCCTGTTCTGTGTATTTCAGACACAGGGCAGTGCCCCGCCGGATCCGGCCACCGGGCTGCCCGGCGTGCGTATCACACCCGCCCCCGGCATCGCCGGGCGACCGGAGGCGGTCAGTGTCAGCACGTTCCGCGAGGACGGATGGCTGAATGGCACCGCGGCCCTGGTACGGGTCACCGACGGCACCGCGCAGATCCTGGTAACGATCTACCAGAACAAAGGCATGGACGCCGCCCCGCGGCTGCAGGTGCTGCGGCTCAATGGCGACCCGACGGTGCCGGAAGCGCCGGCGGCCGCGGTCGCCACCACGGCCGATCCGGCAGTCGCGCCCCAACCGGTCGCCAATCCCGAAGTCATGGCGCATATCCAGCGAATGGGCGACGTCGGCTGCGCCCTGGGCGATTGGCTTGGGCAAAAAGGCAGCCGCCAATGGGTGGAAGGCTTCGGCATGGCGCCGGCCAACGGGATCGCGCTGGAAGACGTCGAATATCAGGCGGTGCTCGGGCGCAACTGGCTGTCGCCATGGGTCGAGGGTGGCAAATTCTGTGGCAGCCGCGGCATGGCGCTCCCCCTTCTGGGCCTCAAGGTCCGTTTGAAAGGCGCCGCTGCCGAGGCCTTCACGTGCAGTTATTCGGCGACCTTCGTGGACGGTTCGGCGGTCGGCCCCGTCGATGCCGGCGAAACATGCGAAGCTGAGAGCCTGGCTGCGATGGAAGCGTTTCAGATCGATATCCAGCCACGCGACGCCAGGACGGTAACGAAATCCCCGGCCGGCATGATTTCGCCAGTCGGCAAGACATCACCAGTCGGCAAGACATCGCCAGTCGGCAAGACATCGCCGGCCGCCAGGACATCGCCGGCCGCCAGGACATCGGTGGCTGCTCCGGCCGCCAAAACCGCGCCAGCCTTGAAGCCGGCCGCCAAGACCGCGGCGGCGGCCGCGAAACCGCTCGCCAAGACCGCGCCGAAGCCGCCAGCCAAACGGCGCGCGAAGTAAAAAGGATGCCAACTCCTGGATCCGCCACGGTCGTGGCCGATCCAGGAGATGCGGCAGACCGCTGAAACAACGACCTGGGTTTGCCTGTTCCCGGCTGGGAAGTCCGGGATAGGTGTGCCAAATCCCGGCCGAAACAATCCGCAGCCGTACCGCTAACACTATGTTCCGGTTCGGGTAGCGTTCCGATCAGACGAAGGTACCAGCTTGAAGTTCCTGTTCGTTCACCAGAACTTTCCCGCACAGTTCCTGCATATCGTGCGACACCTCGTCGCGGCGAAACGGCATGAAGTCGTGTTCATCAGCGAACCCAACCCCAACGAAATCCAGGGCGTCCGAAAGATCCCCTATACCCACCCCGCCCAGGACATCAAGGAAACCCACATCGCGGCGCGGGAACTGGACAACGGCGTCAGACGAGCCGAGGCGGTGTACCGAACAGCGTTCGGTCTGAAGCACCTCGGC
>DATARX010000205.1:0-7910 GCA_036263955.1 Rhodopila sp.
GAACAGCGTATGACCGTTGGTCCAGCCCATCGTTCCGGGATACTCGGCCTCGACCTTGAACCCCAGGAACGCGAACAGCCGTCCGTAGAATGCCTTGGATTTTTCGTAGTCGCTCACCCGGATCGACAGGTGATCGATGCCCACCACGCGCGCCATCCCACCCTCCGTCATGGATTTCCGACTAAACAACGCAGACGGCGCCGCAACGGCCCAATGTCATTCGCGCGAGGTCCGCCAAAGCGGGCGCTCCGAGCCACCAGGCGCCGCGTGTAGCCGTTCCCCGCCGGCGGCAGACGGAAGGCAAACCAACAGCAATGACCGCGCCACCGGTACCGAGTCATTGGTGTTCGCATCAAGTGCATTTTGCGTTTTCAGTGTATCCGGCGCATTCGTGCCGATCGCCAGGAGGTAATCAAGCTGCCACGGAGTGACCGCTTGATTGTTTCTCTCTCAGCCGTCCCGGACCCGCCAGCCGTCCCGGATCCGACAGCCGTCCCGGACCCGCCAGCCGTCCCGGACCCGACAGCCACGGCGGTGGATTTCATGCCGGTCGGCGCGAGCACCGGCTCGCACGAGTCCAACTTGGTCCCATTTTGTTCTTGCAATCGACCCCCAATCCGTCGTAGACAGCATCAGAACATATAACGAACACAACCCCAACCAGGGACCCACCCCCAACACGGACGCACCTCCATGTCTCAACCCGCCGCCATCACCGCCGCCTTCCTGGATAAAATCCTGACGCTTCTGGCGCCGCTGTTCCTGGCGGCAACCGGCGGTGACATGGCCGCGGCACGGGATGCCGTCCGCTCCACCCTCGCTAATTCTCACGCCCGCACCGACGCCGAACTCCGCCTGACCGCGCTGGTCATCGCCTTCGGCTTCGGCGCTCTCGACGCGCTCGGCAAGGCCGTCGACCCGGACTTGTCAGTCAATCAAGTGCTCCGCCTGCGCACCAACGCCACCGCCCTCAGCCGCGCCAGCCATCAGAACCAGGCGGTACTGGACCGCATGCACAAGGCCGAACCGGCCGAACCCGCGCCGGAGCCTGAACTGGCCGAACCCGACCTGCCCGCCAGCATTGAAACCGAGGACCTCGTCAGTTTCACCCGCGCCATCGCGCCAGCCCGCACGCAACCGCCTGCCCCACTGACCCGCCAGCAGCGCCGCGCCGCCGAACGCGCCGACGAAAAGGCCAAGCGCCAACACGACTACCAGGTCCGCCGCGCCGCCCTGCTTGGCCTGGAGGCGACACGGCAATAGCGCATGATCGCGCCCGGCGGAACGTCGGGGCGCGTGAATCATCGCTCAAATCTTGCATGATCGCGCCCGGCGGAACGTCGGGGCGCGTGAATCATCGCTCAAATCTTGCATGATCGCGCCCGGCGGAACGTCCGGGGCGCGTGAATCATCGCTCAAATCTTGCAGGATCGCGCCCGGCGGAACGTCCGGGGCGCATGAATCATCCGCTCAGATCACGCATGATACTCGGTCACCCCGCCTTTTCGTCGATCAACCGAGCCACCCGCTGCAACGCAAGCTGATACCCCTGGGTGCCAAATCCGGCGATCACCCCATCCGCTCGCGCCGAAACGAACGAGTGATGCCGGAATTCCTCGCGCTTGTGCACGTTGGAGATGTGAACCTCGATCACCGGTGCATCGAATGTGTTCAACGCGTCCAGGATCGCCACCGAGGTATGGGTAAACGCCGCCGGATTGATCACAATCCCGCCCGCCGTCTCCCGCGCCTCATGAATCCAGTCGATGATCTCGTATTCGCGATTGCTCTGCAGGAACCGGATCTCCAGTTCCAACCCCGCGGCCACTGTCCGGCAATCCCGCTCCACGTCCGCCAGCGTTTCATGGCCATAGATATGCGGCTGCCGCTTGCCCAACAAATTGAGATTCGGACCGTTCAGCACATAGACGAGGCGGCTCATCGGGCGTTTCCTTTCACGCATTGGTCGTTAGCCAATACCGCGCCGCAGTCCACCGGAGAAGCCAGCCTGCTGAACCCCGCCTCCCCGCTCGCCCGCCTGCTGGCCGCGCCGATGCGTCCGGGTGAGGTCACCTGGATCGGCCTCCGTCCCGCGCGGCGGCAACCGCTGCTACCCGTGCCGCTCGCCGCACTCGATCCCGCCAACGGCCTGGCCGGCGACCACGGCAGCAGCCGAACCCGCCAGGTGACGCTCATCCAGCAGGAGCATCTGTCCGCCATTGCCGTCTATCTCGGCCTCGCCTCGATCGATCCCGCCGTGCTTCGCCGCAACATCCTGGTGCGCGGCATCAACCTGCACGCCCTGAAGCACCGGACGTTTCACCTCGGCTCCACGCGGCTGCTGGCGACCGGCGACTGCCACCCCTGCTCCCGCATGGAGGAACTGCTCGGCCCCGGCGGCTACAACGCGGTCCGCTTCCATGGCGGTATCACCGCTCGTGTCCTGGCCGCGGGCCACGTCCGGATCGGCGATGCGATCCACGCGGACAACCGGCTCGACGGCGAAATCGAACCGGCCCCACCCTGATCCGATGGAACTTCCCGCCCCCTGGTCAATCTCATCGCCCCCTGGCCAATCTCATCGCCATAATGATCGCCGCCCTGCTCGGCGCGCTGATCGGGGCAGAGCGCGAATGGCGCCGCCATCCCGGCGGCTTGCGATCCTCCGCCCTGGTCGCCGCGGCCGCCTGCGTCTCCGCCACTAAATGAACCCCTTCACCCGCAACAGCCCGAACGCCGAGATCGTCATCGCCTCCCGCACCTTCCCTTCGCGGATCATCGCCTCGAACGCCGCCAGGTCGAAGTCGCGGCAGACCATGTCCTGTTCGCTCACCTCCCGCTGGTGATCGCCCTGGGTCAGGTCTGTCGCGAGGAAGATATGGCCGCGCTGGTTGCAGTAGCCCGGCCCCTGGAAGATCTCCCCCGCATGCAGCATGTGGCCGGCAATCAGCCCGGTTTCCTCCCGCAACTCCCCCGCGGCGAGCACCGCCGGATCGGTGCCGGGTGCCTGCTCCCACATCCCCATCGGGAATTCCCAGATCCGCGCCCCGACCGGATACCGGTACTGCTCGACCAGGGTCAGCCGGCCGTCCTGCCAGGGCACGATCACCACGAAATCGGAGCGTTCGACGACCCCGTACAGCCCGTCGGAGCCATCGGCGCGCCGAATAATGTCCTCCCGAACCCGGGTCCAACGGTTCTCATAGGCAATACGGCTCGAAAGCGTCTCATAGGGATTGGTCATGGGATCGGACGGCCTGTGATCTATGATGCACAGCAGCATACCACGCCGCAGCCGATCCCCCACCCGACCCTAACCCGCTCGGCGCCGAGCCAGGTACCGCTTTTGGAACGCCCAGGTGGCGCCGTCATCCAGGGACCGTTCCGCCGTCCAGCAGAACGAGTCCGGAGTGATGTCGGTGAACTGCCAGCGCGTCGCTTCGCCTGCGTCGTTGCGCCCTTCCTGCACGATGTCCCGGCCGCTGGCCCGGCCGATCTGCCGGCAGAAATACTGCTTCAGCGGATCGCTCCACTGGATGTGCCAGGCGTCCAGGTCGGGGTCATAGACCCGCAGCGTGGTGCCGTGAAAGCAGCCCGGCAGGGACCAGACATCCTGGATCGCCCGCCCCTGCAGCACCCAGCCGGCATGGATGCTGCCCTGTACCTGATGCGGGGAACCGTCCTCGGCGAGGACCGTGGCGTCTATCGTCCAACCGCCCACCAGCCAGCCGTACAGCCCCATCTTGTCCACGCGGTCGCCGGCCGGTCCGTTGCTGTGCAGGGCTTCGATAAAGCGCATGACCATCTCTCCCTTGTTATCGCGGTCGCGAGGGACGGTAGGCGCCGCCCGGATGCGGGGCTTGGGAAAAGTTGCTATGTTCAGGCGATGGAAATGCGCGTCGATACCGTGGCGTCAGGCCCCGGCTGGCGGGTCCATGACGTCCTGTGTTCGGCCGGCCCCCACAGCCGACCGTTCGAGGAACAGCACGAAGCCGTCTGCATCGCCGCGGTCCTTCGGGGCAGCTTCCAGTACCGCACGACGCAGGGGTCCGCGACCTTGGCGCCGGGCGCGGTTCTGCTGGGCAACCACGGCCATTGTTTCGAATGCGGCCACGCCCACGCCGCCGGCGACCATTGTCTGTCGTTCCAGTTCGACCCCGCCTGCTTCGAAACGATCCTCTCGGATGTCCCGAGGGTCCGCTCGAACACGTTCCCGCTTGCTCGCCTGCCGCCGTTGATGGCACTGGCGCCACTGGTGACCGCGGCCGAAACCGAACGGGCCGATCCCGATGCGCTGGAAGAGATCGCCCTCGATCTCGCCGGCCAGGTCGCGTCCCTGCTGGCCGGCCAGAAGGCGCCGGATCGGGCGCCCACAAGCCGAGACCAGCAACGGATCGCCGGCGCGTTGCGCCGGATCGAGGCCGAATCCCGGAACGAACTCCCGTTGGTCGATCTGGCGCGCGGCGCGGGCATGAGCCGGTATCACTTCCTGCGCACGTTCCGCCACGTGGTCGGCACGACGCCGCATCAGTTCATCCTGCGTACCCGCCTGCGCACCGCGGCGATCGAGCTCCGCCGGTCTGTCCGGCCGGTTCTGGACATCGCGCTGGATGCGGGGTTCGGTGACCTCTCGACCTTCAACCGGCGTTTCCGGACGACGATGGGCGTCAGCCCCAGCCGCTACCGGCTCGGGCGTTGAGACATGGCGTCACCAAACGGCCGGCAGACAAGCTGAAAGGTTGATCTGGAACAAATGCCCCGTGGCCCGCACTGGCTAATGTCCCCCGGCAACCAACGGGAGAGTCCGAATGACACAGATGAAAGCGGCCATTTTCGTCGAACCAGGGCGGATCGTGCTCGAGACGAAGCCGATTCCCGATGTGGGTCCGTTGGATGCCCTGATGCGGATTACGACCACGACGATCTGTGGCACCGACGTTCATATCCTCAAGGGCGAGTATCCGGTCGCCAGGGGTCTCACCATCGGCCACGAACCTGTTGGCGTGATCGAGAAGCTCGGGTCCGCCGTGCAAGGCTTCCGGGAGGGGCAGCGCGTGATCGCCGGGGCAATCACCCCGGGCTTCCATTCGGCGGCGTGTTTGTGCGGCTGCCCCTCGCAGGATGGCGGGTTTAACAGCAGCGGCTTCCAGGCGATGGGCGGCTGGCGCTTCGGCAACACGATCGACGGCTGCCAGGCTGAGTTCGTGCTGGTGCCCGATGCGATGGCCAATCTGTGCCCGGTGCCGGACGGGCTGACCGATGAGCAGGTGCTGATGTGTCCCGACATCATGTCCACTGGCTTTTCCGGCGCCGAGAACGGCAACATCCGCATCGGCGACGTGGTCGCGGTGTTTGCCCAGGGACCGATCGGCCTGTGCGCCACGGCAGGCGCCAAATTGTCCGGTGCGACCACCGTCATCGGGGTCGACGGCATTGCCGAACGACTGGCAATGTCCCGCCGCTGCGGCGCGGACGTGACGGTGAACTTCCGCGAGGTCGATCCCGTGGCCGAGATCATGCGGTTGACCAACGGCCGTGGCGTTGATGTGGCGATCGAGGCGCTGGGCACGCAAAGCACCTTCGAGTCGGCCCTGCGGGTGCTGCGGCCGGGTGGAACGCTGTCGAGCCTCGGTGTCTATTCAACCGACCTGACGATTCCGCTGGGCGCGTTCGCGGCCGGCCTGGGCGACCATCGGATCGTGACGACCCTGTGCCCCGGCGGGAAGGACCGGATGCGCCGACTGGTCAACGTGATCCAGTCTGGACGGGTGGACCTGACGTCGATGGTCACCCACCGCTTCAAGCTGGACGATATCGAGGCGGCCTACGACCTGTTCGGCCATCAGCGCGACGGGGTGCTCAAGGTGGCGATTACGCCGTAGCCACCGGGATATTGTCGTTTGTTAGGTGTTGTGTCCTCGACCGCTCGTCATGGCTTCGGCGGCGGCCGCAGACTGAGGATGTAGGCGGACACGTCGTCGATTTGGTCCCGGCTGAGCTGCAGATCGGGCATCCGATGATGCGGCGTTTGCAGAAATGCACGCAGCGCCATGGGGGTGATCGCCGTCTGCGCGGCAATGGCCTGGAACGGCGGTGCGCCGGTGCTGGCACCCTGGGCCTGGGTTGGGGTGACGACATGACAGGCGCTGCACCACGTCTCCGCGATGGTGCGGCCCACCGCCGTGTCGCCTTGTGCCTGGGCCGCGGCGGAGGCGGAAAACGCCGTCAGCAGAAGCAACGGCATGGCGAAACCACCGATTCCGACCGGAAGCATTCTGCGTTTTGTCATTGGCGCGTTCTCCCGCTTGCAAGGGCGCGATGGTTGTATAATCGCGGACCTGGGCGCATTGATCCCGGTCAAAGCGCTCCGGGTAACGCGGCGCATAGGGTCGGTGTCGCGGCCATGGCGAAAGGGAAGCTGGAGATGAACGAGATCCCCGATAACACGATCAAGGCCGCCGAAAAGGTGGCCGATGCGTTGGATCAGCGTGGCCATCCCGAACATGCGGGCACGTTGCGGGCGGCGCTGCGCCGTGGCCACTCCGGATCCCTTGTGCGCGCCGCGCTGCGGGAGGCCTGCCAGGTGGTCCTGACGGCGATCGAGGCGATCGATCCGGTTTCCGCCACCATGGTGGAAGAGCTGCGGCTGGAACTGGATGCATGGGCGGCGCCGCATCCGGCGGCAGGCCGGCGATAGAGCGGTGGCCGTCCATTGCCCCCGGACAAAACCACCTCAGCGGCGTGACAGCCGGAAATACAAATCCGACAGCCGCGCCGGCAAATCGTCCAGCCGGCGCAGTGCCACGCGGCCGGACCGACCGAACATGCGCCCGGCGGTTTCCGCGCCATGCGCGCCAAGCACGACCGCGAACGAATCGATTCCCCTGGCGCGCAGGCCCAGCACCGCCCGGCGGCCGTCCTCGACCAGATCGAGCGGATCGGCCACGTCGATATCCGACGGTTCGCCGTCCGTCAGCACCAGCACCAGCCGGCGGAAGCTGCGCACGCCGGCCAGCTCCGCACCGGCGTGACGCAGCGCGGCCCCCAGCCGCGTCGACAGCCCCGGCCGTAGCCCGGCCAACCGTGCTCGGGCGGGCGCCGCGAATGATTCGGAAAACCCCTTGATCCGCGTCAGACGTACCTGCTCCCGCCCGTTGGAGGCGAAGGCCATCAGCGCGAACGGGTCACCCAGGCGGGACATCGCCTCCGCCAGCAGCGCCACCGCGACACGTTCGATATCGAGCACGCCACCAAACCGCGTCGACTCGGACACGTCCACCAGCACCAGCGTCGCCAGGTCGCGGGTCTGCAGCGCCGTCATGCGATACAGGCGGTCGCCCGGCAGTTCGCCAGCCTCGCGCATCACCTCGGCGTCCAGCACCGCGTCCATGTCCAGGTCCATGCCGTCGGGCTGGTGCTTCAATCGCTGCGGCCTTCCGGGCCGAGCGGCGCGCACCAGGCGGTTGATGCGGTGGCGCAGATCCGCCGCCGCGTCCAACGCCGCATCCAGCGGACGCGTATCCCCGAGCGGGGCGGGATGCTCGAAAACGCTGGTCCATTCCGGCCGCTCCTCGCCTTGGGCGCGGTCCCATTCCGGATAGCGCGCCAGCAGCACGCCGCCCGGTTCGGCGGCCACCGGACGGGCTCGGGCGGGCGCGCTGCCGAGGTCCGGTTCGCCTTCGCCACGACCCTCGCCGGCCTCCTGGCGAAGCCGCGCGGCTTCCACCATCATCTCCAGCAGCTCGGGCGGCGTTTCGGCCTGATCGGGAAAATCCCACATCCCCAGCCCGTCGTCGCGGTAGGCGGGTTCGACGACATGGGTGCGGGCGTTGAACTGCACCCGCATCTGCCCAAGGTCGTTACCGAGCAAACCGCCGATGCGGCGGGGGGCGCCGGTGTCGAGCAGATCG
>DATARX010000209.1:0-8323 GCA_036263955.1 Rhodopila sp.
GATGCCAACCCCGAGCGGCTTCACCTCGGCCGCCGCCTCCAGCACGAGGCAGTCGATCCCCTTCCGCTGCAGCATCAACGCCAGCGTCAGCCCGCCGATGCCGCCCCCGGCGATCAGGATCGTCATCGCCTAACCCGGCGGCGGCAGGAAATGGATATTATGCGCCGCCGCGATCCGCACGACCTCCGCCGGGTCCGCCACCCGGTCGATTTTGACGAACAAGTCGTACAGCCTCATCGTCGGTGCCACCCAGAACAGCGCACGCGTGTCGGCATTGCTCTTGTTGAAGATGCCGTGCTTCGATCCCATCGGCAGCCGAATCAAATCGCCCGCCCCGGCCTTCATCTCCTCGCCATCCAGCCACAGCTCGAATTCGCCTTCCAGCACCCGGATGAACTCGTCCTGGTCAGGATGGAAATGCGGCGGGACAAACGTGCCGGGCGGAAACAGCGTGTCGAACGCGAAAGACGCCGCCGACAACTGCACCGGCTTGTACGTCTGGCCCAGGATGGTCCAGACGACATTGTCCAGACTTTCGCCGCTACGGGTGATGCCGCGTTCCGCCGCCATGGGTCTCGCTCCTCCAAAGATGCGAATACTGGCAAAAATACGGACACCGGCAAAGATACCACCCCTCCCGTGTCCGCCGGCGAACGCCAAAAACCTCCGTGCAATAATCGGTAGACGACCCAAACATCCCGGCCGCCACCGACCCGCCCTTTGCTAGATCACCCCGCCACGCCCTAAACCGAAAAATACTTCGCCCGCGGATTGAGCACGACAATCGCGCTGGTCGACTGTTCCGGATGCAACTGGAACTCATCGGACAGCGAAATCCCGATCCGCTCCGCCCCCAGCAGCGCCAGGATCGGTTCCTGGTCCTCCAGCCGAGGACAGGCCGGATAACCAAACGAATACCGGCTGCCGCGATAGCCTTGCGACAGCATTTTCTCCATGTCGCGGTCATCCTCCGCCGCGAACCCCAGTTCCGCCCGAATGCGCTTGTGCACGTATTCGGCCATCGCCTCCGCCATCTCCACCGACAGCCCGTGCAGATACAGGTAATCCTGGTAACGATTATCCTCGAACCACACACGCGCGGTGTCCGAGGCTTTCTGCCCCACCGTCACCACCTGCAGCGCGATCACGTCGCGCTCCGCATCGTCCACATCACGGAAAAAGTCCGCGATGCACTCGCCGTCCTCCTTCGGCTGCCGCGGCAGCGAAAACCGCGTGACTTCCGTCGTTCCGTCCTGTTCGAAAATGACCAGGTCGTTGCCCTGCCCCGCCGCCTTCCAGTACCCGTACGCCGCCTGCGGCTTCAGAATGTCCTGCTCCTCGCACAGCGCCAGCATGCGCCGCATCACCGGCCGCAATTCCTGCTTCGCCCAGCCGAGGAAATCGTCCAGCGTCCGTCCCTGCTTCCGGAACCCCCATTGGAACTGGTACAGGCTGCGTTCGTTGACAAACGGAACGATCGCCTTCGGCGCCGATTCCACCACCCGCGCGCCCCAGAACGGCGGCTGCACCACCGGCACATCCCGCGTGAGCCGGTGCCGCCGCTCGCGCACCACGGCAACGTCAACCGGACGAAACGACTTCGTATCGGCCTGCCCCAGAGTCCGAGCGGTATTGCGCGCCTTGCCCGCCCGCTTGGATTGAATGACAGCCAGGTAATCGTCGAACGCGTTGCCGGTCACCCGGTCCATCAGATGCAGCCCGTCGAACGCATCCCGCGCATACGCCACCCGCCCCGCCGCATACGCTCGGACGCAGTCGTCCTCCACATAGTTGCGGGTCAGCGCCGCGCCCCCCAGCAACACCGGGATCTCCAGCCCCTGCCGCGACATCTCCTCCAGGTTTTCCCGCATCACCACCGTGGATTTCACCAGCAGCCCGGACATCCCGATCGCATGCGCGCGGTTGTCCTGCACCGCCTGCAACATTTCGGTTAGCGGCACCTTGATGCCCAGATTGACCACGCGGTAACCGTTATTGGTCAGGATGATATCGACCAGGTTCTTGCCGATGTCGTGCACGTCTCCCTTCACCGTCGCCAGGACGATGGTGCCCTTTTCCTGGCCCTCGACCCGCTCCATCATCGGTTCCAGATAGGCAACGGCCGCCTTCATCGTTTCGGCCGACTGCAGCACGAACGGCAACTGCATCTTGCCCGCGCCGAACAGGTCGCCGACCACCTTCATGCCGTCCAGCAAAACGTTGTTGATGATGTCCAGCGGCGGAAGCGTCAACAGCGCCTCATCCAGGTCCTCGGTAAGGCCCTTGCGGTCACCATCGACGATCCGATCCTTCAGCCGCCCCTCGGCGGTTTCCGCGCGTTCCTTCTTGACCGCATCGGCGGCTTTCCGGCCGGCAAACAACTCCAGCAGTTTCTGCAGCGGATCGTACCCCTCGCGCCGGCGGTCGAAGATCAGGTCTTCCGCGACCTGCCTTTCTTCCTCCGCGATCAGGTGCATCGGCCGGATCTTCGACACATGGATGATCGCCCCGCTCATGCCGGCCCGCCGCGCATGATCCAGGAACACGCTGTTCAGCACCGCCCGAGCGGCCGGATTCAGCCCGAAGCTGACATTCGACAGCCCAAGAATAATCTGGATATCCGGGAATTCCGCACGGATTGCCGCGATCCCCTCCAGCGTCCACTGCGCCAGCTTGCGGTCGTCCTCGTTGCCCGTCGCGATGGTAAACGTCAGCGGGTCGATCAGCAGGTCCGACTGCGCCAGCCCATGCTTGTTGCAGGCGAAATCAACTAGCCGGCGCGCAATCCGCAGCTTGTCCTCCACGGTCTTCGCCATGCCGACCTCATCGATCGTCAGCGCGATCACCGCCGCGCCAAATCGTTTCGCCAGCACCAGCCGATCCGCGGCGTGCTTCTCCCCATCCTCGAAGTTGATCGAGTTGATGATCGGCTTGCCGCCATGCAGCTTCAGCGCCGCCTCGATCACCGGCGTTTCCGTGCTGTCGATCACCAGCGGTGAATTGACCGAGGCGGTGAAGCGCCGAATCACCTCCGTCATCTCGGCGTGTTCGTCCCGCCCGACAAACGCCGTGCAGACGTCCAGCGCGTGGGAGCCTTCGCCGATCTGCTCGCGCCCCATCGATACGCAACCGTCCCAGTCGTGCTTTTCCTGCAGTTCCCGCCACTTCTTCGATCCGTTGGCATTGCACCGCTCGCCAATCGCGAAGATCGCATTCTCCTGCCGCAACGGCACCGCCTGGTACAGGCTGGCCACGCCCGGCACCCAGACCGGGGAGCGCGCGACCGGCGCCGGCCGGAACCCACCTTGCTTCCGCAACATCGCGTCGAGCGCGGCGATATGCTCGATCGAGGTGCCGCAGCATCCACCGATCAGATTGACCCCATCCTGCGTAACGAAGCGCTCCAGCCAGGATGCCAGGTCGGCGGCGCCCAACGGATAATGCGTGTGACCATCGACAAGTTCCGGCAACCCGGCGTTCGGCTGCACCGAGATCAACCACGGCCAGTTCGCCGCCAGCCAGCCGACATGCTCCGCCATCTCCTGCGGGCCGGTCGCGCAGTTCAGCCCCATCAGCGGCACATCCAGCGCGCCGATCACCGCGCCCGCCGTCGCGATATCCGGGCCGACCAGCAACGTGCCGGTGGTTTCAACCGTAACCTGCACGAAAATCGGCGTGTCGGTCCCGGCGGCCAGACGAGCGATCTTCGCCCCGTTCACCGCCGCCTTGATTTGCAAGGTATCCTGGCAGGTCTCGATCAGGATCGCATCCACCCCGCCGGCGATCAGCCCGCGGCATTGTTCCGCCAGCGCCGCCTCCAAAGGGTCGTAGGCGATGTTGCCCAGGCTGGGCAGCTTGGTCCCCGGCCCGACGCTGCCCACCACCCAACGGTCGCGCCCGTCAGCAAAGCTGTCCGCCGCCTCCCGCGCCAGTTCGCCGGCGATCTTGTTGATCTCGAACGCCCGCTCCGCCAGGTCGAACTCCCCCAGCGTGACCGGCGATGCGCCGAACGTATTGGTTTCCACCATGTCGGCGCCGGCCGCGAAGTAGCCGCGATGGATCTCCCGCACCATGTCGGGCCGCGACAGGACCAGCACGTCGGTGCAATTCTCCCGCCCCCAGTAATCCCGTTCGACATCCAGGGTCAGCGCCTGGACGCGGCTCCCCATGCCGCCGTCGCACAGCAGCACGCGATCGCGCAGGGCATCGAGCAAATGAGGACGGGTCATGCAAATCCTGGCTTCATGGCAGTCGGTTCAGTGCGAAGTTGGCTCAGCGCGAAGTCGGCTCAGCGCGAAGTCGGTTCAGGGCGAAGTTGGCTCAGTGCGAAGTCGGTTCAGTGCGAAATCGGTTCAGTGCGAAGTCGGCTCAGTGCGAAGTCGGCCCGGTCCGAAGTCGGCTCGGTCCGAAGTCGGCGCAGTCCGATGCCTGGGCGCACCAGGCGTCCACCGCACCACAACCGCGCGCCTTGTCGTCGGGGGGCATGAAGGCAGCGGCGAAGCTGTTGCGCGCCAGTGTCGCGATCTGCTCCACCGACAGCCCAAGGCCATGCTCGCACTGGCGGTAGTTCTCTGCGATCGTGCCGTCGAAATACGGCGGGTCGTCCGAGTGAACCGAAACGTTCAGGCCGCTGTCCAGCATCGCCCGCAACGGATGCGCGGCAAGCGACGGCACAACCTTCAGCCGCACGTTCGACAATGGACAAACGGTCAGCGGGATGCCGCGCGCCACCAGATCCCGCACCAGCGCCGGATCGCTCATGCAGGCGACGCCGTGATCGATCCGGTCCACCTGCAGCAGGTCGATCGCTTCGCGGATATACGCCGCGGGTCCCTCCTCCCCCGCATGGATCGTCACCGGAAAACCCAGCGACCGGCATTCGCGAAAAAAACCCGCGAACTTTGACGGCGGATTGCCGGCCTCGGCGCCACCCATGCCGAAACCGGTGATCTGCTCCGCCCATGGCAGCACCTGATCCAACAGCGCCAGCGCGTCCGCCGCGCTGCGGTGCCGTTGCGCGCTGATCAGCAGCCCGGCACTGATGCCGCATTCCGCCGTCGCCGCCCGCATCGCCCCCAGCACGCCGCGCATGATGGTGCCGATCGCCACGCCGCGTTCGATGAGACCCTGCGGCCCGAGGAACATTTCAGCCCGCACCACGCCATCGCCGTGCGCCTGGCGCAAATACTGCAGCGTCAGGTCATGGAAATCCTGTTCGGTCACCAGGACGCGGCAGCCCTCGTAGTACAGATCAAGAAACGACTGCAGGTTGTCGAACCGATACGCCGCGCGCAATTCGTCCGGGGACGACCACCGCAAGCTGATCCCATTGCGCCGTGCCAGGGCAAACATCAGCGCCGGGTCGAGGCATCCCTCCAGATGCACGTGCAGTTCGGCTTTCGGCAGCCGCGCGATCAGATCCTGCATCAGCCCATCACTCCCTGTGCGTCGCCAGAACGGGAACACCCGCCACCGCCGTGTCCGCCGCGCGGATGGCAGACCAGACGCAGGTGTTCAATGGCCCCGCGATGGTCGATGCTTTGGACCACCGCAACCCGGCGCCGGCTAACAATGCCTGCATCGCCGGATCGGCGAACCCCGGCCAGCGATGCGCCAGCCGCGCCACCAGTTCGCCCCGATCATGCGCCGCCAGGTCGATCACGATCATCCGCCCGCCGACTCGCAGCACCCGCGCCGCTTCCGCGACCGCACCGGCCGGGTCCTCCGCATGGTGCAGCACCATCTGCAGAACCACCGTATCGAATGACTGATCCGCCAGCGGCAGCCGATACATATCTGCCTGCCGCACCGCGCAATGCGCGAACGCCATTCCGGACAACCGCGACCGAGCCAGGGCCAGCATGGCCTTGGAGGCGTCGACGCCCAGCGCCTGGCGAACCCGCGGGGCCAGCAGTTCCAGCACCCGGCCGGTGCCGGTGCCGATATCCAGCAACCGCCCGCCGGGGTCCGGCGGAATCAACGCCAGCAGCGCGTCCTCGACCGCCTGGGCCGGCAGTTCCAGCGCCCGCATCTCATCCCAGTCCGCCCCCTTCTGCCGGAAACTCTCGGACGCCACCCGAGCGCGTTCCGCCAGCACCCGCGCGGCCTGCCGCCGATCCGCCTCCAGCGTCGGATCCTCAGCCGGCAACCTGGCCACCAGTTCGCGCGCCAGCGCCCCATCGTCGCCGGTCGGCAGCGCGAACCACACATTCGCTCCTTCCCGCACCCGGTCCAGCAGGCCGCAATCGCACAGCAGCTTCAAATGCCGTGACAAACGCGGCTGCGACTGGCCCAGGATTTCGGTAAATTCCATGACGCAGAACGCCCCGCGCGCGGCCAGCGCCAGCAGGCGCAGGCGGGTCGGCTCAGCAGCGGCGCGCAGGCTGGCAAGCAAATGCTCCATGCCGCCTAATGACATAAACATATCCTTATGTCCAGGCGGTGTTTGCATCGGCCAATCCGCTTGCGCCGCCGCAAGTTCACCGACACTCTCGCATGATCCGCACCACCACGGGCAGGACAGCACCATGAAATTCGGCGCAAGCATGTTCTTCACCGACTATTCCATGACCCCCGCGGCGCTGGCCAAGGCGCTGGAGGCGCGCGGCTTCGACATCCTGTGGGCCCCCGAACACTCCCACATTCCGCTCTCCCGCAAGACCCCCTTCCCGCTCGGTCCCGAACTGCCGAAGCGCTATTTCGACGTGATGGACCCATTCGTCACGCTGACCGCCGCCGCCGCCGCGACCACCACCCTGAAACTGGCCACCGGCGTCTGCCTGATTGCCCAGCGCGACCCGATCCAGACCGCGAAGCTGGTGGCATCGATCGACCAGGTCTCCGGTGGCCGCTTCGTCTTCGGCATCGGCAACGGCTGGAACCAGGACGAGATGGAAAACCACGGCACCCACTTCCCCACCCGCCACAAGCTGGTGCGGGAGCGCATCGAGGCGATGAAAGCGATCTGGACCCAGGACGCCGCCGAATATCACGGCGAGTTCGTCGATTTCGGCCCGATGGCCGCCTGGCCGAAACCGATCCAGAAGCCGCATCCCCCCATCCTGATCGGCGGCGCCTTCCCCTACTCCGCCCGCCGCGCGATCCGCTACGGCAACGGCTGGATGCCGCAGGTAACCGCCACGGACAAGACACCGCTGACCGAACGCATCCCGCGCTTCCGCCAGATGACCGCCGAAGCCGGCCGCGATCCCGCGGCCATGCAGATCGTCATGGGCGCCCAGCCACCGGACGCCGCCTTGATCGGCCGCTACCAGGACCTCAACGTCGACATCGTCTACCCCAGCCTGCCCTCGGAACAAGCCGACACGATCCTACCGATCCTGGACCAATGGGCCGCGATCATGCGCCAGCTAAACGGCTAAAACCGCCCGCCCCTGCGCGCCCCGCTCCGGCGCCATCCCGACCGCCTTCCCAGCGAAAAGCCCACACCGCTGACCTTCCGGCTGCCGCATGGCCCAGGCGATGAATTCATCGGACGTCATAAAGGCGGGCGCCGGGTCGGACATGCTCCATCATCCTCCGCGACGGCACGACCCTAGCGCATAACCGTCACCATCGCAGGGCCGCCCGCTAAAACACCAACCGCCCCCCGACAATGCACAGCACGCAAGCCAGGATCGGCCGCAGCACCGCATCCGGGATATGCGCCGACAGATAGCTGCCCAGGATGATCCCCGGCACCGACCCGCTCAGCAGCGATGTCAGCATCGGCCAGTTCACCGATCCCAGCCACCAGTGCCCAATCCCCGCCACCAGCGTCAGCGGCACGGCATGGGCGATATCGGATCCGACAATGATCTTCATCGGCTCCCGCGGGTACAGCAGCAACAGCGCCGTCACCCCCAACGCCCCGGCGCCGACCGAGGACAGCGTCACCATGACACCCAGGAGCACGCCGGTCACCACCGTCAGCCGCGCCGCCTGCACCGGCGTGATCCGCTCGATCAGCGGTCCCATCAGGTCCAGGAACTGCCGTCGGAAAATCAGCGACAGCGCCGTCAGCAGCAGCATGACCCCCAGCACCAGGGAAATCACCCGTCCGTTCCCCGCGCCTCCGATGTCGAATTTCGAAATCGCCAGCAGCGTCAGCACGGTGGCCGGCACGCTGCCCGCGGCCAGGCGGCGGACGATCCGCCACCCCACTGTATGGTTCAGCCCGTGTACCAGCGTGCCCACCGTCTTCGTCGCCGAGGCATACAGCAGGTCGGTCCCAACCGCCGTCGCCGGGTGAATGCCAAAGAACAGCACCAGGATCGGAGTCATCAGCGACCCGCCGCCAACCCCGGTCTGGCCAACCAGCAGG
>DATARX010000222.1:0-42126 GCA_036263955.1 Rhodopila sp.
TCAGGCGGTCGGTATGGTCACGCAGCCGGAAAATATGACCGGCGTAGGCCCGCTCGCCTTCAAAGACTGCGCTGGCATAGTGCAAACCATGCGATAGAACATGCAGCCTGGCCTCCCGCCAGGGGACCAGGGAGCCGTCCAGCCAGAGCCAACCGTCTCGGTCGTCGAAAGGAAGTAGCGTCATGGTCGTCCTCTCCGTAATTTTATTGCGTGCAGCGGCGTTAACTTAAAATGCAGCTGCATTTTATGTCAATAATGCTGACCTATTTCGGGATCGAATACCAGGCATGCTGAAAGACAAATCCCGTTTCGTCCCGCCGCCCAAGTTGCCGCCGCCAACACCCGTTGTCGACGTCGGCGACGCGGAAATGCGTCTCGCCCAGGACCTTCTGTTTTTCGCTTACCGTGACTTCACCAACGTCGCCGACCAGGTGCTGGACGAACTCGGCCTGGGGCGGGCGCATCACCGCGCGCTGCACTTCATCGGCCGCAATCCCGGCATCACGGTTTCTGACCTGCTGGCGATCCTGCGTATCACCAAGCAATCGCTGGCGCGGGTGCTGAACGTCCTGGTCGATGAGGGGCTGGTGGCGCAGGCCGCGGGATTCGAGGACCGGCGGTTGCGGCTGCTGACCTTGACGGAGAAGGGCGCGGCCCTGGAGCGCCGGCTGTTCGATGTGCAACGGGAAAAGCTGTCCAAGGCTTACCAAGGCGCCGGTCCGCAGGCGGTGCAGGGCTTCCGTGCGATCCTGCGGGCAATCATGGACAACGGCGCGCGTGCCTATATCGATGGTACCGGACCGGCGGAGGACGCCTGACAGCATGGCCGACGATTGCCACATCCTGGTGGTCGAAGATGATCCGCGGCTGCGGGAGCGCCTGGCGCGTTACCTGAACGGGGAGGGATTCCGCGTCACCGCCGCCGGCGATGCCGCCGAGGCGCGGGTCAAGCTGCGGGCGATCAACCCGGATCTGATGGTGCTGGACGTGATGATGCCGGGCGAAAGCGGCCTCGACCTGACCCAGTCGCTGCGCATGGAAAGCCATGACAATCTGCCGATCCTGCTGCTCACCGCACGCGGCTCGCCCGAGGACCGCATCGCCGGATTCGAAGCCGGGGCGGACGACTACCTGGGCAAGCCGTTCGAACCGCGCGAACTGGTGCTGCGCATCCGAGCGCTGCTGCGGCGGGCGCCGCCGCCGATGGCGATGGAGGGACCGGTGGGACCGGTGCGGATCGGCGAGGCGGAATTCGATGTCGAACGCGGCGAATTGCGGGATGCGACCGGCCCGATCCGGCTGACCGGCGGGGAGGCGGCGCTGCTGACCGCGCTCGCCCGCAAGCCGAACGAGGTATTGTCGCGTGAGGAAATCGCCGACGCCCTCGGTATGGACGATTCCGGGGAGCGTGCCATCGACGTCCAGGTCGTGCGGCTGCGCCGCAAGATCGAAATCGATCCGCGGGAGCCGCGCTTCCTGCACACCGTGCGCGGCCGTGGCTACATCCTGAAACCCGGTGTCTGACATGCGTGCTCGGATTCCGATGCCATTCGCGACCGGGATCAAGCGCATGATGCCGCGGTCGCTGCTGGGGCGGACGCTGCTGATCATGCTCGTGCCGCTGGTGCTGGTGCAGGGGATCGCGCTGCAGATCTTCTATGGCAGTCACCTCGGCATCGTGTCGCGTCGCCTGTCCGGCGCCATCGCCGGTGAGATCTATTACACTGTGGAACTGCTGCGGCAGTTCCAGTCGCCCGCCGATCGCGAATGGGTGCTGCAGATGGCACGCGACCAGTTCACCCTGGGGATCACGCTGGAACCCGGCGCGGTGCTGGAACCGCGCAAGCGGGTGAATGTGCTGGGGCCGATGGATGACGACCTCGCCGCCGCGCTGACCGAAAAGTTCAACACGCCGTTCACCATGGACTGGACGTCCGATCCGCGTTCCGTGCTGATCCGGCTGCAATTGCCGGACGGGGTGCTGGATGTGGAGGCGCCGCGCAAGCGCCTGTCGATCGGCACGCTGTTCCTGTTTGTCGGTTGGCTGGTCGGTTCGGCGCTGTTTCTGTTCACCATCGCCGCACTGTTCATGCGCAACCAGGTCCGCGCGATCCGGCGGCTGGCCCGGTCCGCGGAGGCGTTCGGGATGGGGCGCGACGTGCCGCCGATCCGGCCCGAGGGTGCGTCGGAGGTGCGTCAGGCCGCGGCCGCATTCAATCGCATGCAGGACCGCATCCGCCGCTTCCTGGCGCAGCGGACCGAGATGCTGGCCGGCGTGTCGCACGACCTGCGCACGCCGCTGACCCGGTTGCGCCTGGCGCTGGCGATGCTGCCGCTGACCGAGGAACTCAAACAGGACGTCGCGGAGATGACCGCCGATGTGGAGGAGATGGACCGCATGATAGGCGGCTACCTCGCCTTCGCCCGTGGCGAGGGGACGGAGCAGGCGCAGCCAGTGAACCTGGCGACGATCCTGGACGATGTCGCGGACGGCGCGCGGCGGGCGGGTGCGCTGCTGTCGCTGGAGGTGGCGCCCGATCTGACGCTGAAGCTGCGCGCCGACGCGGTGCGGCGGGCGATCACCAATCTGGTGGACAATGCCCGTCGGCACGCGAAGCACGTGGTGCTGGGGGCGGTGGCGCAGGGGCGGTCGGTGTTGGTCACGGTCGACGACGATGGGCCGGGGATTCCGGCGGAACGCCGGGAGAGCGTGTTCCGCCCGTTCGAAAGCGGATCCACCGGCGGCACCGGCCTGGGTTTGACCATCGCTCGCGACATCGTCCGAGCGCATGGCGGGGAGATCGTGCTGGAAGACAGCCCGCTGGGCGGGTTACGGGCGCGGATCCGGTTGCCGGTTTAATACCGGTCGGCGCTTGAGCTGGCCGGTATGCGCGCCAGTCGGTCCGGGGCCAGTCGGTTCGGCGCCAGTCGGTTCGGGGCCAGTCGGTTCGGGGCCAGTCGGTCCGCGTCAATGCCGTCGGTGCGCGAACGCAAACGTCCTCATGCCATCCACGATGGCACCGGCAAGCCCTTCTCCCGCAGGAACGCCGGATTGAATAGTTTCGACTGATACCGCGAGCCGCCGTCGCACAGGATCGTCACCACCGTGTGACCCGGCCCCATCGCCTTTGCCACCCGGATCGCCGCCGCGATGTTGATCCCGGAGGATGTTCCGACGGACAGGCCCTCATGGATCAGCACGTCGAATATCTGCTCCAGCGCCTCGGCGTCCGGGATGCGTTCGGCGTCGTCGATTTCCACGCCGGACAGGTTGTCCGGCACCCGGGACTGGCCGATGCCTTCGGTGATCGATGATCCCTCGACCGCCAGGTCTCCGCTCTTCACCCAGCCATACAGGCCGGAGCCCAATGGATCGGCCAGCACGATGCGGACACCGGCGTTGCGCTCCTTCAACGCCAGGGAAACCCCGGCCAGCGTGCCGCCGGTGCCGCAGGCGCAGGTGAACGCGTCGACCCGACCGCCGGTCTGATCCCAGATTTCCGGCCCGGTGGTCACCCGATGACCTTCCCGGTTGGCGAGATTGTCGAACTGGTTGGCCCAGATGGCGTTGCCGGTTTCCGCCGCGAGTTGCTCGGCCAGCCGGCGGGAGACATGCACGTAGTTGCCGGGATCCCGGTAAGGCTTGGCCGGCACCAGCCGCAGGTCGGCGCCGATCATGCGCAGGAAGTCGATCTTCTCCTGGCTTTGTGTTTCCGGCATCACGATCACGCTGCGATAACCGCGGGCATTGCCGACCAGGGTCAGGCCGATGCCGGTGTTCCCGGCGGTGCCCTCCACGATGGTGCCGCCGTCGCGCAGAATCCCGCGTCGTTCGGCATCTAAGATGATCGCCAGTCCGGCGCGGTCTTTCACCGATCCGCCTGGGTTCATGAATTCCGCCTTGCCGAGAACGGTGCAACCCGTCGCCTCCGACGCGCGGCGCAGTCGAACCAGCGGGGTGTTGCCGATCGCCTGGGCCAGGTCGTCTTGCCAGGTTGTGCCGTGATACAAGGCGGTCATAGTGTTTTCTCTTTCCCCGCGGAGTGTTTCAGTATGGTCGAGAATGTCGCGCCAACCAAGACCTGGGAAGCCCTGCAAGCCAACGAAAGCGCCCGATTGGTGGATGTGCGCACGGATGCGGAGTGGAATTTCGTTGGCGTGCCCGACCTCGGCGCCGCCGCGAAGCAGGCGATCCTGATCCCCTGGCAAATGTATCCGACGATGCAGCGCAACAGCGCCTTCGAGGATAACCTGCGCCAGGCCGGTCTGACCCCGGATCACGCGATCTATTTCATCTGTCGCAGCGGGGCTCGCAGCATGGCCGCGGCCGAAGCCGCTCGGGCTGCGGGATTCCCGCACGTGTTCAACGTCGCCGACGGATTCGAGGGGCCGCCGGACATGCAGGGCCATCGCGGCGGCGTCGCGGGTTGGAAGGCCGATGGCCTGCCCTGGCGGCAACGCTGAGATGTACACGCTCTATCACGCGCCCGGATCCAGCTCGATGGCGGTGCATATCGCCCTGCACGAGGTCGGCGTGCCGTTCGAGGGTCGCACGATCGACTTCAACGCCCGCGATCGGGACCCACCGGAGCTCCGCGCGCTGAACCCCGAAGGCAAGGTGCCGACGCTGGTGATCGACGGCCGTCCGCTGACCGAGGTGGCGGCCATTCTGTATTACCTGGCCAGGCGATATCCCGAGGCCGGGCTGATCCCATCGGGCGACATCGAGGCCGAGGCCCGGATCGTGTCCTGGATGTCGTTCACCGCTGCCACGCTGCATCCGGCCCGGCAGCGCGGCGCCGAGCATGCGGGGCGCGTGTGGCGATTCGCCGAACAAAAACTCGGTGCCAACACCTGGGCGGCGGGCGCCTATTCGATCGCCGACATCCACCTGTTCCGCCTGTTCTGGCGTTTCCGCGGCTCCATCGGCGCCGACCCCGCGACGTTTCCCCGTCTGTGCGGCCACTATGACCGGATGATGCAGCGGCCGGCCGTACGCAAGACGATCGCCGATGAGGTCGCGCTGGGATATAGTTTGCCCAGCTAAAGCGTTTCCGCCCGGAGTGGAAACGCTTCAGCTCATATTCGGCGCGCAATTTCAATCAGCCTGAAGTCGCTTCGCGATCCGAGCCAAGCTGATATTCCTGTAAAGGCGGTCGATTTTAACGCTTCCTTAACCACTGGCATGCGACCCATCGTCCATGCCGAATGGCTTTCTGACCGCCACCCGCCCCCTCCTGCTCGTTGATGACATTGCGTCGGAGGCAATGGCCCTCGATCCATTGTGTCCGTCGCTACGTGTCGAAACCGTGCGCGCCGCCGGCGTCGCGCTGTCCGGCGAGATTCTTGCCCCCACAAGGGTCGCCGCAGTCGCCCACCGTGGCGTGCCGCGCCCATTGGGCTGCTGCCAGAGCCTGCACTGAATGCCCCAGTCGCGACACCTCCTGGTCATCGACGACCAACGGCTCGATCGTGCCATCGCGGCCCACGCCGCCCGGCAGACCGGGATCACCGTCAGCGCGGCAGCCACGATCGCGGAAACCCTGGCGCTTCTGGAGGCGGGGCAGCGCTTCGACTTCGTCGTGCTCGATTTGTCGCTTGGTTCCGAGGATGGGCTGGAGGTCCTGCCGCTGATTGCCCGCTTCAATCCCAGCGCTGTGGTCATTCTGGCGTCCGGCTTTGATGGGCGGGTGCTGGCGGCCAGCCAGCGTTTGGCGTCAAGTCTTGGGCTGTTGGTCGCAGGCGTATTGCGCAAGCCGATCCTGCCGACCGCACTGCAACGTCTGTTGCGCCAGGCACCGCATATCCTCAACCAGGGTGCAACCGCCGCGGTCGTGATCTCACCCGGACAACTCGCCCACGCGATCGAGCATGGCGACATCATCGCCTGGTTCCAGCCCCAGGCGTCGCTGGTGACCGGGATCATCGGGGGCGCCGAAGCGCTGGCGCGCTGGGTCTGGCCGGACGGCCGCGCCGTGTCGCCGGCCGCGTTTGTGCCGGTCGCGGAGCAAAATGGCATGGCCGCCGCCTTGACCTTTTCGGTGCTGGATCAGGCGCTGTTGGCGTGCGCGTGCTGGCGCGACACCCGGCCGGATTGCTCGGTTTCGGTCAATTTGTCGCCGCTGCTACTGAATGATCCCACGATCACCGACCGGATCGAGTGGTTACTGCAAAAGCATCGCGTGCCGCCCGGCGCCCTCGTGCTGGAGGTCACCGAAACCTACGGCATTCCCGACACATCCTGTGCGATGGAAATCCTGACTCGCCTGCGGATCCGCGGGATTAATCTCGCGGTGGACGATTTCGGCACCGGCCATTCCAGCCTGCTGTCGCTGATGCGCACGCCATTCAACGAAATGAAGATAGACCAGGCCTTCGTGCGTGACGCGATCTCCAACCGCGACGCCCGCAAGGTGGTCCGAGCAAGTGCATCGCTTGGCCGGGAACTTGGGTTGAAGGTGGTGGCCGAGGGCGTGGAGACCGAGGCGATGGCGCAACTCGTGGGAGAGGCGGGGTGCCACATAGGCCAGGGTTGGCTGTATGGGCATGCGGTGCCGGCGGACGTTTTCAAGGCGAAGTTGGCGCTGACGCACGATATGCCAATCGCCGGGCTGTCGGCCTGATCCGCGGTGCGCATCCGTGTCGCCCTGGCGGCCCTGCCGGTGGTGGTTTTGACCTGGCTCGGGATCGGCGCCTACCTGGTTCAGAAATATGATGCCGGGTTGGACGACGCGGTCCAGGACTCGCGCAACCTTACCCAGGCCTTTGAAGAGAATATCCGCCGCACGGTCGAGGCGATCGATACGACGGTGCGGGCAGTTCGCGTGGCGCGGTCGCACGACCCGGTTCATTTCGATCTGCAGGCCTGGGCGAACGAAAGCGGCCTGACCCGGGAACTGACGCTGCAACTCTCGCTGGCGGACCGGAACGGCATCATGGTCGCGAGCAATCTCGGCCCGATCACCGGCGTGCCCGCCAGTATCGCAGACCGGCCGCATTTCCAAATGACCCGCGATGCCGCGGGCGACACGCTGTTTATCAGTACCCCGGTCCTGGGGCGGGTTTCCAAGCGTTGGTCGGTCCAGTTCGTGCGCAAAATGTTCGATGCGGGCGGTGCGTTCGATGGCGTCATTGTCGCCTCGCTCGATCCGGCGTTCCTGTCGCGCTTCTATACCTCGCTCAATATCGGGCGCGGCGCGCTGCTGCTTTTGGGTTCGGACGGCATCGTCCGATCGGCCGCGCCGGAAACCGTGGCCAGCCTGTCGACCGACCTGTCCAAAACCCCGTTGATGAAGGGCGCCGCCGTCGGGGCGAACGGAACCGTGAGCATGCCCGGCACGGCGGACGCGATCGAACGGGTTTACAGCTGGCGCCGCGTCGATCCCTACGGGCTGCTGGTCGTGGTCGGCATCTCCACGGCGGACGGGCTCACGGGCTACCGAAGTGACCTGATGGGCTGCGTCGCGATCGGCCTCGTTGTCACGATGCTGACCTTGCTGGTCAGCACGATGCTGGCCCGCCACCGAAGCGATGTCATGCGGTCGCGGGAAATGCTGCGCGCGGCGGTGGATAATATCAGCCAGGGTCTGTTGGTCGTGGACGCGACCCGGCATGTCCCGGTGCTGAATGCCCGCGCCGCCGAATTGCTGGAATTGCCGCCGCATTTGCGAACCCCGGGCTTCGAGTTCGACACGCTGTTGGAATGGCAACTGGCAACTGGGGAGTTCACGAGCCACGAAGATACCGAGGTGCGCAGGCTCGTCGAATCGGGTGGGATCGACCGCGGCATCGGCGTCTACCGTCGCGTGCGGCGCAACGGCACGGTGTTGGAAGTCCGCACCAAGGTGCTGGACACTGGCATGGCCGTGCGCACCTACACCGACGTCACCGATCAGGAACGCACGGCGCAGGTCCTGGCCGATGCCCGGGATGCGGCCGAAGCTGCGGCCCGTGCCCGGTCCGAATTCCTGGCGGTCATGAGCCACGAGATCCGCACGCCGTTGAACGGCGTCATCGGGGTAGCCGGATTGCTGGAGGACATGGAACTGGGGCCGGCGCAGCGCGACTATGTGCGGCTGATCCGCCAGTCGGGCGACCATCTGCTGGAACTGATCAACGACATCCTCGATTTCTCTCGCCTGGAAGCCCAGCGGGTCGAACTGGAGGAGACCGATTTCGACCCCCGCGCCCTGCTATCGGGTGTCGTGGACCTGTGCACGATCCAGGCAAGCACCAAGGGCCTGCGTTTGTCGGCCGCCGTGGATGACGCCGTGCCGGCGACGGTGCGCGGCGATCCCGGGCGTTTGCGGCAGATTTTGCTGAACCTGGCCGGAAATGCGGTCAAGTTCACCGACCACGGCTGGGTCGGCCTGACGCTGACCCAGGAAGTAGCCCTGGATGGGCAGCTCCGGCTGCGCTTCGCTGTCGCCGACAGCGGGATCGGCATCGACCCGGACGCCGTCGAGCGCATGTTCCAGGAGTTCACCCAGATGGACGGCTCGATTTCCCGCCGGTTCGGTGGCAGCGGGCTGGGCCTGGCGATTTGCCGCCGGCTGGTCGAACTGATGGGCGGACAGATTACCGTCGAAAGCCAACCGGGGACCGGCAGTACCTTCCGGTTCGACGTGACGCTGAAGCACTGTGAGGCCAGCGCGCCGGTTGCGCCGCTGGTCGACGCGGAACGGACAACGGAATCACGGACAACGGAATCACGGACAACGGAATCAGGGCGGGAACCGGGGCTGCGGGTTCTGCTGGCCGAAGACAATCCCACCAACCGCTTGGTCGCGGTTCGTCTGCTGGAGCGATCCGGACATCAGGTCGATGCGGTCGGCAACGGCGTGGAGGCGATCGCGGCCCTGGCGCGGGCCCGTTACGACTTGATCCTGATGGACGTGATGATGCCGGACATGGACGGCTTGACCGCCACGCGCCACATTCGCGCGGACCAGGGCCGTCATGCCGGGATCGCCATTGTCGGGCTGACCGCCGGGTCTGGCACGGATACCCTGGAGGCTTGCCTGGAAGCCGGGATGGATGCCGTGACCACCAAGCCGGTCACCCCGGCTCGTCTGCGGGCGGCGATCGCCGAGGGGATGGCCAAGCCCCGCCGGCGCCCGGTCGAATCCGGACCGGAACCCATCAATCTCCAACAGGCGAATTTCCAACGGGCGAATTTCCAACAGGCGAATTTCCGTCCGGCGACCTTCCAGTCGGCCAATCCCGATCCGGGGAATGCGCGGCTGCGTGCGCTGGAAGAAATGCTTGGCGCCGACGCGGTGGCGGAAATTGTGCGCACGTTCGCCGAAGACACGCAGGCGAATCTGGCGCTGATGAAACAGGCTGTGGGGCGTGGCGACAGCCGGGAGGTCTACTGCCTTGCGCACGGCATCACCGGCGCTGCCCGTAATGTGGGGGCTGACGCACTGGCGGCGCGTGCCTCGGCGTTGGAAGAAACCGCGGGCACCATGAGCATGAAACGGATCGATACGGAGATCGCGGCCATGCAAAACGACCTGGAAGCGGCACTGTGCCAGTTGGCGGTCAGTCCGGATGTGAGCCCGTAAAGCGGCTCCGCTCCCACGGCTGCGATCACGCGGGCACGTGGGTGTTCGGGACGCCCGATACCTGTCGCCCGATACCTGTCGCCCGATACCTGTTGCCGTGTGCCTTTACGATCAGCCATCGGCGAACTACGCTGGGCGTGAACGATGACCGAGATGTCTGCCAAAATCCCGAAAGTCGCCCTGGTGATGGGTGGCGCCCAGCCCCTGGGGCGAGTGACGGTTCTTGCGCTGGCGGCTCAGGGCTTTGATGTTGGCATCCATTGCGACCGCAGCCGGGTCGGGGCGGACGACACGCTTCGACAGGTCCAAGGGCTGGGTCGGCGCGCGGTTCTGCTGCAGGCGGATCTGGCCGATGAGGCGCAGGTGGAGCGGCTGATCCCGCTGGCGGCGGAAAAACTCGGTCCGGTCGGGGTGCTGATCAACAACGCCGGCCGCTGCGACCGGGAGGCGTGGGACGACGTCACCCGGGAGTCATGGGACGCCCAGATGGGCGCGAACCTGCGCATCCCCTTCGTGCTGATCCAGGCTTTCGCTCGGGCGCTGGTTCCGCCTGCCGAGGGGGTTGTGATCAACATGCTCGATCAGCCGGTATCGTCGCCGGCACCGTACGTCGTCTCCTATACGATCTCGAAAGCCGGACTGTTGGCGATGACCGAGACCATGGCCCTGGCGCTCGCGCCGCGTATCCGGGTCAATGCGATCGGGCCGGCGCCGGCGCCGGCGCTGCCCACGCCGCGGCAGATCGAGGCGAAGTTCGGCCAACGCGTTGCGTCCGTGCCGTTCGGCCCCGGCATCAGCCCGGAAGAGGTGGCCCGAACCGCGATCATGATCCTGGGCTCGCCAGGGATGACCGGCCAGATGGTCGCCCTGGACGGGGGGCAGCATAGGCAATGGGTGCCCGCGCGAAACCTACACGCGCGAAACGCACCGATGCCAAACCTACCGATGCCAAACCTGCCGATGCCAAACCTGCCGATGCGAAACGTGGCGACCCCGAAAGAATGACGTCGCGCGAGGGCACTCTGTCGGGGCCGGGCCTGCGCCATGTCTTCGTGCGGGACATGGTGTTGTCCGCCAGCATCGGCATCTATCCACACGAGCACGATGACCGGCAACGTGTTCGTGTCAACGTCGACCTCGTGGTGGACGACGACACGGCGCTGGCCGGCCTCATGGTGGGGCCCGATGAGCTCAACCGGGTGGTGAGCTACGAGAAGATCGTCCTTTCGGTGCGAACGATCGTTGGATCCGGCCATATCAGGCTGGTCGAGACCATGGCGGAACGAATTGCCGAAGCCTGCCTGACCGACGCGCGTGTCAGAACCGCCAGGGTTCGGGTGGAGAAGCTGGATATTTTCCCCGATGCGGTGTCGGCCGGCGTGGAGGTCGAGCGGCAGCGGTCGATGATTTAGAGCGAATCCCGTTCAGATCGCATATCTGAACGGGTGAAGATGTGGGCTGAAACAATGTGCCGGAGCCATTGCCGTGAGCCGATGCGAAGCGAACAGGCGCTGGCCTCCGCCATGGTTTCATGGCGGACGCCGGACCCGTTGCGATCCTCACGTGACGCGATCATCCCGCCGGACTGCCGGCGATACGATCGAGTTTGACGGCCATGATGAAATCGTTCTCGTGCAGGCCCTTGATCTTCTTGGTACGCAATGAAACCGTTGCGTAGCCCCATCCGAAGGAAATGTCCGGATGATGCGCTTCGGTCTCGGCCAGTTCGGCGGCCTGGCGCACGAAGGCGAACGCATCGGCGAAGTTCCTGAAACGATAGGTCCGGTCGATCCGGGTCGCTTCGTCGCGCAGCGCCCATTCCGGGGCCTGGCGGCGATAGGCCTCGGCTTCGTCCGCGCTCAATGGCGGGATACCGCCCTTGCACGGTGTGCAGGTTTTTTCCACAAGGTCTGTTGTCATGATGCGTTCCTCCTACCGAGATGATGGCATGCGACATTGATAACGGTCGGCGCTTGAACTGAGCGGTCGGCGCGCCGGCCTGGCCGGCGGCGGCGCGCGAAAAAAGCCTCGGATACCGGTCCGCGCAAGTGCCGGTGGCCATAAGATGAGCGCAGCCTGGATCCGAGTCGATAACGCGTCACCCTGGCCCGCGAATCTGCTAAGCAAATCCCAGAATGCCGCGCCCAGCCCCCACCGTTCCCCGGTTCGATCCGCCGCGCAATACGACCGCCCGGGTCAGGATCGTCGCCCCACCGGCCGCGCTGCCGGCCGACCTGGATCAGCGGCCGGAACGGTCCTGGAAGCGCCGGGTACTGTTCTGGCTGCTGCGCTGGGGGTTCATCGCCTCGGTCTGGCTGGCGTTGGCGGCGGCGGTACTGGTACTGCTGTACTGCTGGGATATCCCGCGCCCGGAGTCAGCGCTGGATGCGGTCCGCCGCCCCAGCCTGACGTTGGAGGACCGCTCCGGCCACGTGATCGCGACGTTCGGCGACCTGGTGGGCGAGCCGCTGCGGCTGAAGGATTTTTCGCCGTTCCTGCCGGCGGCGGTCGTCGCGGTGGAGGATCGGCGATTCTACCACCATTTTGGCATCGACCCGATCGGGATGCTGCGGGCGGCCTGGATCAACGCGACCGCCGGGCGGATCGTGCAGGGGGGATCGACGATCACCCAGCAGGTCGCGAAAACGCTGTTCCTGACCAACGCGCGGACCACGAAGCGCAAGGTGCAGGAGGTACTGCTGACGCTGTGGCTGGAACGTCACTTCACCAAGCAGGAGATCCTCGAGATCTATCTTAATCGCGTCTACCTCGGGTCCGGCGCGTGGGGGATGGACGCGGCGGCGAAGATGTATTTCGGCGTCTCCGCCCGGCGCCTGAGCCTGGCGCAGGCGGCGGTTCTGGCCGGATTGCCGCGGGCTCCTTCGCGTTTCAATCCGCGCGCCAACCCCGCGGCGGCCCTGGCCCGCGGCAAGGACGTGCTGAATGCGATGGTCGATGCCGGGGCAATCACCGCCGATCAGGCGCAGGCTGCGGCGGCGCAGATCGTGTTCCCGCCAAGCCCGGTGGCACCCGGCTGGTTCGCCGACTGGGTGGCCGAACAGTCCCAGGCGGTGTTGCGGCCGGACGCCGACGCGGTGTTGCGCACGACGCTGGACAATCGCGACCAGGCAATCGCCGAAAACCGGCTGACGGCGCTGCTGGATGGTCCGGGCGTGGCGGCGCATGCCACGCAGGGGGCCGTGGTGGTCATTGACGCGGCCTCCGGCGCCGTGCGCGCGATGGTCGGGGGGCGCAACTTCCGGGAAAGCCCATACAACAGGGCGGTTCTGGCCCGGCGCCAGCCGGGGTCGTGCTTCAAGCCGTTCGTCTGGCTGACGGCGCTCGAAACCGGCATGACGCCGGAGGATACCGTGCTGGACGCACCCATCCACGTCGGCAACTGGAGCCCGGTGAATTTCGAGCGGCGCTATTCCGGCGAAGTGACGATGGAAGAAGCGCTGGCCCAGTCGATCAATACTGTCTCGGTCCGGCTTCTGTTGCGATCCGGTGGTCCGAAGGCCGTTGCCGCCACCGCGGCCAGGCTGGGGATCGGGGACAAGCTGCCGAACACGGCCTCCCTCGCACTCGGCACGGGGGAGGTTGGGCTGCTCGAACTCACCGCCGCCTATGCGCCGTTTTTCAACGGGGGCTATCGCGTCACCCCGTACGGGCTGGACCGCACGCCGCACCAGCCCGAGAAGGTGATCGAACCCGAGCAGGCGCAAATGATGGCGCGCATGATGGGGGCGGTGGTCAGCCGAGGCTCCGGCCGGGCGGCGGCGGTGGCTGGGCGCGTGGTGGCGGGGAAGACAGGCACGACACAGGACTCTCGCGATGCATGGTTCATTGGGGCGGTGAACGGGTTGCTGATCGGCGTCTGGCTGGGCAACGATGACGACACGCCGATGAAGGGCGTCACCGGCGGCGGCCTGCCGGCCCGTCTGTTCCATGAGATCGCCATCGGGATCGACTGACGCTTTCAGGGGACGAGCGCCCGAGGTTGAAACAACCGCAGGCGTGGACCGCCCGCACAAGCAATGGAACCGGCGCGCAAGCCCCCCGAAGTCTCCAGGCGACAATGTCAGAAATATTTACAAATTCCTTACAATTTTCCGAGATAGATTTCTGTAAAGCATTGAACCGAAAACATTTCCATGCATGGCACGCGCCCTGCATCGCGCGTTGTGCGCCGGTTCCGGAAAAGCCTCGGGGCGCCATCAAACGGGAGATTGCTGCCGATGGAAACCCGGGATGCTTCACTCGGACTATTTGCGATGGCCGGTCCGGCGGCGACTATCATTATCAGCGCAATTCTGCTGCGTCTGTTACCGAATGAGGTGCGGATCATGCTGGCCGCCTGGGTCCTGATGTCATTCCCGATCGGCGTGCTGTTCGGGCATTGCGTCCTCAGCGAGGCGTAAGGCGCGGCTTGCCGATTGTCTCTCTTGCGATCGGTCGTAACTTGGGTGGCGGGGCAACGTGTCCTGTTACGCCAACAGCTTCGGTGAAACGCGGACGATTTGATCAGGCGGGCAGGCCCGGACAGAACGCCAGCATCCAGAACTCAGGTCCAGCCGCAAATCCGAAACTGCGAAAGGAATGGCCCGATGCGGATCGTCGCGCTTGAAGAACACTTTATGGCACCGGACCTTGTACTGGCCATGGACCCCGGCCTGATCGCCGCGCGTGGCTATCCGGGACCGGAGGAGGAACTGGGGCCGATGGAGCGGCGACAGGCGTTGGCCGATCTGGGGGAGGGGCGGTTGCGGCTGATGGACGCCGCGGGGATCAGCCTTCAGGTGCTGTCCGTGGCTGGTCCGGGCGCCGACCTGCTGCCACCCGTGGAGGGTCTGGGTGTCGCGAGGGAACTGAACGACAGGCTGGCCCGCGTGATCGGGGCGCATCCTGGCCGCTATGCCGGTTTCGCGCATCTTCCCATGACGGCGCCCAAGGCGGCCGCGGATGAACTGGAACGCGCAGTGCGGGCGTTCGGCTTTCACGGCGCGATGATCAAGGGCCTGACCGCGGGGCGTTTCCTGGACGACCCGGTCTTCGCGCCGATTCTGGCTCGGGCCGAGACGCTGAACGTGCCGATCTATCTGCATCCGGGTATTCCGCCGGCGGCGGTGCGGGAAGCGTATTACGACGGCCTGCCCGGCAATTTGCCGTTCATGATGGCGACCGCCGGCTGGGGATGGCACGCGGAGACCGCGGTGCATGTGCTGCGTTTGGTGCTTTCCGGCACGCTGGACCGCTATCCGAACCTGCAATTGATCATCGGCCATATGGGCGAGGGTCTGCCCGCCATGCTCGCCCGGTGCGACCAGGCGTTTGGCGGGGAAACACCGCGGTTCCTGCAACGCTCTGTCAGCCAGACTATTCTGGATCAGGTTTATGTCACGACCAGCGGCTTCTTCACCATGCCGCCGTTCATGGCGGCATTGCTGACGTTTGGGGCCGATCGAATCCTGTTTTCGGTGGACTACCCGTTCAGTCAGAATGCGTCCGGGCGCGCATTCCTCGACAGCCTTCCGGTGTCGTCGGCGGACAAAATAAAGATCGCCCATGGTAATGCGGACCGGCTGCTGCGCCTGGCGGTGTGATTCCAGCGGCCGATGGGCTGTCTGGCCTGGGCTGTCTGGCATAGGCTGTGTGGCATAGGCTGTGTGGCATGGGGGGGCTGGGACGCATCCGCCCGCTGATCGTGTCGTTTGCATTCCCGGCCGCCGGCCGCCAGGGGGTCGCTTCGCTCCTCGGGTCTGGGTAGAAGGGGCTATCCCAACCGAACGGCCGGCAAGCCAATGCTGAAGAGGCGTGCAATCTCTGGAACCGGTTCCGCGGCTTGATCGGCGCTCAGAACTGGGCCCCGGCTGGTATCGCTTGAACCGTTATCGAACAGTGCCTTAGACTTACGCCAAGTGTTGAAATCTCGTTTTGCGTTCACCCGCAATCCGTTCAGACCGGTATATGGACCAAGCGTTATGCAGGACCGTCCCTCGTATGTCAGTGCGGTGATGATTCCGACTCTGCTCTCCACCATCGTTTGGTTTGTAATCGGCCTGACGGTGTTTGGCTTGCTGCATTGGATGTTCAAGGCCCAGAAGCAGCCGTTTTGGCGCCCCGACATGAAGACGGACCTCACCTACTGGTTCTTGGCTCCTTTCCTTTACGGCTATATCACGCTTGTGGCGCGCACTTACGCCGTGGACTATGCGCACCTTGATCGGATTGCGTCGGCCGTGACGGCTCCGCTAGCCAGCACACCCATTCTAATGCAGGTCGCCATCATCTTGCTCCTCACAGACCTGCTTCAATACTGGGGTCACCGGCTATTTCATCAGAATCCACTGTGGCGCTTCCATTGCATTCATCATGCGCCAACGCGGGTTGACTGGTTGACCTCGGTGCGAAATCATCCCTTCAACTTCATTCTCTATTCCACCCTGCTCAATTTTCTTGTCAGCCTTCTCGGATTCAGTCCTAAGGCATTCTTCTTCCTTGTGCCGTTCAATACGCTTTTCGCTCTTCTGGCGCATGCGAACTTGAACTGGACATATGGCCCATTCCGTTATGCCATTGCCAGCCCGGTCTTTCATCGTTGGCACCACACCCACGCTGATCAAGGAGGAAACAAGAATTTCGCTCCCACCTTTCCATTTCTCGATCTTGCGTTTGGCACCTTCTATATGCCTGAGGGCCAGTTCCCGGCCATTTTCGGCACGCCCGATAATAACGTTCCCAAGCACTTGCTGGGGCAGTTGCGCTACCCATTCAAGCGGCACGAGCCGACGCCCTGAGACGGGGATAACCGCGCGTGATCGCAATCGGGCAGTTTATGGCAGTTACAGATGACACCGCCGGCCTGAAGGCCGCCCTGGGGGGCGCCCTGATCCCTACGCGATCAACCCGATGGCGGCCGAAATGCGCGTTGCCAGTCTGAGTAGCCTTCATAGCAGTAGCGAAGCCGGCCAAGGTAGGGCTGTGTTGTCGGGTCCCTTATTCCCATCGCCTTCCACACGTCCTGATCCTGAGGGTTCGGGCCTCGGTTCAGTCTGATCACACACTGGCTGACCATATCCGGCCGGCTGATCCAGTCGGTCAGGAGGAATGAATAGGACGCAATCGGGTCCATCACGTGGGTGACTCTGACAATTGCCACCGACATTCCCACGGCAATAAGGGCACCCCATACATATACTTTCACATCATTTCTCCCAGTTGCTCACGGTCTTCCGGTTCCCGCTCTTCGAGCAATTGGAAATTCGATACAAGAAGTACACGTCTGCGTCGAATGGCGCGGCAGGACGGCTCGCCAGATGGTCGCCGAGCGTGGTGGCAGTCCCTCCACAATGGCATCAGGTCATGCTCGTTGCCGTCCGCGCCGGAATGGCCAGCACACGGTTAGCGGTACCCTGATCGAGCGCAAGCTCGCCGGCCTTCCCGATGGTCAGGCCCGGATCTTCCTGGGGAGCCTGCTAAAGTCCACCGGTGATGACTGTGTGCGGGTCCACCGCGCGCTCCGCGAGGCGGACTATCTGGATCCAGCGGACCCGGTAGACCGGTTGTTTTGTAAGATGATTCAATGCGTGGTCGATCTACCGCCGGGCACTTGGGCGTTGATTCACAATCTCGAAATCCTTCAAGCCGTAATCCCTGGGCGCAGCGTTGCTTCCCGGGCATGAAACGGGTGACTTGAATCGTCGTTCTGAAAGCGCACGTGTCGCATCCGGATCAGTAGGAGGCACGGATGCGCACCCATCTATTGGCGGTGATCGCAATGCTCTGCGCGGCAGGTCCCGCGCTGGCGCAGGGCCCGACCGGCGGGTCGGTGCCGGCGGAGATCGGCAACCGCGCGAACGGTCTGGATTATCAGCCGACGCAAAGCGAGGTTGTGCCGCGTGAAAAAGCCTCCGGCATCGAGCCCCCTATTTCTCGGGAGCGAGCGGCGAACGCGGATTTGATACGTATGGACAAGGACCTGTTGCTCAGCGAGGGGATCGGCACAGACAGCGTACCTAAGCTTTCGAACAGCCAGTAACGCCGTTCACGACAACCGGGGTGGCGGGGTTTCTGGCATATTGGCGGTCAGTGCGCTATTCCAGGAGAAGGTTGCGGGGCGCGCGTGACTGACCCATTCACTGGCCCATTCACTAACCCGTGCATCCGAAATGATGGGATTGGCTGGCAAACGCATCCGTCCAGGATAGGATGATCGAGGCCCAGCATCGAGCAGGGTATTGAACAGGCAGGAGGATTGATCGGATGCCACGACGGCTGATCACGACGCTCGCCGCTGCAAGTCTGCTCTATGGCTATCAGCCGCCGCTTTCGGCCGCGCCACCGCAAGGTGCCGACCCGGCCCTGGCCCCGTGGTTCAAAAGTCTACGCCAGCCACGCACGAACCTGTCCTGCTGCGACCGTTCGGATTGTCGTACCGTTCGTTATCGCATCGTCGACGGCCATTTCCAGGCCTTCATCGGCGACGAATTCGCGCGGTGGCAAAATCCGCCCTACGCCTGGGTCGATGTCCCCGAGGAGAGCGTCCTGCATCGGGAGGACAACCCAACCGGCGAGGGCGTCGCCTGTTGGGCGGGCGCACGAATCATCTGTTTCGTCGAGGGCACTGGCGCCTAGTATTCGATCGTAGAGAAGCGTGAATTGTCCCCTCACACTCTGCGTTTACGCTTCGATCGGCAACCCGAGGATCAGGTAACTGAACGACTTGCCGTGCGAATCGAGATTGAGCGACGTGTTCACGCCACCTTCCAGCGCGTCCAGCAGCACGAAGTTCAGGCCGTGCAAATCGTCCATCTCATACCGCGTCACCGTCCCGGTAAAGAGTTTCGGGAAGGCTTGCCTGATCCGCTCCGCCGTCAGTTGCTGTTTCAACAAAGGATAGTCTTTCGGGTCATAGACCCAGACCGAAATGTTGGAGGTGTTGCCCTTGTCGCCGGCGCGGGCATGGGCGATGTCGTGGATGCGTTTCTGGCTCATGCGACGAACATTTCGAATGTGGGAGAAACCTGGTCGCGGGCGATCAGGGCCGAGTGGGTGACAACACAGGGCGTGACCTGGCCGCGATATCCGCCGCCGCCGGCCGGGCCGCAACACAACAGCGATTCGACTTCCCACAACATCGTGTCGATGTCGTCTCGATCAGGCGAACGCAACGCCACGTGCAGGCGGATATCGGCGCTGTCGCGGGCGGGGATTTCCGCTGTCTGATACAGCGAATTCAGCCCGATCAGATCGATCCGCAGATCGCCGCCAAGCTGGTTGATTCGCGCCAGTCGTTCCCGCACCACCTCGGCGGCGAGTTCCGCTCGGGCGCGGGCGTTGGGACCAGCGTAGCTGACGCCGCCTTCGCCCAGGAAACCGCCGTCGAACCCGATGGTGACTTTCAACTGATCCGGGCGGCGGCTGCCGTCCGCGCCACTGACGCGCACACGATCAGGGCCGACCTCCTGCACCGAAACGCCGCGGAAATTCGCTGTCACGTCGGGCGTCAGATAGGCGGTGGGATCATGCACTTCGTACAGAAGCTGCTCCTTCACCGTCGCCGTCGTCACGCAGCCGCCGGTATCGTCCAGCTTGGTGATGACGAAGCTGCCGTCCGCCTGAACCTCGGCGATCGGGAAGCCGCAATCGGCAAGGCGAGGCACATCCTTGTAGCCGGGATCGGCGAAGTATCCGCCGGTGATCTGCATCCCGCATTCCATCAGGTGGCCGGCCAGGGTGCCACGACCCAACGCGGTCCAGTCATCCAGCGCCCAGCCGAAACGATGCACCAGCGGTGACAGGAACAGCGCGGGATCGGCGATGCGGCCGGCGATGACGACGTCCGCGCCGGCTTGCAGCGCCGGCAACAACGCCTCCACACCCAGGTAGACGTTGGCCCCGACCATGCGCAGGCCGACATCCTTCACCGCACCGGGATGGTCGATGAATTCGGTATCGGGGCCGATGAGATGGGTGACGTCATCGCCCTCCACGCACGCAACCTTGAGGCCCGATAAGCCGAGTTCGCGCGCGATATCGATGACCAACTGGGTGGCGGCGCGGGGATTGGCGACACCCATATTGGTAATGATTTTCGTCGCGTTGGCGTGACAATGGGATAGCACGCCGAGCATCCGGGCGCGGAGCTGCGGGTTGTAGCCGCGTGCGGGATTGAGCATGCGATCGCGGTGGCCGAACGCCATGGTGCGCTCGCCGATGCACTCGAACACCAGGTAATCCAGCGCCCCGCGCTGCGCCAGGTCGATGGCCGGCCCCAATCGGTCGGAGGAGAATCCGGCGCCGCAGCCCAGGCGGATGGTGTCTCTGCTGACAGGTATGTTCATCGAACGACGTCCCCCGTTGCGTGCGCGCTGCTTCCGGCGCGCCGCACAGGTAAGGTGCAAGCCGCGGTGAAGGTCAAGGCCGCTCGGCGAACGATCGCCCGCTGCATCGACAAAAAATTCACCAGCTGCCCGAACCGATTGGCTCGGGCAGCTGCGTTAAAGGCGTTGCGTGAACGGCAGGTCAGCAGACCTGCATCACACCTTGAGCATACTCGTATCGATCGGCAGGCTGCGGATGCGCTTGCCAGTCGCGGCGAAGATCGCATTGCACAATGCAGGAATGACGGGCGGCAGCGCGGGTTCGCCCAGGCCGGTCGGGGGATGGTCGGTGTGCAGGAAATACACCTCCACCGGGGGCACCTGATCGATCCGCAACGGCTTGACCGTATCGAAATTCGCTTGTTGCACCCGACCACGATCGATCGTTACGGCTTGCCCAAGCGCGGCGCCCAGACCGTCGAGGGCGGCGCCTTGGACCTGGTTTTCAGCGCCGCTGGGATTGATGATCTGGCTGCCGACATCGCCGACGATCCAGACGTGATCCAGCTTGACCTCACCGGCGTTGGACACCGTCGCCTGCACCACTTCGGCGAAGTAGCCGAGGTGGCTGAAGTAGAACGCGACACCTTTGGCGGTGCGGGCCGGCAGCGTGTGGCGATCCGCCCAACCCGAAACCTCCGCCACCCGCCGCAGCACGTTGCTCATGCGTCCGGTGTTGAAGTCACGCAGGGCATCAGGACGTCCGGTGGCATTCACCAGCACCCGCGGCTCGCCGAGAATCGTCAGGCGGAAGGCCACCGGATCCTGGCCGCCTTGGTGGGCGAGTTCATCGATGAAGGACTGGAACACGAAACCGAGCGCGTTGGAGCGTGGTGCGCGCATGGGCCCGGTGGGTACGCCGAGTTCCATGACCGACTGGCCGTAATCCAGGTTGGCGACCAGGGCGGCCGGGAATTCCGTGTGTTCCATCGCCGCGGAGTCCGCCAGTTTGCCACCTTGTCCAAAGGTAACGAAATGGTCGGTGAGCGAGACCAGGGCCCCCTTGTCGTCCAGTCCGCCCTTGAAGAAGTGGAACCCCGCCGGGCGGTAGAAATCGTGCTGCATGTCGTCGGCCCGGTTCCACAGCAGCTTCACCGGTACGCCGGCCTGCCTGGAGATCCAGGCCGCCTCCGCCATGAAGTCGTTACGCAGGCGCCGGCCGAAGCCACCGCCGATGCGGGTCATGTTGACGGTTACGTCACTTTCGGGAATTCCCAGTGTCTTGGCCACGAGTTGCTGGCCGGGGCCGGGATTCTGCGTCGGTGCCCACAGCACCACCTTGCCGTCCTTGAAGTGGGCGGTGCAGTTCTGCGGCTCGAGGTCGATATGAGAAAGGAACGGATAGCTGTAGGCCGCTTCGACGACCTTCGCGGCTCCCTTCATCGCCGAGGCCGCGTCGCCGTCACGCCGCAGCCAGGACGCGGGCGTTCCCTGTCCCAGTTTCGCGGCCTGTTCGGCGAACCCCTGTGTGCTTTGCGCGGCAACCGGGCCTTCGTCCCAGACGATATCAAGCTTTTCACGGGCACGATTGGCCACCCACCAGTTTTTCGCCAGGATGGCGACACCGTCCGACAGCGCCTGCTTGTCCGGCCCGGGCTGGCCGCGAACGATGAAAGCGTCGTGGATACCTGGCAGCTTCTTGATCGCGTCGACATTCACGCTGACCAGTTTGCCGCCGAACACCGGGCATTTCTGGAACACAGCAATCAGCATGTCGGGCACGGTCACGTCGATGCCGAACAGCTTCTGGCCGGTGACGACCTTGATGTTATCGACCCCCGGAATGCGCCGGCCGATAATTGTGAAGGTTTTGGGATCTTTCAGTGTCACGCTGGCCAGATCCGGGACCGGCAGTCTCGCTGCCTTGGATGCCAGTGCGCCATAGCCGATTTTGCGGCCGGATTTGTCGTGATGCACGACGCCGGCCTGCGCCCGGCATTCCGTGGGCGAGACATTCCACGTGCCGGCCGCGGCGGCCACCAGCATCTGCCGCCCAGCCGCGCCGACCCGGCGCAGCGGATCGTAGTTCAGTGGTGTCGCCATGCTGCCGCCGGCGAACTGGCGGCCGTATTTCGCCTCATTCAGCACCGCCTGCTCGATGCGTACCTGCTTCCAGTCGGCATCGAGTTCCTCGGCGATCACCATCGGCAGCATCGTCTTGATGCCTTGTCCGACCTCGGGATTTTTCGACATGATGGTGATGATGCCGTCGGGTGCGATGCGGATGAAGGCATTCAGCGGCGCGGCCTGGCCTTGCGACCACGCAACGGCCGGCATCGTGGCCCGTAGCATGAACCCGCCGCCCGCCGCGGCGCTGACCTTCAGGAAAGTCCGGCGTGTGGTCATGCCCGTTCTCCCTTCTCGGCGGCGTGCTCTCCGGCCGCCTGTTTGATCGCGGCGCGAATACGCGTGTAGCTACAGCAACGGCAGACATTGCCGGCCATCGCCGCATCGATATCGCTGTCGTTCGGGTGCGGCGTTTGCCGCAACAGTGCGGTCGCGGACATGATCTGTCCGGCCTGGCAATAGCCGCATTGCGGAACGTCAAGTTCCATCCACGCGGCTTGCAGCCGGCGTCCCACCGGATCGGCGGCCATGCCCTCGATGGTCGAAACATGGGCGGTCCCCACCGCGGAAATCGGTGTCTGGCACCCGCGAACGGCCGTACCGTCCAGGTGAACCGTGCAGGCGCCGCACAAACCGGCCCCACAGCCGAACTTGCTGCCCTTCATATCGAGTTCGTCGCGCAGCACCCAAAGCAGCGGCATATCGCCGTCGACATCGACGGTTCGCTGCGTGCCGTTGATTTTAATCTTGTAAGCCATGTTACAAATCCCCCATTGGCTGGCGCCAGCATACGCGCCAAACGTCCAACCGCAAGGATCGCTCGCAAAATCGGCCGCTACCGGGTAGAGAGGCGCGAACCTCCCAACACCGAATGGCACCCTATGCTTCAAATCGATGACCTCGTGTTCAACGCATGGGGGCGGCGCTTCTTTGACCATGCCAGCGTGCTGGTGCCGGCCAATACCAAGGTCGGCCTGGTCGGCCGCAACGGCGTCGGCAAATCCACGTTGTTCAAGCTGATACTGGGCGAACTGGCGCCGGACGGCGGCGAATTCGCGCTGCCGCGCGGGGCCCGAATTGCCAGTGTGGCGCAGGAACATCCGGCGACGCCGATCAGCCTGCTGGACACCATCCTGGCGGCCGATGAGCAACGGGAAGCGTTGCAGGTCCAGTTGGAAACCGCCGAACCGGAGCAGATTGCCGACATCTATGCCCGTCTGGCCGAGATCGATGCCGACCGGGCCCCGGCGCGCGCGGGTGAAATCCTGGCGGGACTGGGATTTTCCACCGACGATCTGTCACGGCCGATGGCGGAATTCTCCGGTGGCTGGCGCATGCGCGTGGCGCTGGCGGCGGCGCTGTTCGCGGAACCCGATCTGCTGCTGCTGGACGAACCGACCAACTACCTCGACCTGGAAGGCGCGATGTGGTTGGAGGCTCGGCTCAGGAAGTATCCGAATTCCGCGATCATCATCAGCCATGACCGGGAACTGCTGAACAATTCGGTCGATGCGATTTTGCATCTGCAGAACGGCAAGCTGGAACTGTACAGCGGCGGCTACGACGACTTCGAAAAGCGTCGTGCGGAAAAGGCAAGATTGTTGTCGGCGTTTGCCGCGAAACAGGCGGCGGAGCGGGCGCATCTGCAGAGTTTCGTGGATCGATTCAAGGCGAAGGCGAGCAAGGCGGCACAGGCACAGTCGCGAATGAAACGACTGGCGAAGATGGAACCGGTTGCCACCACCATCGAGGAACGGGTCGCCCCGTTCACCCTGCCTTCGCCCACGCGCCCGCTCGCGCCGCCGCTGATGCGGCTGGAGGCCGCGTCGGTGGGATATGGCAACGAACCGGTATTGCGGAACCTGAACCTGCGGTTGGACGTGGACGACCGCATCGGGCTGCTGGGGGTGAACGGCGCCGGCAAATCCACCTTCGCAAAGATGGCGGCCGGCGCGTTGGAACTGCAAGCCGGCTATTTGCAGCGCGAACGGCGGATCAAGGTCGGCTGGTTCCACCAGCATCAGATCGAGGCACTGAATCCCACCGACACGCCGCTGGACATCATTGGGCGGGAACGACCCGACGACAGCGAAACATCGCACCGGTCCCGCCTGGCAAGCTTCGGGATTGGATTCGCGAAACAATCGACCACGGTGGAGAACCTGTCGGGCGGCGAACGGGCGAGGCTGCTGCTGAACCTGGTGGCGATGGCGGCGCCGCATCTGCTGATCCTCGATGAGCCGACGAACCATCTGGACATCGATAGCCGCCGCGCCTTGCTGGACGCGCTGAACGAGTATCAGGGCGCGGTCATTCTGATCACCCACGACCGGTCGCTGATGGAACTGGTTGCCGACCGGCTGTGGCTGGCCGCGGACGGAACCGTTACGCCGTTCGATGGGGATATGGACGACTACGCTCGTTTCGTGTTGGATCGCGCCAAGGCCGGCAGCGCCCCAAGTCAGGTGCGCGGGAACAAGACAAAGCGGTCGAAAAAGGCCGCCTGAAGGAGCGGACGATGTGGCTGCGCGTGGTTGCCCTGTGGCTGATGTCCTGTTCCGCCATGGCCGCCGAATATCCAACGCCGCACACCGGGGACTGGGTCGCGCACGACTTCAGATTCCACACCGGCGAGGTGATGCCGGCGTTGCGACTGCATTACACCACGATCGGCAATCCGGATGGTCAGCCGGTGCTGATCCTGCACGGCACCAGCCAGTCGGGCACCGCCATGCTGACGCCTGGGTTCGCCGGGGAACTGTTCGGACCGAACCAGCCGCTGGATGCCAGCCGCTATTTCATTATACTTCCGGATGCCCTCGGGGCGGGGCGGTCGGCCCGTCCGTCAGCCGGGTTGCGCGCGCATTTTCCGCACTACAACTATGACGACATGGTGCAGGCGCAATATCGCCTGGTCAGCGAAGGCCTGCATATCCGCCATCTGCGCCTGGTACTCGGTAACTCGATGGGCGGGATGCATGTGTGGCTTTGGGGAGAAACCCATCCGGATTTCATGGATGCGCTGGTGCCAATGGCGTCACAACCGACCGAGATGGCCAGCCGCAACTGGATGATGCGACGCATGCTGGTCGAAACGATCCGGCAGGATCCATCCTACGACGGCGGGAACTACACGACAGAACCGCCGTCGCTGCGTCTGGCCAACGTATTCATGGGGATCGCCACCAGCGGCGGCACGCTGGGCTATCAGGCGCTGGCCCCCACACGGGCGAAAGCCGATCAACTGGTGGACGAACGCCTGGCCGCGCCGCCGCCCGCCGACGCCAACGACTTCATCTACCAGTGGGAGGCTTCGCGCGACTACAACGCCGCGCCTGGATTGGCGCGGATTTCAGCGTCGCTGCTGGCGATCAATTCCGCCGACGATGAGCGCAATCCGCCACAAACAGGGCTGATGGCGGAAGCCATGAAGCGCGTGAAGAATGGCCAAATGCTGTTGATCCCGGCCAGCGCGGAAACACGCGGCCATGGCACGACCGGGATGGCGAAGTTCTGGAAGCAACAACTGGCGGAGTTCCTGGCTTCGGTGCCAAAGCGACCGGCGGAAGGGAACTAACGGCCAGACTGGACATTTCTCCCCTGTCCGCCCAATCTGGCGGCAATGAATAAAGGGAGAGAGACCATGCGTTTCGGACTATTCGGCGCCGCCCAGGCGCAGCGTGGTGGACCGGACGTCGACAGCGCGGCGGGATTCAACGACTACATCGAATACCTGATCGAAGCCGAAGCGCTGGGCTATCACAGTTCCTTTATCGTCGAGCATCATTTCACCGGGTTCGGACAGGTTTCCGCCACGCTGAACCTGCTAAGTTGGATCGGTGCCAAAACCACCACACTGCGGCTGGGCACCGCGGTCCTCGTGTTGCCCTGGCACAACCCGGTGCTGCTGGCCGAACAGGCCGCGACAGTGGATTTGCTGTCCGGCGGCCGACTGGATTTCGGCGTCGGCAAGGGTTACCGCCATAACGAATTCGTCGGCTTCCGCATTCCCATGGAAGAAGCCGGCGCTCGGTTTGAAGAATCCATCGATATCATCACCATGGCCTGGACATCGGACGAACGGTTCTCGTTCAGCGGAAAATACTGGCAGTTCGATGACATCGTCGTGGAGCCGCCAACCAACCAGAAGCCGCATCCGCCGTTCTGGCAAGGCGCCGGCCACGCCGAGAGCATTCGCAAGGTCGCGGCGCGCGGGCATAATCTGTTGCTGGATCAGTTCGCTTCGATCGACGAGACGATCAATCGTTTCAATACATACAAAGCCGCGATGCTGGCGTGCGGTCACGCCTTCGATCCATCCCAGGTTGGTGTCGCCCGTGCCTTCTTCGTCGCCGATACCGAAGCCGAAAAAGCCGCGGCGGTGGAGCGGCGGATGGTGGCGCAACGCAGGCTGCACACGATCAGCCAACGGCCGGATGGAAACAATAAAGCCAGCATCATGGCCTTCTCCGACACCAAGGAAGCCAGCGAGGAAAGCGCGCTGTACGGCACGCCCGATGAAATCTGCCGCAAGATCGAACGGCTGCAGGCGCAGGGCGTGGAGTATGTCCTGCTGAACGGTGGCGGAACCTCGCGCCAGAACCTGCAGCGATTCGCCAAGGAAGTGATGCCGCATTTCCGCACGGAAACGTCGTCTCGTATCGTCGCGGCCGAGTGACGCCATGACGGATCGCGTGGCGATCGTAACCGGCGGATTGCGCGGATTGGGGCGGGCAATGGCGCTGGGGCTGGCAAAGTCCGGCGTGCGCGTACTCGCGGTCGGCCATCTGCCGGAGGACGTCGCGCCAATGCAAGGCACGCCGAACGTGCGCCCCATGGTCGGGGACATCCGCGCCCCCGAAGCGTGCGACCGTATCGTTGCCGAGGCGGTTTCGGTGTTCGGGCGCGTGGATATTCTGGTGAACAATGCCGGCCTGACCTTCACGTACATCGATCCGGACCGGTTTCGCCGTGAAAGACCGCGAAAATTCTGGGAGGTGAAGGACGAGGTGATCCAGAACGTCATGGACACCAACTACGTCGCCGCCGATCAGATGGCGCGGCGGGTCGCGGCCATCCTGGTGAAGCAGGGCTGGGGCCGCATCATCAACGTCACCACCAAACTGGATACGATGAACAGGCACGGCGCCATCCCCTACGGATCGTCGAAGGCGGCGCTGGAGATGGCGACCGAGGTCTGGGCCCGGGAAGTCGCCGGCACCGGTGTCACGGTGAACATCGTCAATCCCGGCGCCGGGGCCAACACGCCGGGGATGAACCAGGAAATGCGGGACTGGAGCAGGGAAGGGACCAAGCCCCGGCTGGTCGAACCGGAGGAAATGGTGCCGCCCCTGCTGTATGTCGTTTCGACATCGGCAGACAAGGTGAACGGCTATCGTTTCGATGCGCTCACTTGGGACGTCTCGCTGCCACCGACCGAGGCGGCGCGCCGCAACGGCCGCCCGGCCGGATTCGTCCTCCACCCCCAGGACCAGGCGGCATTCCCGGCCGGGTAAACGCGCTCACAAGGACAAAGCACGATGGAAAACTGGACTCCGCGGCCCCTTGATCCGGGGCTGATCGAACTGCACCGCCGCGGCAAGGGAAAGCCGGTGGTGATGATCCACTGCCTGGGACAATCCTGGCGACTTTGGGACGTGCTGGACCCATTGATGGGCCGGAACGAACTGATCGCCTACAGCCTGCCGGGCCACCCCGGGACAAAACTGCCCGGCCATCAATACGGCGTGCCGGAACTGACCGAACAACTGCATCAGGTGGCGTTGCGGGAGGATCTGAAAAAGTTTCACCTGATCGGTATTTCCCTGGGCGGCAGCATCGCCCAACATTTTGCCGGCACCTATCCCGATATGGTCGACAAACTGGTGCTGATGGATTGCTCACCACGCTACGACGACGAATCCCGCGCCAATTGGCCGGTGCGCGCGGCCGCCGCAAGGAAAGACGGCGTCAAAAGCCTTATTCCGATGCTGATGCAGGTATTCTTCACCGAGGGATCGCGGGAAGCGAACGGACCAGACGTGCGTCACGTACACGAAATGTTCGAGATCTGCGATGATGAAGGCTACGCCCTCGCCTGTGAAGCGCTGGCGACGCTGGATGCGCGGGAGCAAACGAAGAAGATATCCGCGCCCACATTGATCATGCTGGGTTCAGCCGAACGGCAGTCGTTCAAGGATGCCGCGCAATGGATGAATGGAACCATCCCCGGCAGCAAAGTGGTGGAAGTTCCGGTCGCCGGCCACGCCTCGGTGCGGGAACGTCCGGCGTTCGTAATCGAACAACTACGCGCGTTTCTGGACTAACACCGTCAGGCGGGGCGTGCCACCGACTCCAGATTGCGCCCGCTGGTTTCGTGCGCCATCAGCAATGTCAGCCCGGATGCGGTGAACTGGAACGCGGCCATCAGGCCCCACACCCAGATCAAATTGTCGGCGCTGATCAGGAACCCGGCGACGAGGGGCGACACCATGCCCCCGAACCGCCCCCACCCCATCGCGATCGCCGCGCCCTTGCCGCGGATGCGCACCGGATACACCTCAGGTGTATAGACAGTCATCGCCAGCGATCCGATATCGGCGAATGCACCGTAGACCATCGCCGTCGTCAGCAGCGCCATTCCGGTCGTTGCCTGGGTAAACATCAGCGCCGCCACCCCGGCGACGCCGTAGCCGATGACGATCAGTGCCTTGCGGCCGACCAGATCAATCAGGCTGAACGCGACCACGCGCCCCACGACCTGGGTGCCGGCGACGATGAAGGTATAGACCAGCGTGCGGGTCAGATTGATATGGTAATAAGTCGCGAAAATCGTCGGCAGCCACACGCTGAATGCATAGGCAGCGAAGCCCGAACAGAACCACATCAGCCACGTATGCGCGACCCGGCGTACATAGGGCGCGGTGAACAGATCGCCAAACGTTGCCTCGCGTTCGATCTCGCGCTCCGGCAGAGCCGCGAGTTCCGCTCGGGCCTGTTCGATCATGGCGCTGTTCACCCCCACGTACGCCAGCGAGGCTCGGGCTTCCCGGTGCCGGTCCTGGTCGGCCAGCCAGCGCGGTGACTCCGGGATCCCACGACGGATGAGAAAGACCAGAACCGCGGGCAGGGCGCCCAACGCGAACAGCCAGCGCCACCCGAAATTGGGCACGATCAGCAGGCCGGCCCCCGCGGCGGCGAAGATGCCGATGGGCCAGCACAGCGGCAGCATCGCGCTGACCCGGCCGCGAATGCGCGCGGGGGCATACTCCGCGACCAATGCCTGGTCGATCGGCACCATGCCGCCCAGGCCCAGGCCGGTCAGGAAGCGGGCGCCGACAAGGAACCCCAGCGACATCGACATCCCGGCGATGCCGGTGCAGACCGAAAACATCAGCACCGTTGCGGCGAACACCACGCGCCGGCCCCATCGATCCGCCACCCATCCCCAGAACCAGGATCCCAGGCCCATCCCGGCGAGTGCGGCCGATCCGATCAGGCCAACCTGTTTCGGATCGAGACCGAACTCCTGCCGGATCAGCGGCAGCCCGTAGGACACGATGACGATGTCGAAGGAATCGAAGAGAAATCCCGCCGCGGCGACAGCGATGATGAACATCAGCGCCTTGTTCAAGGAGACCTTGTCGATCGCACGACCGATCAATTCGGGAGTCAGTCTCTGACCCTGATTCATCTTGTTCGTTTCCCCGTAGTCCTTGGCGTCTCGGCGCTCTTGCACCAACGTTGGCCCAGTCGCGCGGGGAGTGCAAGCGTGGCCTCCCGGACCAGAATGCGCTATCGATCCACCCAGCCCAGGGAAACACGCCAATGATCGACGACACGCATGCCACAAGCCGCACCAGTTGGGTCACCTCGGCCAACGGGCACGCGACGTTCCCAATTCAGAACCTTCCGCTCGGCGTGTTCAGCCCCGAAGGCGGTTCGGCGCGTGGCGGGGTGGCGATCGGCGACAGTATTTTCGATATCGGCGCGGCGCTGGAAGCCGGTCTGTTCGCCGGTGCCGCGCGCGACGCGGCCGAGGCCGCCAGTGGGCGCACGCTCAATCCGTTGCTGGAAGCAGGGCCGGCGGCCCGTCGGGCCCTCCGACGCCGGGTTGGCGAGATCCTGGATGCTGCCAATGCCGACGCACCGAAACGACAGCAACGTCTTCTGCACGATTCCGCTCGGTGTGTCCTGCATCTTCCCGCCCGCATCGGCGACTTTACGGATTTCTTCGCCGGAATCCACCACGCCCGCACGGCGGGTTCGATCAACCGGCCGGAAAATCCGCTGATGCCGAACTACAAATACGTGCCGGTAGCGTATCATAGTCGCGCGTCGTCGGTGCGGCCGTCAGGGGGATTGGTTCGGCGTCCCAATGGACAGCGCAAGCCGTCCTCGCAGGCGGCGCCGGATTTCGGACCATCCCGCAGCCTGGATTACGAACTGGAACTCGGCGTCTGGATCGGCCAGGGAAACGAAATCGGCAGGCCGATCCCGATCGCCGAGGCATCCCGGCACATCGCCGGTTTCTGCCTGCTGAACGACTGGTCCGCGCGTGACATCCAGGCCTGGGAATCGCAACCGCTGGGTCCATTCCTGTCCAAAAGCCTGTCGACGTTCGTTACGCCCTGGATCGTCACCACGGAGGCCCTGGCGCCGTTTCGGATCCCCCAGCCGCCGCGGCCATCCGGCGATCCCGCGCCCTTGCCGCATCTGCTGGATCCGGCGGACCAGGCCCATGGATGTTTCAATATCGACTTCCAGGTGCTGCTGCTGACGCCGAAGATGCGCGCGGCCGGCGAGGTGCCGCATCTGCTGTCGCGCTCGAACGCGGCGATGCTCTATTGGACCGTGGCGCAGATGGTGGCGCACCACACCTCCAACGGCTGCAATCTGCAGCCGGGTGATCTGTTCGGCAGCGGCACGGTATCCGGCATCGAACCCGGAACCGAAGGATGCCTGCTGGAAATGACTCGCGGCGGCCGCAATCCCGTCGCTCTGCCAAATGGCGAAACGCGCAGCTTCCTGGTCGATGGTGACGAGGTGATCTTCCGCGCCGCCGCCCACCGCGATGGCTACGCATCGATCGGGTTTGGGGAGTGCCGGGGGACGGTCACTGAGGCGCTGGCGCTCGGGTGACCGTCCCGCCCGCCTACTCGGCCACCGCTGGCGCCCTCTTTAGTTCGCTGTCGATCTGTTCGATCGAACGGCCCTTGGTTTCGATCCCCAGGAACAAGTAAACCGCGCCGGCCAGTACGAACCAGCTTGCCAGATACAGGAACGCAGGCTGGATCGCATCCAGCGTGGCGTCCGGCTTCACCACGTTGGAACTGCCCACGACCAAGGCCAGGCCCAGCGGACCGATGATCTTGCCGATCCCGCCGAACCCGTACGCGCTGCCCATGCCGGAGGTGCGCAGATGTGACGGCCACACCTCGGCGGCGTACGGACCGACCACGGCGAAGCCGCCATCGGCGAAGAAGAAGGCACAGATCAACAACAGCCAGAAGGCAGACACGCCGAAGATCATGTCGCCGTGATAAATACCAGCCAACGCAATGAACACCGCAGCGCCGAAACCCAGCAAGCCGCCGGACAACCGCCGGCCCAGATGTTCGGACAGCCAGGAAAACGATACGCGCCCGACCACACCGGCGATCGTTACGGCAACCATCGCCTTGGAAGCCTCGGCCGGTGAGATATGCAGCACCAGAACGAACAATGTCGGCGCCCACAGGATGACGCCGTACACGCCGGTCTGCGCACCCAGGTTGCCCAACCAGGATACGACCAGGCTGCGCGGATACTTGAAAAGATCCAGGAACCGGGTGGGCGTGCTCTCGCCTTCCAGCGGCGTCGGGTCCGGGATCCGGTTCGGGTCGATCTGCAGCGCCCAGGCCAGTGACTTCTTGGCATCCTCGACGCGGCCCTGGCGCAGCAGCCAGCGCGGTGATTCCGGCACCCACATGCGGACCAGCAGCACCGCCAGCCCCGGCAGCACGCCGACGGCGAACAGCCCACGCCAGCCGATCGCCGGCGCCAGGTAGCCACCCAGCAGGCTGCCGATCATCACGCCGATGGGGATGAAGGCGGTGACCAGGCCACCGACGAAGCCGCGTTTGCTGGCGGGCATGAATTCCTGCACCAGCGGCAGGTCGACGCAGTACAGGCCGCCGACGCCGAAACCGACGACGGTGCGCATCAGCGTCAAGTAGATCCAGCCGTTGTCGGGGGTGAAGTACAGCGCGCCCGTGGCGAGTGAAAAATTCAGGATCGTCAGGTTGAACACCGGCCGGCGACCGATCTTGTCGGCCATCCAGCCCCAGAACGCGGCGCCGAACATCGCGCCGATGCCGGATGATAGCAGAACGATCGCCGATTCCAGGAAGGTCAGCTTCCACGGTCCCACCACGAAGGCCAGCACGAATCCGATCAGGAAGTAGTCGAAGAACTCCAGCATATCGCCGAGGATGGCCGCGGCAACGATGCGTTTTTGATTACCGGTCAGCGATCGCCGCTGGTCCAGGACCTCGAACATTTGTTTTCCTCCAGCACCGGACTCTGACGGCCGGCTTTGTTTCTCTGCCCGGACGTTGCGCCCAGGCTGCTGCCGGAAGGCTGTCACATGTCGCGCGCGACGGCCAGAGGGCGGACGATTCCCGGGCCGCCTCCCGTCTAACGGATGACCGAGAGGCCGAGGAGCCGTTCCATTGGGTCGAAGTCCCGATCATCGTGCAGGAGCTGATGGCCTCTTTGAATACAAAAAGTGCCGATGATCATAACGACTGTCTTACGTACGGTAATGCCGCTCGTGCGCATCGCCCGATAGTTGCGCGCGGCCTGGACGGCGATGTCCTCCGTAAGCATCGGCTGCAGGACATAACGTCGCAGATCGTGCTCGATTCGCGCGGCATGCACCTCATCACGGGCACCTTGCAACACCTCCAGCATCACCAGGTCGCCGACGATCAACGGCTCGCGTCCCGCGAGTGTCAGCAGCAAGTCCACAGGTGGCGTCCGTTGATTGCGGAGGTTTGCGATCCAGACCGAGCTATCCACCACGATCAAAGATCACGGCCTTCGCGACTGGCACCCAGGTCGCCCTCCCAGCCAAGGCCGGTCATGTCCTCGACGGCACGCTTTTGCTCTGCCAGACGGACCAGCAGACGCAACCCTTCTTCGACCGCGGCTTTCTTCGTCTTCGCCCCGCTGGCTCGGATTGCTTCGGCGATCAGGTCGTCATCGATTTCAATGTTGGTTCGCATCTTCGAAGCCACATGTGCCTTCCGGAACGCATCATACACCTAATGTGTATCTTGTCTGTGAAATATACACATCCAAGTCGCGCCTTGGCCCGTCATCAGCCGCGCGCCGCCTGCGCCATCCGCACCAGTTCCTGCCGCACGTCGCCCGCATCCTTCACCGGTGCGGACCAGGCGAACCGGACCACCTTTTCCCCAAGCGCCAGATCGAAACCGTCCACGTCGGCGATCACCATGCGCCAGTCCCCGGTGGACCCGGCGATCGCCGCCAGGGCATCCGCATGATCCCGGTTGCAGTGCGACAGAATACTCTCTTCCGCCGCCCGCAACGCCGACACCACGTCGGCGTCCGGCGCCAGGTCCGTCGCTCTCAGCCGGAACGCCCGAGCGAACCCGCCCACCAAGATCCCGGCCGCGGGTGCCATTCGCCAGGTCGCGAAGTCACCAAAGTCGGCATACAGCGCGGCATAAGGATGTACCGCCAGATAGCGAGCCTTCAGCGCCTTGTCGTCCACCACCTCCGCAACGCCGGTCACGGTCACGCGTGGCGTCGTCTGCGGGTTGGCGCTTGCCGCCTCCCCGGACACCATGATCGAGCAGCGCGGGTCTGCCGTCAGGTGCCGCGTATGCTCCGCCAGTTGTGACAAAAGCAGCAACAGCGACCCGTCCGGCATGCACGCCGGCGTCACCAGGGAGGCGAACGGCTGGCCTTTGGCGCTTGTCGCCAACGTCCCGTTGCGCGCCGCCCGCAACAGAAGCCTCGCCTGCCAGGCCGGGTTTTCGGCCGCCGGAGCAGATGCCATATTCCGTTCACTCCTCGTCCGCAATCCGCCACAATCCCCTGCCATATGTGCTACATTGGCGAACGGACTCGCAAGGAACCCAAGATGAAGCAGACCATCGCCCTGGTCGACGACGACCGCAACATCCTCACCAGCGTCTCCATGACGCTGGAGCAAGAAGGCTTCACCGTCCGCACCTACACCGATGGCGAAAGCGCCCTGCAGGGCCTGACCGCGAAGCCGGTGGACCTCGCCGTGCTCGACATCAAGATGCCCCGCATGGATGGGATGGAGTTGCTGCAGCGTCTGCGTCAGCGCAGTTCCATCCCGGTGATCTTCCTGACCTCCAAGGACGAGGAAGTCGACGAACTGATGGGCCTGCGCCTCGGGGCGGACGATTACATCACCAAGCCGTTCAGCCAGCGCCTGCTGCTGGAGCGTATCCGCGCCTTGCTGCGCCGCAATGAGGCCGGGAAGGCCGAAGGATCGGGCACCGCCCCGGGCGGCGTCATGACCCGCGGCGACCTGGTGCTGGACGAGACGAAGCATCAGTGCACCTGGAAAGGCCACGATATCCAGCTTACAGTCACCGAATTCCTGCTGGTGAAGGCGCTCGCCGCCCGGCCAGGCATGGTAAAAAGCCGCGACCAACTGATCGACGCCGCCTATGGCGAGAACATCTACGTCGACGACCGCACCATCGATAGCCACGTAAAGCGGATCCGGAAAAAGTTCCGGACCGGAACCGAAGAGTTCAATCATATCGAGACGCTGTACGGCATCGGCTATCGTTATAAGGAGCAGTGATTGCCCGATGGCGCCATGCTCTCCGGGCTAATGCGGGCGACCGCGCCGACCACGCGTTTCCGGCCGCGCTGGGTGTCGCCGTTGCTGCGTCGCATCCTGATGGTCAATGCGCTGCCGTTGGCGCTGCTGGTGGTGGCGCTGCTGTATCTCGACCAGTACCAGAACGGCCTGCTCGAAGCCCAGGTGACCGCGCTGCGCGAACAGGCCAGGGTTTTCGCCGGCGCGCTGGGTGAAAGCGCGGTCCGCACGACCGATCCCGACAATCCCAAACTGGTGTCGGAGGTCGCGGCCTCCCTGCTGCGCCGCCTGACCGAACCGACGCCCGACGCCCAGGCTCGGTTGTATGCGCCGGACGGCACCGTCCTGGCGGATTCGCGCCAGCGGCCGGGGCCGGGTGGCGTCGTCACCACCGAACCGCTGCCGCCGCCGTTGGATCACGGGCCAATCCTTGGGACGATCGGCTGGATCTACGATCGCGTGCTGGGCGTTCTGCCGCATGAAGCACCGATGGCCCTGGTCGATACCACGCCCTCGGCCGGTGGACCCGACTGGCAACCGGACGTGAAGGAAGAATTGCGCCTCAACAGCACCGGCAACAGCAACGAAACCGCGCCCTACATCCGCCGCACCAAGGACAATCGCCTGCTGGTCACTGTCGCGGTGCCGGTCGAACGCGACAAGCATACCGTCGGCATCATCTCCCTGACGCGCGAGGCGCGGGAGGTCGACGAAAGCTTGTTCACCGTGCGCATGTCGATCCTGGCGCTGTTCGGCCTGGCGCTCGGTTTGACCGTGCTGCTGTCATGGTATTTGTCGCTGACCATCGCCCGTCCCATCCTGCGCCTGGCCGAAGCCGCGGCCGACATGCGCGAAGGTCGCGGCCGGTCCGGCAGCGTCCCGCCATCACTGCTGCGCCGGCGCGATGAGGTCGGCGTGCTCGCCTCGGCGCTGTCGGACTCGTCCGCCGCATTGTGGGCCCGCATGGACGCCACCGAACGCTTCGCCGCCGACGTGGCGCACGAGATCAAGAACCCGCTGTCCTCGATCCGCAGCGCGATCGAGACCCTGCGCCGGATCGAGGAGCCCAGCCGGCAGCGGCAATTGCTGACTATCATCGCGCAGGACGTGGTACGGCTGGACCGGCTGATCAGCGACGTGTCCGATGCCTCGCGACTGGATGCCGAACTGTCGCGGGTCAGCGCCCAGCCGCTCGATGTGGTGCCGATCCTGCGCACGCTGCAGGAACTGGATGAGGCCACGCGCGACGAAGACAACGACCCCAAGCTAGAGGTGGTCGCACCGCCGAACGGCGTGTCGGTCTGGGCGGTGGAGGACCGGTTGGTGCAGGTGCTGCGCAACCTGATCGGCAACGCGCATTCCTTCAGCCCGCCGCGCGGCCGCATCGTCGTGCGGGCCCGCGCAGCCGGCGGAGTCGCTGAACTGAGTGTCGAGGACGAAGGCCCCGGTATCCCCGATGCCAACCTGGAGCATATTTTCGACCGGTTCTATTCGGAACGGCCGAAAGGCGAGAGTTTCGGACAGCATTCCGGACTGGGCCTGTCGATCAGCCGGCAAATCGTGGAAGCGCTGCACGGCCAGATCTCCGCCGAGAATCGCCGCGACAGCGCCGGTCGCGTCCTCGGCGCCCGGTTCATCGTGCGCCTGCCGTTGGCGTGACATCGCACTGCGGCTCAAGTTGTTGTGATCATGCTGATGATGCGTCAACGGTATAGGGTCGGCTGCGGCCCGATCGCTGGTTAACTTATCGTGCACGGCGAACAAGCGGACCGAAACTGTGCTTTAACCTGCGGTACCCCGCAACCAGACTGCAACCATGGGAGGCACCCATGCCGTTTGATGGACTTGGTTTTGTAAGCACCTCGACCGCCAGCCCCGCGAAGCCTTCGATCTGGACGCGCCTGTCGCATTTTGCGTTTGGTGCGCCGCCTGTTTCCAAATCAATCCCGCTACAGGCCTTTCAGCCACTTCCCGTCGGCCAGCCTGACGCTGTCACGCTGCAGGTTCTGACGGTCGGCCGGGCGCTGATCGAAGATCGCAAGGATTGGGTGCAGCGGCGATACGAAACGCGGGATGGCCGGCGCTGCGCCGTTGGTGCCCTGCGCGGTGCCGCCCGGTTGATGAACCTGCACGGTCCTCAAACTGGGGCGAACACCATCCTGCTGTCGGTGGCAATGAGCCGCGGGTTCAACGACATCGAGAGCATGAACGATAATTCGAGCCACCGTCAGGTGATTTCAGCGTTCGACGAAGCCATCGTCCGAGCGCGACAATTCATGCAGTAAGGCTTGTTCCGTTCACGGTCGTGGCCCGGCATGACCTGGCCATCTGACGCTTGCCGCCACAACGTGCCCTGAACACGGGCTTCGACGGCAGGTGTGCAGGTGGCTGGCCCATTTCTGGTCATGAGCCGGTCGAAATCCGCTGCTGCAATATCGACTGGCGCGAGGGGAGCCAAAGGCTCCAGCCGATAACAGCGAAAACCTAACCGCTCTTCCCGTTATCGGTCACCGCGCACCAGGCGCGTTACCGGTCATCGCGCACCAGGCGCGTTATCCAGCACCGCACGCCAGGCGCGACCTGTCCGTGCCAGTAACGCGTCGGCCTCGGCGGGGCCATCGCTGCCGGATGCGTAGTTCGGAAAATTCTTCGGTGGCTCCTTGGACCAGGCGTCCAGTACCTTTCCCACCACCCGCCACGTCTCCTCGACCATATCGGCACGGTTTAAGAGTGTCTGGTCACCTGTCATGACATCGTAGATCAGCGTCTCGTACCCGATGTTCGGCTCTTTCGGGAACCAGTCGGCGTATTTGAACGCCATGCGCACGGGCGCGAGATCCACTACCGGGCCCGGGCGTTTCACCTCGAACTGCAGGGCGATCCCTTCGTCGGGTTGGATCTGCAGCAGCAGCCAGTTGGGGGGCAGGGCGGCAACATCGGTGTCCTCGAACGGCGCGTACGGCGCGGACTTGAAGCGGATGGCGATTTCCGTCATCCGCCGCGACATGTGCTTGCCGGTACGCAGGTAGAACGGCACGCCGGCCCAGCGCCAGTTGTCGATTTCCAGTTGCATCGCCCCGTACGTTTCGATCCCGGATTGCGGATCGACGTCCTTTTCCTGGCGGTAGCCGATCACGCCGTCCGGGCCGGGACCGTACTGGCCGCGCACCGCGTCGGCCGGCTCGACCGTGCGCAGCGCCGCGAAGACATCGGCCTTGCGGCTACGGACCGCGTGCGCGTCGAAGCCGCCCGGCGGTTCCATCGCCACCATCGCCAGAAGCTGGAACACATGGTTCGGAATCATGTCGCGCAGCGCGCCGGTTTTCTCATAGAACCGGCCGCGCGTTTCCACCCCGACCGTTTCCGCGACGGTGATCTGCACGTGGTCGATCCGGTCGCGATTCCACAGCGGCTCGAATATTCCGTTTGCAAAACGCAGCGCCATGATGTTCTGGACCGTCTCCTTCCCCAGGAAGTGGTCGATCCGATAGATCTGATGCTCTTCCGCCTGACGCAGGATGGTGGCGTTCAGCGCCTTGGCCGAGGCCCCGTCATGGCCAAATGGTTTCTCGATCACCACGCGGCGCCAGTGCTCCGGCTTCGTGCCGTCCGGGTCCCAGTTTTCCTCGAACAGCCCCGCCTTGCCCAGGTTGGTAACGACCGGCCCGAAAAACCGGTCGGCGATCGCCAGGTAGAACAGGCAGTTGCCGCCCGTATCGGACTGCTGGTCGATGTGCTGCTTCAGCTTTTGGTACAGGCCCTCGTCGTTCAGGTCGCCCTTGATGTAAGTGATATGACCCGTCAAGCGCTTCCAGGTGTCCTCATCGACCTTGTCGATCCGGCTTTCGCTGGCCGCCTTGCCGACGAAGCTTTCCATCATCTTGTGCAGGCTGTCGCGCCACGTGCCGGCATCAAGGTCGGCGAGGTCGACCCCGATCAGCTCGAAATGTTCCGGCAGCAGCCCGGTGGTGGCGAGGTTGTATAAGGCCGGCACCAACAGGCGCTTGGTCAGGTCCCCGCCGGCGCCGAAGATAACCATGGCGCACGGCCCCGGCGGCTGCGCGGCGCGCCTGGGAGGGGCGGCCAGAACCTGGCCCTGGGGATGTGCGGTCGATGGTTTCGTGTCGGTCATGCCTGACAAAATGAACTCCACCCGGCTGAGGTTGGCTACACGTTGGAGTGATCAGGCCGATACCACGACGGTGAGCGCTTTTCGCGGAACGCCGCGGTGCCTTCCAGACCCTCCGGTGACGCGCGTTGCGTCCATCCTTCGTGCGCCAGCATGGAGACCTGACGCTCGTCCAGCGTCAAGTCGTTGGCGCCGAGCACACTGTTCTTGGTCATCGTGATCGCCGTGGGACTGCCCCGGAAGATCGCCTCGAGCACGCCTTCCAGCTTCGCTTCCATCGCATCCGTTGGCACCACCTCATGGACCAGGCCGATGCGTTCGGCTTCGCGCGCGTCGAAACGCTCGCCGGTCAAGGCGTAGCGGCGGGTGTGCCGCAGGCCGATCGCGTTGACCATGTGGGTGGAGATCGGCGTGGCGGCGACACCGACACGAATTTCCGTAATGCCGAACTGCGAATCCGGCGTGGCGAAGGCGACGTCGACGCAGCAGACGATGCCGATGCCGCCGCCGAAGCAGGCGCCATGCACCAGCGCGATGGTTGGTTTGGGAAATTCATTCAGCAGTTGCATCGCCCGCGTCGTCGCGATGGAGGCGGCGTAGTTCTCGGCCGGTGGATAATGCGCGACCTCGCCAAGCCATTTGATGTCGGCGCCGGCCTGGAAATGCTTGCCGGCCCCGCGGATAACGAGGCAGCGTATGGCCGGATCGGCGGCAAGCGCTGTCAGGCCGTCGATCAGCCCGCCCAGCATGGCGGCGTTGTAGGCGTTGCCGACCTCCGGCCGGTTGAGCGTGACGGTGGCGACGCCGCGGTCATCGGTGGAAAGCAGAACGGGGGGCTGGGTCATCTTGGTTCCGGTCGCTTGGTGGCGCGGACAAGAGTGCCCAAGTTTCCCGGGAAGGCAAGGGCGGCCGGCCATGCCATGGATCAAGAAATCCCGTGTATGCTCAGCACGCCGGAACGAACGACCTGACTGGAGAACCGCGCATGCCCAACATCCTGGCTATCACCCGCCTCAGCGCCGAGGAACGGGCGAAGATCGACGCTGTCGATCCGACGTCGAAACTGATCGACGCTGGCGGCTGGTTCGACGGCGAGTTCCGCGAAACCTGGCCCACGTTCACCGTAAATCGCTATCTCTCGCCCGACGCCAACGGCCACGCCACCCGGGCGGAGCGCGACCGCCTGCTGGCCGAAGCCGATATCGTCATTGGCGGCTGGCCATTCCCGCTCGACCTCCGCGCTCGGGCGCCGCGGCTGAAATGGTTTCATCAGCGACCAGCAGGGGCCAGCAACCTGATGCGCGGCGATTTGTGGCGCAGCGACGTAACAGTAACGACATCGCGCGGATCGGCCAACGCCCTGGCGATCGCCGAATACGCCGTGGCCGGCATCCTGTATCTCGCCAAGGGCCTGCACCGTGCCGCCATAGATCGTGCCGGCAACGTGATGAACGCCCGGCCCTACCGGCCGTTGCTGCTGCAGGGAAAGACCGCCTGCGTGGTCGGGGCAGGCGGCATCGGGCAGGAGGTCGGCCGTCTGTGCGCCGCGCTGGGCATGCGGGTCGTCGGCACCCGCCGCCATGCGGTGCCGGACCAGGCCCTGCCGCCGGGGTTCAGCGCAATCGGCGCCGCCGCGGACCTCGATCGTTGGCTGCCCGTCAGTGACGTCGTCATCATCTGCTGCCAATGGACGCCGGAAACGGACCGCCTATTTAACGACAATCGTTTCGCCGCGATGAAGCCAGGCGCCATCCTGGTCAACGTCGCCCGGGGGGAGATCATCGATGAAGACGCGCTCGCCGACGCACTGGCCCGCGACCATCTGCGTGGCGCCGCGCTCGACGTCTATGTCGGCGAGTTCGAACACGCGCCGCCGGGCCGGCTATGGTCCGATCCCCGGGTGCTGATCACGCCGCACACATCCTCACTCAGCGACCAGGACCGGCACGGCGCGATCGATCTGTTTTGCGAAAACCTGCGGGCCTGGCTGGACGGCGCCCCGATGCGCAATGTGATCGACTGGGATCGCGGCTATTGAGGCGACGTCCCACGACCGAGCCGTCGCCAGCCGCGGCTGATTGCATGACCAACCGTGGCTGATTGCATGACCAACCGTGGCTGATTGCAAGAAAGGACCCGCAGTGACCAGCCTCTCCCTTAACCCGATCGGCACGTTGCACACCCCGTGGCGCGCGATCGCGGACTGCCCGCGCAACGGCCGCCAGCCCGATCCGGCCCCGGTCTGCATCGCCCATGTGTTGCCGGAATTCGTCGAAGGACTGCGCAGCCTGGAGGGATTTTCCCACCTGATCCTGCTGTACTGGCTGGATCAGGCGACGCCGCCGAAGCTGAGTTTCACCCCGCCATTCGATCCGCAACCCCGCGGCGTGTTTGCCACCCGCGCCCCGTTCCGCCCCAACCCGATCGGCCTGTCCGTGGTCGCCTTCGACGGCTTCGATGCCCCGGACGCGCTGAAAGTCCGTTATCTCGACTGCGTCGATGGCACGCCATTGCTCGACATCAAGCCGTATCTTCCCACCACGGACAGCGAGCCGAATGCAGCCATGGGCTGGCTCGACCCGCATGCCACGCGGAACCCCAATACCGGCGGCTAACCAACCGGCGGCTAACCAACCGGCGGCTAACCAAACAGCGCCGCGACCTTGTCGAGCGTGATCCAGACCCCCCACAGGATCGGGATGCCGACCGCGGCCCAGGCCAGCGCCGCGGCGGCACTGAAGCCACCCGCCGCGACTGTCGACGGCGCCGCACCCACGCGGCCGGCCGTGCTCTGCAACGCGGTCACCTCGGCGTCCGACATGAACCATTTGCGCGGGACCGGCCGCACCAGCAGGTTCGCCACCAGCCCGATCACCAACAATCCCGACAGCAGGTAAAGCGTCACATCATAGACCGAGGATCGCGGCACGCCCGCGGAAATCGCGCCTTCCCGCATGTAGCTGACCAGCACCGGGCCGATCACGCCGGCGGTGGACCAGGCGGTCAGCAGGCGGCCATGGATCGCGCCGACGAACTGGGTGCCGAACATGTCGGCCAGATACGCCGGCACCGTCGCGAACCCGCCGCCATACATCGACAGGATGACGCAGA
>DATARX010000246.1:0-9447 GCA_036263955.1 Rhodopila sp.
CTCAAGACCTTCCGGTTGGACGTCTGCGTGCCATCCACATAGGTCACGTCGAACAGCACATACGTGCTCTCACTACGCCGCTTCATCGTCTCAATCCGCGATCACGACTCGGGCGTCTCAGCGGCACCGGGTTCCGCCGGCGCCCCGCCCTCCTGCTCCGCCTTCCGGCGCAGCGCCGCGGCATCCTCGCGGTCCCGCAGCTTCGCTTCCTTTTTCGCCTGCTTCGCGCGATCGCGCTCCGCCCGCTGCTGATTGTAGTTCGGCTTGAATACCATGGTCCCCTCTTGCATCCCCTTCGGCGTGCTTCGGGATGAAGCGGTTGCCTGCGAGCCTCTTATACGGCCGCAGGCGCCAGCGATACCGCATGCTCAGCCGATTTCGCCTCGGCGTCATCCCGACCGCGATCCGAACGCGCATTATCCGCTGCCCGTCCATCGACCAGGTGCTGTGTCAGCTTGGCAATCGCATCCGCCTTGTCGATACCGGCCACCCCGGCAAACTCCCCGGCAAGGCGATCGATCGCCAGTTCGAACAAATTCCGCTGGCTGTAGCTAGGTGCCGATCCGTTCGCCACCGCCTGCAGGTCGCGACACACCTCGGCGACCGCCTTCAGGTCACCGGAGTTGATCTTCGCCTGAAACTCCTGCGCCCGCTTCGCCCACATCAACCGGCTGGTCTTCGGCCGCCCGGCCAGGATGGTCATCACCTGCGTCATCTCCGCCGGCGTCGCCAGCTTGCGCAGCCCGGTCGCCCGAGCCTGGGCAACCGGCACGCGGAGAGTCATCCGATTCTCATCGAAGGAAATCGTGATCAGCTCAAGCTTGTGGCCGCCGATCTCCTCCGACCCGATCTTGTCGATCTTGCCCACGCCATGTGTGGGATAGACCACGTAGTCGCCCGCACGAAACGGATCCCCGTCCCGCGGCTTCGCCTGCGCTGCCGTCGCCCCAAAGGCTGCCGACACCATGGCCGTCGTGATTTCTGCTGCCGCCAATTTTTCCACCCGCGCTAAAGTCCTATCCTATATGGGATTTAGCGCGCGGGATACATCGCCGGTTCCCTGCCGATCATCGGGCACGGCCAACCCGGGTCCGAACAACGCCGCGTTTCCAGCGTCCTGTCCGGAAGTTTACCGCATTCCGCGGCGAACCTCCAGGACGGCAGGCCAATGAAACAAAGCGCGACCGCCTGAGGCTGAACCAGCCTCAGGCCTCAATCGCCCCCAGACCACCCGCTCGAACAATGAGCGTTGACCGTAGTGGCTTCGTCCTGAAGCCTCTGCGCGCTAGATCGCCTGGGGCTGACACCGTCAGAAGGCGTGAATCACGCGATCAAACAAACAGTTAGACCATGAACGAACGCCGAAAGACGGGTCAACCTCAAACCATCATGGTCTAATGCAGCGTCGACAGGTAGGCGATCAGGTCGGCCCGCTTCTTGTCATCCTTCAAGCCGGGGTACGGCATAATGGTCTTCGGCACCACCGCCTGGGGGCTCGTCAGGAAGCGGTTCAACGTCGCCACATCCCAGGTCAGGCCGGAGCCCTTGTTCGCCGCCGAATAATGGAACCCCGGCACGTGGCCCGCCGGCCGTCCAACCACGCCGAACAGACTCGGGCCCATCATGTTCTTGCCGGCCGCCACCGAGTGGCAAATCGAGCATTGCGTCTTGAACACGGCCTGGCCCGCGGTCGCATCCTGCGCCTTCGCAACACCAGCCCCGCCGATCACCACCGCCGCCGCCATCAGAAATACACTCAAACGCATAATCACCTCGCTCCAAACGCGCATCGGGAACCCGACCGGCCTTACGGCCGGGGTCACTTGGGCGAGGTCGCGTAGCTTTCAACACCTGTGCCATACGAAATGTGTGGACAAACGTCTGACTCGCTGGAGCGGAAGCATGGCTTTGGTCGCATCGACACCCGTTCGCCCGTTCGCCCGTTCGCCCGTCCGTCCGTACGCCCGTCCGTCCGGCGAACGCTATCGGCCCACCTCGCCCAATCTGCCCGCGCGGGCGAACGTCCCCGCGCGATAGTCGCGGATCGCGACCGCGATCTCCTCGTCCGTGTTCATGACGAATGGCCCATGCGCCACCACCGGTTCCCCGATCGGATCGCCATGCCCGAACAGCAGGACCGCATCGGTCCTTGCCTCCGTCGGGATCGCATCGCCGTCGTCGTTCATCCTGACGAGGTTCCAGGGCTTCACCGCCGTCCCCGACACCGTGACCTCGCCGCTGACAACATACAGGAACACGCTCCGCTCGCGGGGTGCCGGGAGCGCGACGACACCACCAGCCGACAGGCGCACGGTGGACATGAACACACCCGTCAGCGACGGGATCGGCCCGATCCTGCCCTCGAAACTGCCGGAAATCAGATTCAGCACGCCCTTTCCATCAGCAATCGGAACGCCAGGGATGTGGTCAAACTGTACCCCGGTGTAGCGTGGCTCCGTCATTTTCAGGCGTGACGGAAGATTGACCCAAAGCTGAAGAAGCTCCAGTCGCCCGCCTTCCTTCTTGAAGGCGGCCGGCGACAGTTCGGCATGAACAAGGCCCGATCCCGCCGTCATCCATTGCACCCCGCCCGCCTCGATCACGCTTTCATGCCCGGCCGAATCGCGATGCGCGAGACTGCCATCGAGGATGAACGTCACTGTTTCAAAGCCCCGATGCGGGTGGGGTCCGAATGGCAGGCCGGAATTGTTCGGCTGGTACACCTGCGGACCATGATGGTTGAGAAACAGAAATGGATCCACCTGGTCGAGATGGGGACCCGGCACCGGGCGCCGCGTCACCAGATCGGCGATATCGTCGCGCTGGGCGGCGTGGAGGCCGTCAATGGTCCGTATTGTCATGGCATCATCGTTCGTCATGGCATCACCTTTTCCGCCGCCAGACCGTCACGACCGGCTGCTCAACAAGCCCGCGATGTGGCTCTCCACCACGGTGGCTTAGTTGGGCGCAATCCCCCGTCGATCAATGGAAACGCCGCAGCCGGCAATCGCTGCGTCACCACAAGGAATGCCGAAAATGTCCCGCCGCGGTACGTTCGTCCCGGATCGTCCCCTGGGCACTTCCCCCGGATACGTCCCCCTGGCACTTCCCCCGGCTACTTCCCCCGGATACTTCCCCCTGGCACTCGCCCGGGAAGAGTGCTAAACCTTACGGACCGGCGAAACACCTTTTGTCGCGGTGGCTTCGATCAGCCCCCTGGACGCCGTCCTTATTCGGCGAACGACCATAAAATCCGCCGTCGGCACCGGCCGATCGGCGAGCCGGCTACGCATATGAATTTCGGGAAGGATACGCAAATGCCTGCGAAGGATGTTCGGTTCGGTGGCGATGCCCGCCAGCGCATGATGCGCGGCGTGGATACACTCGCCGAGGCCGTGAAGGTCACCCTCGGTCCCAAGGGACGCAACGTGCTGCTCGACAAGAACTATGGTTCGCCCCGCAGCACCAAGGACGGCGTCTCGGTGGCCAAGGAAATCGAACTCACTGACAAGTTCGAGAACATGGGCGTCCAGCTGGTGCGCGAAGTGGCCTCGAAAACCAACGACATCGCCGGTGACGGCACCACCACGGCGATCGTGCTGGCGCATGCGATCATCCGCGAGGGCGCCAAGGCGGTCTCCGCCGGCATGAATCCGATGGACCTCAAGCGCGGCGTCGACAAGGCCGTCATCGCCCTGGTGGACGAACTGCAAAAGCGCTCCAGGAAGATCACCACCCAGGCGGAAACCGCCCAGGTCGGCACCATTTCCGCCAATGATGAGCCCGAAATCGGCAAGATGATCGCCGAGGCAATGCAGAAGGTCGGCAACGAAGGTGTCATCACCGTCGAGGAAGCCAAGGGCATGGTCACCGAACTCGACGTCGTCGAGGGCATGAAGTTCGACCGCGGCTACATGTCGCCCTACTTCATCACCAACGCCGAGAAGATGACGGTCGAACTGGACAACCCCTACATCCTGCTCAACGAGAAGAAGCTGTCCAACCTGCAATCGATCCTGCCGGTGCTGGAAGCCGTCGCCCAGTCCGGGCGCCCGTTGCTGATCATCGCCGAGGACGTCGAGGGCGAAGCCCTGGCAACCCTGGTGGTGAACAAGCTGCGCGGCGGCCTGAAGGTCGCGGCCGTGAAGGCGCCCGGTTTCGGTGATCGCCGCAAGGCCATGCTGGAGGATATCGCCGTCCTGACCAAGGGCGAGGTGATCAGCGACGACCTCGGCATCAAGCTGGAAAGCGTCACCCTGCCGATGCTCGGCACCGCCAAGAAGGTGCTGATCGACAAGGAAAACACCACCATCGTCGAAGGTGCCGGCAAGAAGGGCGACATCCAGGCCCGCTGTACCCAGATCCGTGCCCAGATCGAGGAAACCACCTCGGACTACGACAAGGAAAAGCTGCAGGAACGCCTGGCGAAGCTGGCCGGTGGCGTCGCCATCATCCGCGTCGGCGGGGCCTCCGAGAGCGAGGTGAAGGAGCGTAAGGACCGCGTCGACGACGCCCTGCATGCGACCCGCGCGGCGGTCGAGGAAGGCATCGTCCCCGGTGGCGGGGTCGCCCTGGCGCGCGCCTCGCAGATCCTGCTGAAACTGAAGGCGGAAAACGAAGACCAGCGCGTCGGGATCGAGATCGTCCGCAAGGCCGCTCTCACCCCGCTGCGCCAGATCGCCGCCAACGGCGGCGAAGACGGCGCGGTGATCTCCGGCAAGACGCTGGAAAAGGATGATTACAACTACGGCTTCGATGCCCAGACCGGCACGTTCAAGGACCTGGTCAAGGCCGGCATCATCGATCCGACCAAAGTCGTGCGCTGCGCCCTGCAGAACGCGGCCTCCGTCGGCGGCCTGATGATCACCACCGAAGCCATGGTCGGCGACCACGTCGAACCGCCTGCCGAAGCCGCCTGAACGTACCCGCCTGTCGCGTCCCCCGGGATGCGGCAGGCGTTTCGGGAGACTGTGTGATGACCGACGCTGACGCACCCGATCCCACCCACGAGACAATGACCGCGCATCTGATCCGTCGCGAAGCCCTTCGCCGAGCCGCGTTGGAACTGGCAACGACAACGCCCGCCGGCCTTGAAAGCGTATTGGCCCGAATCTCCGCCGAAGTAACCGCCGAGGCCGTTCAGGCCGTTCACGCCGCCCAGGCCAATCACGCCGCCCAGGCCAATCACGCCGCCCAAACCAGTCACGCCGCCCAGGCCAAGGCAACCGCGAAGCCGTAGCGACGAGATCCGGGACCCATCTCGTTGTCGCTACGATCCCACCCTCAGCGCAATCGCTGGAACAAGGCTTCGAGGGTAAAACCATACAGCCGCGCCATCACCAGAAGGACGTGCGGCGGGATCCGCAGGGCTCCCGCTTCAAAACCCTCGAGCGCGGCCTTCGAAACCGCCAGTCCCGCCGCGGCCGTGCTCAAATCCAGGCCGGCATCCCTTCGGAAAGTGGTGATCTCAACCCCAATCCTGACATCGATCCGATCGCCGGGCTCATGTCCGGATGTATCGGCCGCGTCAGCCATGGTCGCATTGTGCGCCAGGAAAGGCGATCACGTTCTTATGGTCGATCTGTCGTTCCGCACAATAATAAAGCACCTCTATGACGAAAGCGGCGAGATCAATTCTGCCATCCGCGGAAAGCGCATCAGCGGTCGAAGCAAGTGACACCAGGTCCACTTCGTGAATCGACGCCCTTCTCTTGCTGATGGCCGCTCTCGTTTCAATCTGATGTATCTGCTTCACGTTGCACGCCGGCCCTTTCTTTCTATCCCGTTCCGATTTGGCGACAGCAACACGCCTCAGGCGATTTCACCTTGATATACATCAAATACGAGTGGTTGGGAGGACGCGTGCGCGGCCGAACGCCGATCGCGGGCGCGCACTAAGCCTCGGACGCAATCTCCTCATCCGCCACCACCTTGAAGCTGACCAGGGTATTCGGCCCGAACGTATTGCTGATCGGCACATCCACCGCATCCCGGCCGCGCGCGATCAGCACACGGCCGAACAGCGGCTTGTTGTTGCGCGGATCGAATGTGTGCCAGGCGCCGTCCAGATACGCCTCGAACCAACCGGCGAAATCCATCAATGAATGCGGCGGCGGCACACCGATATCGCTCAGATATCCAGTGCAGTACCGCGCCGGGATGTTCATCGCCCGGGTGAAGGCCACCGCCAGATGGGCATAGTCGCGGCAAACGCCACGCTTTTCGTTGAACACATCCCACGCCGTCTTGGAGGAGCGCGCCGCCATGTAGTCGAACACGATATGCTTGTGCACGAAATCGCAGATCGCCTGCACCCGTCCCCAGCCGGTCGGTGTCTGGCCGAACAGCGCCCAGGCCGTCTCCGACAGCCGGTCCGTCTCGCAATACCGGCTGCCCAGCAGGAAAACGAGCGCGTCGTCGGGCAACTCCTGCACCGCGTGCTGCCGCGCCGATGGCACGATCGGATCGGGCAACCCGGCATCGTTCACCACGGCGGTGCTGGCGATGCGGGTCCGGCCGGCGGGCGCCACGATGCGGCTGCACCAGTTGCCGAACGAGTCATGATAGGCGCGGACCGGCAACGCCGGCTCCGTGACCAGGTGATCCGGAACCACGATATCGGCGACTCGCGAATGATGGACGTGCAGCATCAGCACCATGGGCGTCGGTTGGACGCAGTCGTAGACGATTTCATAGCCGACTCGGATCTGCATGGTATTCCCTGTTTCGAATTTGGATCAGTTTGTTATCGTTCGGGCGATAATCTCAGGTTAGGAATCGTCTTCCATGGCGCGTGAGACCCTCTATCTCGTGCAGGCATTCAAGTCCGGCAAAGGCACGCGGTTGACCGCCGAAACCCCCGTGCGCTGCCGGTCGCTGGAGGTCGCGCGCAAAAAAGCCGAGGATCTCGCGTCGATCCGGGCCGGCGTCGTCGCATTCTCCACCTCGGGCGACGCGGAACTGGGCGATTACGACGAGGAGCCGACGATCATATTCAAATCGGGACGTTTGCCGGCGGCGTTCGAAGAGGCGTGATGGGGCCGCGATATGTGGCCTGTTGATATCTTCCGGCTTGTAACCGCCATTTCAACCGATCGGACGGTATAGGCTCAGCGCCCGCGCCGCCAGGGGTATCTCCCCGCCGGACTTGCATTTCCGGCGAACGTGCGCACATAAACGTTTGATCTTCGCGCGGGATCGGCGCTTCCCCTGACGTCGTCGATCCTGACTTTGCCGATCCTGTCTTTGCCGATCCTGTCTTTGCCGGCCGCCCGGTCCTCGACAGGCTCTCATCCTCGACAGGCTCTCGTCGGTCTGACCTGACCTGCTTCGCCCAAACGCTTGCCGAAAAACCCCGCGGCGCCCGCCCTGGGGTTGATGCCGCCAATGCGACGGCTCACCAAAAGGAAATACGCATGAGCGCAACGCCCGACGCCGCATCGAACCCGAACGAGGCCGATTTGGCCCCCGACGACGCCGCCGATGCGATGAAAGACCAGTTGCGCAAGGACGTCGCATCCTGGCGCGAGGGACGTGCCGACGGAGCGACCCGGCAGGCGACAGAGCTGAGCGTCGCGGTCGCGCGTTCGATCGTGCCGCCGACCACAGCGAAGATGAAGCGCGCCAAACCCTCGCCGGACGAAACGAAGCCGGCCGCCACCACCACCGAGAAAAAGCCCTTCGGCATGTCCTATGATGGCACCAGCCGGGCGGATTACATCAAGCTGATGATCTCCCGCGGCGCCCGATGAGCGGGATCACATGAGTTGGATCAATTGAGCTGGGTCACGTTCGAAACCGTGACCGGCGGCTTGGTCGTGGTGCAGCTTCGTCACATCGTGGCCATTTACGATGAGCAGGGGGAGGTCAAGCTCGCGACTGCTTCGGGCGGGGTCCATATCCTGAAGGATATCACCGTGCAGCGCGCCGCTGGGATCGTCTCCCGGGCCCAGGAAGCAGTGGCATCGCATCCGGATCCATGATTGCGGGCCATTTCTCAAACCACACGTGCGGTCATGCCGCCTGCATGGTATGATCGCCTGATGGCCGACATTTCCTATCAAATTGTCCACCGCGACGATGATAGCTTCGCCGTCGAAATCGTTCGCTTCGGTGCACTGCCGCAGACTGCCGCGGGCTTTGCCACCGAAGCCGCGGCGCAAGGGTGGATCGACCAGGATCAGCGGCTACGCGCCGCCGCCGATCCGTTCGGCACGCCGGTGGGCCGGCGACGGCGCGACGACTGACCCCGCCCGGCCAGACTGTCCTCCGATCCCACCCGATTTGGACTAAGCGCAACAAAACGCGTATTCCAGCCGGAACGGCGATCAGCCGATCGCCCCGACTGGAGGATACGACCGTGCCAGACAATTTGACGCCCCCCGCCAAACCGACGCCCCCTGCCCCGCGCAAAACCGCCGCCGGACTGCGCAGCGCGCGATGGTTCGGCCCGGCCGACCTGCGGTCCTTCGGCCATCGCTCCCGCGCCATGCAGATGGGCTATTCGCCGGAGGAGTGGCAAGGCAAGCCGGTCATCGCCATCGTCAACACCTGGTCCGACCTGCAACCCTGCCACGCCCACTTCAAGCAGCGGGTCGACGACGTCAAGCGCGGCATCCTGATGGCCGGCGGCTTCCCGGTCGAACTCCCCGCCCTGTCGGTGTCGGAAAGCTTCGTCAAGCCGACAACCATGATGTACCGCAACATGCTGGCGATGGAGACCGAGGAGTTGCTGCGCTCCCACCCCGTGGACGGCGCGGTGCTGATGGGCGGCTGCGACAAGACCACGCCGGGCCTGCTGCTCGGTGCCACCAGCATGAACATCCCGGCGATCTACCTGCCGGCCGGGCCGATGCTGCGCGGCAACTTCCAGGGCAAGTTCCTCGGCTCCGGCTCCGATAGCTGGAAATACTGGGACGAGTTGCGCGCCGGAAAAATCACCGAACAGGACTGGCTCGGTGTTGAGCAAGGCATCGCCCGCAGCTACGGCACCTGCATGACCATGGGCACCGCCAGCACCATGACCGCGATCGCCGAGGCGGTCGGCATGGTGCTGCCCGGCGGCTCCTCGGTCCCCGCCGCCGATGCCGGCCATATCCGTCTTGCGTCGGAAAGCGGTCGCCGCATCGTCGAAATGGTGTGGGAGGACCTGACCCCGCAGCGCATCCAGACCCGGCCGGCATTCGAAAACGCAATCGCCGTGGCGATGGCGATGGGATGCTCCACCAATGCCATCATCCACCTGATCGCGATGGCGCGCCGCGCCGGACAGGACATCGGGCTGGATGATTTCGAACGTTACAGCCGCCGCGTGCCGGTGATCGGCAATGTCCGCCCCAGCGGCACCGCCTACCTGATGGAGGATTTCTATTACGCGGGCGGGATCAAGGCGCTGATGCAGAACATCCGCCAGCACCTGCACCTGGATTGCCTGACCGTCAGCGGCAA